>JALDYP010000089.1:0-4414 GCA_032153875.1 Methylophilus sp.
TGAATATGAGTTTGGATCTATTGAAAGCCATGGGGGTAAAAGTCCCTTACAAGGCGAAATACGACAACTTTATCGGTGGCAAATGGGTTGCCCCGGTCAAAGGTGAGTATTTTGATGCGATTTCCCCGATTACTGGCAAGCCCTATACGCAGGCTGCCCGTTCCAGTGCTGAAGATGTTGAGCTGGCGCTGGATGCTGCGCATGCAGCTTCAGATAAATGGGCAAAAACACCTGCAGCAGAACGCTCTAATTTACTGCTGAAAATCGCAGACCGTATCGAACAAAACCTGGAGTTGATCGCTACTGCTGAAACGATAGATAACGGGAAACCAATCCGTGAGACTATGAATGCGGATATTCCTCTAGCCGCGGACCATTTCAGGTATTTTGCTGGTGCTTTACGCGCACAGGAGGGCAGTCTGAGCGAGCTGGACGAAAACACAGTCGCCTATCATTTCCATGAGCCACTAGGCGTGGTTGGCCAGATCATCCCGTGGAACTTCCCTATTTTGATGGCGGCCTGGAAACTGGCACCCGCAATTGCTGCCGGTAACTGTGTGGTGATGAAACCGGCAGAATTCACGCCTATCAGTATCCTGATATTGATGGAAGTGATTGGTGACATATTGCCGCCGGGCGTCATGAATATCGTGAACGGTTATGGCCGTGAAGTAGGCGCCCCGCTTTCAAACAGCAAGCGCATCAACAAGATCGCTTTCACCGGCTCTACCGCGACCGGCCGCTTTATTGCCCAGGCAGCTGCCAGCAACCTGATTCCTGCCACATTGGAACTGGGTGGTAAATCACCTAACATCTTCTTTGAAGACATCATGTCTGCTGACGATGATTTCCTCGATAAAGCTGTTGAAGGGCTGGTGCTGTTCGCGTTTAACCAGGGTGAAGTCTGTACCTGTCCATCACGTGCATTGATCCAGGAATCCATTTACGACAAATTCATGGAGCGCGTGTTGCCGCGTGTGGCCGCGATCAAGCAAGGCAACCCGCTGGACCCTAACACCATGATTGGAGCGCAGGCTTCCCAGGACCAGATCAACAAGATCTTGTCTTACATGGATATCGGCAACCAGGAAGGCGCGCAACTGCTGTGTGGTGGTGAGCGTAATGTTCTGGCTGGTGATCTGGCTGAAGGTTACTACGTCAAGCCAACCTTGTTTAAAGGCCACAACAAGATGCGTATTTTCCAGGAAGAAATTTTTGGCCCGGTGTTGGCGGTGACTACATTTAAAGATGAAGCCGAAGCCCTGAGCATTGCCAATGACACTATTTTTGGCCTGGGATCAGGTGTGTGGTCACGTGATGGCAGCCGTGCTTACCGTATGGGCCGTGGCATCAAAGCTGGCCGTGTATGGACCAACTGTTACCACGCCTACCCTGCCCATGCTGCCTTTGGTGGCTACAAAGAGTCCGGTATCGGCCGTGAAACACACAAGATGATGCTTGACCATTACCAGCAAACTAAAAACCTGCTGGTGAGCTATAGCCCGAAAAAACTGGGTTTCTTCTAACCTCGTTTTAAGTCAGATCCAGCAGCAACAATAAAGGGCGAATTTATCGCCCTTTATTGTCTATACTTTCAGTGCATCTCATAAAAGGAACAACAATGGCTGAACGACTTTCTGCTACGCCCTCGGCAATCAGCTTGATAGAAAAGCTTACCGAACAACATGGACCAATTGTTTTCCTGCAATCAGGCGGCTGCTGTGAAGGCAGTGGCCCCATGTGCATGCCTGCCAATGAATTCAGGCCCAGCCCTTCTGACGTAAAGCTTGGTGTGCTGGCCGGGGCTATTTTTTATATGGGCGATAGCCACTTCAGTTTTATGACTAATACACATACCATCCTTGATGCGGTACCCGGCTCCAGCGGTTCATTTTCGCTGGACGGCGGCAGTGGTTTTGCATTTATCACGCGTGGACGGGTGTATACCGATGAAGAATTAGCGTCACTGCCTGCAGAAGAGCGTGTCGGCTATACATAACAAAAAGGGCCAACCGGCCCTTTTTTTTATTTAACACGAAACCATGCTTAAAAAATGATTTAAAAGCCTTGGATTTAAAACCCCAGGCTATCCAGCAAATCATCAACCTGTTCCTGGTTAGAAACCACATCTACTTTATTGTGCGGATCAATTTGCGGACCATTCAGCAATGATTCTGAAGGCTCTTCTTTTTTGGCTCCTGGTGAGAAATCCAGCAGTACCTGTACCAGTTGCCCTTCGAGTTCCTGCACCAGGGTAGTGATTTTTTTGATCACCTGGCCTGTCAGATCCTGAAAATCCTGCGCCATCATGATATCCATCAGCAGAGACTTGGTTTCTGTCGTATTTTTATCTGCCAGAGCAAGGTAATCCAGCGTTTCATGTACTACCGAGTCGTACTCTGATTTAAGTGCTGATTTAGCCATCACCTCTTGCCAGCGTGCCTGTAATGCATGGGCACGATCAGCAATTTCAGATTGCAATGGCGTCGCCAGGTCAGTGGCATTCAGCACACGTTCAGCGGCCTGCTCCGTCATTCTCGCAACATAGTTCAACCGGTCACGCGCATTCGGAATTTCCTGTGCTACCTGTTCCAATACCTTGTCATAACCTAATGCACTCAAGCTGTCGTGCAGCGAGCGTGTCATTTGGCCAATCCGGCTGATCATTTCTTCCTGTTGATTACCGCTCAGGTTTTGCATCATGGCAGAAGCCATTTCTACCACGATATTGTCTTGTTTCGGATTGACAGCTTCGGTCATGATTAAGCCTCGCCTTTTTCCAATTTCTCAAAAATTTTCGATAATTTTTCTTCAAGCGTGGCGGCCGTAAAAGGCTTGACTACGTAGCCATTGGCTTTGGCTTGTGCGGCGGCGATAATGTTTTCTTTTTTAGCTTCTGCAGTTACCATCAACACAGGCAATTTGGATAACTTTGCATCTGCACGAATATTCTGCAGCATGGTCAGCCCATCCATGTTAGGCATATTCCAGTCAGATACGACAAATTCGAAATCACCACTACGCAGTTTGCTTAATGCATCAGCGCCATCTTCGGCTTCCTCAACATTGTTATAACCCAGCTCTTTAAGCAGGTTACGCACGATTCTGCGCATGGTTGAAAAATCATCAACCACAAGAAATTTAGTATTCGGATTTCCCATTTATTACTCCGCTATCTTTAGTGACATATTTATATCAAGCATTATCGCTCCATACGGTTCAAATGCTAGTGGCAATAAAGCCCTGATTTGCCTGTTTATTCTTTTGAAGTCCTTACACGCGCAAGGCACGATCACTATTCGTTGCCAGGTAATGCAACACCATTTTTGGCAGGTCTTTCAAATGTGCAACTTCATGCACACCACCGTGTGCTACCGCCTCACGCGGCATGCCATAAACCACACAGCTCTCTTCATTCTGTGCAAAGTTATGCGCGCCTGCATCTTTCATGCTCAACATGCCCACCGCGCCGTCTTTACCCATACCGGTCATGATAATGCCGATCGCATTTTTACCGGCATTCACCGCAGCAGAGTCAAACAATACATCTACCGATGGTTTATGTCTATTTACCGGTTCAGCGTCTGACAGTTTGGTGACATAGTTAGCCCCGCTCCTGCCCAGCAACAAATGTTTATCACCTGGTGCAATATAGGCATGGCCTGGCAATATACGCTCGCCATCCACTGCTTCTTTAACCGAGATTTTGCAGAGGCTGTCCAGACGGTCAGCAAAGGATTTTGTGAATCCGGCTGGCATATGCTGGGTGATTAACACACCTGGGCAGTCAGAAGGCATTTGCATGAGAAACGCTTTAATGGCTTCAGTTCCGCCGGTGGACGCACCAATAATCAATAATTTTTCACTACTGATTAAAGGGTTGCGAATAGCATTTTGTGGCTGGCCACCTGAGACCGATGCTTTGGCAATATTTTGCAGGGTACTGACCTTAGCCTTGGCCGCAGTACGAATCTTATCCGTAATTTCATCCGCATATTGCTGCATACCTTGAGAGATGCCCATTTTAGGTTTGGTCACAAAGTCTGTAGCGCCCAGCTCTAATGCACGCAGTGTGATTTCAGAGCCTTTTTCAGTCAGCGTCGATACCATCAATACCGGCATAGGGCGCAGACGCATGAGTTTTTCCAGGAAATCCAGGCCATCCATTCTTGGCATTTCCACATCCAGTGTCAGCACATCCGGATTCAACTGCTTGATCATTTCACGCGCTACTAACGGGTCCGGCGCCGCACCAACGACCTGCAGGTCTTTGGTATCGTTGATAATTTCAGTCAGCAAGCTGCGGATCAGCGCTGAATCATCAATCACTAACACTTTCGTTTTCATGGGATTTCCTTCTTTTTATAATTATTATTATCAAAACAAATCGATATCGCCGCCCACATCGTTGGTT
>JALDYP010000090.1:0-4353 GCA_032153875.1 Methylophilus sp.
AATCTGCCATGAGCATGCAGCGTATTTTAGGGATAGACCCTGGCCTGCGCGTGACCGGTTTTGGCGTGATCGAGGCCGTGGGTGGCAAATTGAGTTATGTCACCAGCGGCGTGATTAAAACGGCGGCTGCCAAAAAAAGCGTCGCTGGCGAATCAGAAAAAGAAGCTTTGCCGGAGCGCCTGAAGGTCATTCTTGATGGCTTGTTTGAGGTGATCGATACCTATCAGCCAACCCAGGTGGCGATTGAAAAGGTATTTGTGAATGTGAATCCGCAATCCACTTTGTTACTAGGCCAGGCGCGTGGTGCGGCGATTTCGGCAGCGGTCATCAAGCAGTTATCAGTAGCGGAATATACCGCGCTACAAGTGAAACAGTCGGTAGTCGGTAACGGACATGCGCAAAAAGAGCAGGTGCAGGAAATGGTGAAAAGGTTATTGAAATTGCCTGCTAACCCCAGCCCGGATTCGGCCGATGCCTTGGCTTGCGCCATCTGTCATGCACATGGCGGTCAAGGTCTGGGCGCCATGGCGACCGCCGGTTTCAGAGTTAAAAATGGAAGGTTAGTATGATTGCACGCCTGAATGGCCGCTTACTGGAAAAGTCACCACCGCTGATCGTGGTGGATTGTAATGGCGTCGGTTACGAAGTCGAGGTGCCTATGAGCACTTTTTATAATCTGCCGGAAATTGGCCAGCCGGTGCAATTGCTGACGCATATGGTAGTGCGCGAAGATGCGCAGTTGCTATATGGGTTTGGCAGCGAGCAAGAGAAAAATACCTTTAAGCAATTACTGAAAGTGAATGGTATCGGTGCGAAATCAGCGCTGTCGATTTTAAGCGGTGTCAGTGTCAATGATCTGATGCTGGCGGTGAGCCAGCAAGAAGTTGCCATGCTCACACGCGTGCCTGGCGTCGGTAAAAAAACAGCCGAGCGTTTGCTGCTGGAGTTGAAAGGCAAATTCGTAGTCACCGGCTCCACTTCAGCACAACCTGTCGCTAAAGCGGCGACTGACGATATCCTCAATGCGCTGGTGGCACTTGGGTACAACGAGCGTGAAGCGACGGCGACGGTTAAATTGCTGGAGCCGGGTGTGGGTGTCACTGATGGTATACGTCAGGCGTTGAAATACCTTTCCAAATAATCCCGCAAAGCAAACCAGTGCTTGAATAAGTGGTCGCCTGTAATAGTGAGGCGTGCCATGGTATGATGCCTGAAAAATAACTTCTTAAATTAGCGGCAATGAAGTCTTGCACTGATTAATTTTGCATTGACACTATGTGTTCCATGACCTCATCACCGACCATCCCATGATAGAAACCGATCGACTTGTAGCGCCTGCCACAGTCAGCGTTCAGGAAGAAGCGCTGGAGCGGGCGCTTCGGCCGAAAGTGCTAGACGAATACGTCGGCCAGGAAAAAGCACGCGGTCAACTCGAGATTTTCATCAATGCCGCCCGCGGCCGCCAGGAAGCGCTGGACCATGTATTGCTGTTCGGCCCGCCAGGCTTAGGTAAAACCACACTCGCCCATATCATCGCCAAAGAAATGGGCGTTAACCTGCGCATGACTTCCGGCCCGGTGCTCGAACGCGCCGGTGACCTGGCAGCGCTGCTGACCAATCTTGAACCCAATGATGTGCTGTTTATCGATGAGATCCACCGCCTGAGCCCGGTGGTGGAAGAGATTCTGTATCCGGCGATGGAAGATTACCGCCTGGATATCATGATAGGTGAAGGCCCGGCCGCGCGCAGTGTGCGTCTGGATTTGCCGCCATTTACATTGGTGGGTGCCACTACACGTGCCGGTATGCTGACCAATCCGTTACGGGACCGTTTCGGTATCGTCGCAAGATTGGAGTTTTACAGTCATGATGAACTGGCCAAAATCGTTGCGCGCTCCGCCAGTTTGCTGGAAGTGGACATGCAACAGGCCGGCGCCCTGGAAATCGCCCGCAGGGCGCGCGGCACGCCACGCATAGCCAATCGCCTGTTACGGCGGGTGCGCGATTATGCGCAAGTGAAATCCGATGGCGTGGTCACCAATGTGATCGCCGATGCAGCCTTGAAGATGCTCGATGTAGACCAACAAGGGCTGGATGTGATGGACCGCAAACTTCTGCAGGCTGTGCTGGAGAAATTCGGCGGCGGGCCGGTCGGGCTGGATAACCTGGCGGCGGCCATAGGCGAAGAGCGCGATACGATAGAGGATGTGCTGGAGCCTTATCTGATCCAGCAGGGCTATTTGATGCGTACACCGCGCGGCCGTGTTGCGACTATGTTAACGTACCAGCATTTTGGGTTAAAAGCGCCAGCCAGCATGGTTAGCGGTGAGTTGTGGCAAGATGGCGGGCAGTAAAACATTTGAGTTTCCCGTGCGTGTCTATTATGAAGATACGGATGCCGGTGGCGTGGTCTACCACAGCCAGTATCTGAACTTTATGGAGCGCGCGCGGACAGAATGGTTGCGCGGCCTGGGTTTTGCTCAGGCCGCGTTGCGACAAAATGAGCAGGTGCTGTTTGTTGTGCACAGCATGCAAATACAGTTTAAAAAACCAGCCAGGCTGGATGACGAGTTAAAAATAGTTTCGCAGGTCACTGAAATGCGGCTTGGCAGTTTTAGCTGCCAGCAGCAGATCATGCGCGACGAACTGGTTTTATTAGAAGCACAGGTAAAAGTTGCCTGTGTAGACGCGGATTCATTTAAACCCACGGGTATTCCGGCCCGTATCAAAATAGCACTGGAGTCTTCATGAATGTAACAAATGATATGTCGATTTTTACCCTGGTGAGCGGGGCGAGTTTGCCCGTCCAGGTGGTCATGCTGATTTTACTGCTGACCTCGCTGGCATCATGGTGGTATATCTTCATTAAAGTGTTTTCATTGAAGGCCGCCGCTGAAAATGTAGACCAGTTCGAAGCGCAGTTCTGGTCAGGCGGTGACTTGAACGAGTTATACGAGCGCATCGGTTCAGGCCGCAAGACGCCGCAAGGCATGGCCAGCATTTTCCAGGCCGGTTTGAAAGAATTTATCCGCCACAAACAACAAAAAGACGTGGAAGTCAGCGACGTGATGGAAGCCACCCGCCGTGCCATGCGCGCAGCCTATAACCGCGAGCTGGATTACCTGGATTCGCATCTGCCGTTCCTGGCATCCGTCGGTTCTGTCAGCCCGTATATCGGCTTGTTCGGTACGGTATGGGGCATCATGAACTCGTTCCGTGGTTTATCGAATGTGGCACAGGCCACGCTGAGCCAGGTGGCGCCAGGCATTGCCGAAGCGCTGGTGGCAACAGCGATCGGCTTGTTTGCCGCAATCCCGGCTGTGATCGCCTATAACCGCTTCGCCGCCAACGTAGACCGGCTGTTAGTCCGCTACGAAAGCTTTATGGAAGAATTCACCAACATTTTGCAACGTAGAGCCTGATCGGAGCGCTTATGAGCAGAACGCGTAAACGGCGCATGATGAACCAGATCAACGTCGTCCCTTACATTGATGTGACGCTGGTGTTGCTGGTGATTTTTATGGTGACTGCGCCAATGACTAATCCTGGCATGGTGGAGTTGCCGAAAGTCGGTCAGGCCCTCAAGCAAAGTGGTGACCCGATTGTCGTCACTGTCAAAAAGGAAGGCACGGTACTGATGGATGGCAAGGAGATGCAGCGTGATGACATGCTGGCATTGATACGCCAGCGTTTATCCGAAGCTGAAAAGCCGGTTGTGGTCTCCGCCGATAAGAATACGACTTATGGTGAAGTGGCATCGGTGATGGATATTTTGAAGCAGGCACAGGTCAACCAGGTTGGCTTGTTGTTCCAGAACGAAAAATAATCCCGGGTCGCACAGCTTTATGAAAATCGTACATTCCCCAGAAGACCAGGTATTCCGCAGACGTGCAGCCGTACTGTCTGTGTTGATGCACGTCGCGCTCTTCCTGGCCATGATTTTTATGATCGACTGGAAGGCAGTGCATGTGAATCCGTCCGTGATGGAGGCTACCTTATGGGATAGCCTGCCCAGCAAAACGCCGCCTAAACCAGCGCCTGAACCCCCGAAACCTGAGCCTACGCCCCCGCCAAAACCGGAGCCTCAACCAGAGCCGGAGCCCAAGCCAAAACCACCGGAAAAAGTCACGCCTCCTGAGCCGCAAGTGAATAAAGCGGAACAAGAAGCGGAAATCGCACTCAAAAAACGGGAAGATGAAAAGAAGCGCAAATTAGAGGAAGAGAAAAAGAAAGAAGAAGAGAAGAAAAAACAGGAAGAGAAGCTGAAGAAAATCCAGGAAGCCCTGCGTAAGGAAGAGGAAGAAGACAAGCTGAAGAAAGTGCAGGAAGCCATGCGCCAGCAGGATATGGATG
>JALDYP010000091.1:0-4296 GCA_032153875.1 Methylophilus sp.
TCAACCTGCCGACCATACTCACCACCAGCTTTGAGACTGGCCCGAATGGCCCGCTGATGCCGGAGTTGAAAGCCTTGTTCCCGGATGCGCCCTACATCGCCCGCCCTGGCCAGATCAATGCCTGGGATAACGACGACTTCGTCAAGGCGATCAAAGCCACCGGCAAAAAACAACTGATCATTGCGGGAGTAGTGACTGAGGTATGCGTGGCATTTGTTGCACTATCGGCGATCGAAGCAGGCTTCGAAGTATTTGTTGTAGCGGATGCCTCCGGCACCTTTAATGAACTGACCCGCGATGCTGCCTGGCGCCGTATGGAAGCCGCCGGTGCACAAATGATGACCTGGTTTGGTGTGGCCTGCGAATTACACCGCGACTGGCGCCGTGATATTGAAGGCCTGGGCGCCTTATGTGCTGACCATATCCCGGATTACCGCAACCTGATGACTGCTTATAATACGCTGCAAGCTAAATAATTTGTCAAAAATTAAAGGACCCTGTACAGGGTCCTTTTGTTTATGCATCGCTGATTCAGCATAACCATATACATGCAAAATAAATAAAGATAATCCTACAATACAATAAGCAAAATCCTTATAAAAAATTTACATTTGTGAGAGTAACCTGAAATTGTCGCGTTTGAAGTGAATTTAGTATTCACTCTCAGTACAAGACAAACACGGCAGCCTCAGCGGCTGCCGTTTGCACTCTTAAATGTTAAAGGAGTACCAGCGTGCCAAAAGGATCCAGTCAAAAACGTGAACGCGAGTATGAGAAGTTAAAGACGGAGTTCAAAAAAGAGCATCGCTATCCTGGTCGCGAAGAAGAGGTCGCATCCCGAATCGTCAACAAGCAACGCAAGCGCGCTGGCGAGACTATGGAGTGATAAGAAAAGCAATGATAGCAACAGATTTAGAACGACCATAGATTTGAACGACAACAGGTTTAGAACTAAAAGTTAAGCGAAACAAAAATTGATCAAGAAATGTTTTTTTGAATGAAACTTTATAGCCGTCAATATAACTAATAGCATATTAAGGGTCGTTGCACTTTCCTTGATAGCTGACTTTTGTTTTAAAAATTATATAAATTTTTAAGAAGCGATTTTGAATACGGGTCTGGTGGATGCAGAAGATGCGCACCAGTCTGATAAACAAAAAGCTTGAGTTTGGGAAGCGGGGTTTGTATGCAACGTGCCAATAACATCGGAATTTCCCCCCTGAGCTATCAGCCAGCCTACGAAGTGCTGGAAGAGAGCGAAATACAACGCAGGCACAGTCTGCAATCGACGTTGCGGAAAATCTCTGAAACGAATGACAGACACTCTGTTTACTCCACGCGCAGTCTCCACACCAGAAGCCATGGCCTGATTTCCGCCGAAATGGAAATCTACGATAATCTGCCGGAGTTCCTGGCACAGGGTATGTTTGCCACGCCGAAAAAATTGCCACTGGTGATGCGTTTTTCAACCGTACCTGGCGATATCCTCAACGATAAACTGTGCACACCACGTAGCCTGGCGATCAAGATCCTGGGCGTTGAAGGTGAAAGACTGAGCGGTAGCGAAGAGGCCACCACACAGAATTTCCTGTTTGTGAATGGCTCCAGCTTTTTGTCATCCAGCGTGCAGCAATTCATGTCCAACCTGAAGATTCTGGCGACTACCGAGAACTCGCCTGAATTCAAGCGTTTCCTTTCCCAGATCATGCGCGCGACTTCCAAACTGATCGATTCCCTGAGTGGCGGCCGCCAGCGTTTATTGAATTGCGAGGGCCAGCCTGAAACCAATATCCTGGGTGAAACTTACTTTAGCCAGGACTCTATCCTTTATGGCGATTATATGGCCAAAGTGGCCCTGGTGCCGGTCGCACCGGCGTTGATGGCATTGACCAACAAACCGGTAGATATCAGCTTTGCCTCGGATAGCCTAAAAAAATCCGTGGTGGATTTCTTTATCACCAATACCGCCGTCTGGGAATTAAGGGTGCAGCTATGTACTGACATCAACAAAATGCCGATTGAAGACTCCTCTGTGGTATGGTCAGAAGACGTTTCGCCATTTTTACCGATTGCACGAATCACCGCCAAACCGCAGATCGCCTGGAGCCCATACCGTTCAAAAGTAGTCGATAACGGTATGATGTTCTCGCCCTGGCATGGCATCAAATTGCACCGCCCGCTGGGCTCAGTCACCCGCTTGCGTAAAATGAGTTACGAGCTTTCCAAAAACTCGCATGGCATCTCTACCGCGCAAGCGATTTGTGAACCTACCAATCTGGATGATTTGTGCTGAAGGCGGATCAGATACATGTTTTCAATAAAAAACGGCGACACCAGTCGCCGTTTTTATTTGCCTGCTCTGCCAGCCTTAAGCCGTTTTCCGCCAGCGCATGCGATACGCCAGCAAGTCTGGCAGGTAAGTCGCCATCACCATTAGCGCGGCCAGCGTCAGGAATAACCATTTCACTGAATAACTAGTCACAAATTTGGCCGCCGGGGTTTGCGATTGCACAAAGTCGTAGAATGCTTGTTTGTCCACGCCTTCCACATACTGCCCTTTGATATCAGTTGCCAGTTCCTTCAAATGCTCTACATCCTGGCTGGATAAATAGCGGTCAAACTCGGCATAAGCCACCGGTGGGTCCGGGTCATCTTTACTGGCATCGTTGTAATTCACGCCTCCACCGGCACTTTCAGCAGCGGCATCCGTGCCCCAGTAACCAATGAATTTGTTATTGGCATTAAAGCGTTTGATCGGTGATGGCTCGGTGCCACCTACGCCAACAAAAATCACATTTTTGCCGATGCGCACATCACTGATATCCAGCTTGTTGATCCCATTGGCTTTTGGTGCTTCATCGCCATCGGTAAAAAACAGCATTTGCGCCGGGATATTCAGGTAATCAAAGGTCGCCTCCGCGGCTTTCACGCCAAACGTCATGCGGCTGTTCCCGCTCCAGGCCATGCGCCATTCCAGATGGTTAATGCTGTCGGTAATGATGTCGAAGTTAGCGCATACTTCCAGTGGCATAAACAGCAAAGCTACGTTTTCAGCCGCGAATACGCCGACGCTGACATAGGTGCCGCAAGGCGAAGTCTTTACCACCTGCCGCATCAGTTGCTGGGTATAGGCCAGCCGGGTGACCGGCTTGTCGGCTAACTTCATGTCTTCCGCATTCATGCTTTGCGAGATATCCGCCAGCAGCAGATAGTTATGCACCTCCTGCTTGAGCTGTATCTCCGGTTTCACCAACGCTAATACCAGGAATACCGCTGCACATAGCAAAAACACCGTTTCGTAATTTTGTTTCAGGCGGTGATACAGTCGTTTCATGGCAGCCCCTGCGGCAGGTTACTGATCTCCAGGCCGGACGGATCCTGTGGCACGGTTTTGATATGCTTGGGAATCACGCCATGCAATAAACTCAAATTGAATTTAGCTGGCTGATTGGCCGGATCCAGCCTCAACGCCTGCTCGTAAGAAGCGCGTGCCTGCAGGTAATCGAATTTGGCCTGCTCCTGGAGTGAGCCATCCGCTTCGACCAGGCGCTGCAGACCGGAACGGAACAAATGGTTCGCGATATTGAATTGAATCTGCGATTTCAGGTTCTGGTCAGGTTCGAACACCTGCTCATCCTGTTTTTTCGGCGCTTCCAGCAACTGGCCGAAATTCTGGCTGGCATGCTTGAAGTTGCCGGTTTTGCCTTGCTGGTAAGCATCGGCGAATTTCTGGTGGAACGGAAAGGAGTCACCCTCCAGCACCTCGCCGCGCTGTAATACGCTGTTGGCATGTGCGATGCGATTCACCTGGAAGCCTTCGTAGACAGTGCCGGCCAGGCCGACGAAAAACAGCAATCCCAGCACCTGGTTCTTACGCGTTAACGGGTTTTTATGCTTAACATGTTTCATTCATACACCCTCAGATTTTTAATCCCCAGTATCAATAACACCAGCACCAGCGCACTGATCACGAACACTTTTGAATAATCGAAGCCGGCGATGGTCTCGGTATATTTGATGACCTTTTTCTCCCGCGAATCGATGTCATTGATCGCCGACTGCAAGGTTTCCGGATTGTCTGCTTCATAAGCCTTGTATTTTAGTCCCAGCGACTGGAAGTACTTATGCAGCACGATAGAGTTAGGTGTGCGGCCTTCTTCATATTCATCCTTGGAGAAAATACTGGCTTCACCCGGCTCGCGTAACATGATCCAGTAAATACTCAGCTTGCGGCTTTTCAGGCGTTCACTGAGCAGGAATTTCACACGCGGGCTCAGTTTGCCGGCACCGTCAGAC
>JALDYP010000044.1:0-20461 GCA_032153875.1 Methylophilus sp.
CCAGCGGCGTCACTGCTTCAGCCAATGCGACGCAGTCTTTTGCGATGGTGAGATAAGCCATCTGGCTATCCCTGGCCAGATCCATCAGTTGCGAGGTTGAAATATCCTCACCAAAAAACAGCCCGGCGACTTCAGGCAACTGGTGCGCTTCGTCAAACACTACCGTGTTGGCGCTAGGTAACAGTTCAGCCACACCTTCATCCCGCAGCATCACATCGGCAAAGAACAGGTGGTGATTGACCACCACCACATCCGCGGCCAACGCCTGTTTGCGCGCCTCCATCACAAAGCATTGTTTGTAATACTGGCAATCCTGGCCGACGCAATTATCGCGGGTAGAAGTGACCTGCTGCCAGACGGTGGCTTGCTCGGGCACTTCGATCAACTCGGCTTTATCGCCGGTCTGGCTGTTCTCGGCAAAACTTTGCAGGATGGCAATGTATTGCGCATCTTCACGCGACTGGAAACGGCCTTCCTGGCTGGCGCGCTGCAGATGGTAATGGCAGATATAGTTAGCACGGCCCTTGAGCATGGCGACTGAGACCGGCACTTTGAGTGCTTCGCGCACTGCCGGCAAGTCACGCTGGTAAAGCTGGTCCTGCAGGGTTTTGGTGCCGGTGGAAATAATCACCTTGCCACCGGATAATAACGCCGGCACCAGGTATGCATAAGTTTTGCCGGTGCCGGTGCCTGCTTCGGCTACCAGCTGCTGCTGGTTATCGATGGCCTCCGCAATTGCCTGCGCCATTTCCTGCTGCTGCGGGCGGCTTCTGAAACCCGGCATGGTTTGTACCAGACAACCGCTTTCTGAAAATGCTGACGTGACTTGTTGCATTAAAGACATGCTTCAATTATCCCACGGACCACCAAAAATGATGCAGTTTTTTGCTGATTCTGGCATTACTTACATGCTTAAATTTACGTGAAAACTTGCATCTGCCATTGAAGTATGGCAAGGTTTAGGCCGTTATACTTATTTCTGACACAACAAGAACGATAACCAAGCTTTGATTGTGATGAATAATTTAGTTCTTCGACTCGCTGCACTATTGATCAGTGCGCCTCTAATCAGCACCATTTGCATCTCTCAAGGCCACGCCGCCCCAGGTGAGGATAAGCGCTGGCAGAATGCTTACAGCTATTCGCAAGAAGAGGTGCTGGACAGCCAAACCGGACTTTCCGGCTCCTGGTCAGAAAAAGTAGAAGAGATCATGATCCGGGCGCTAAGCCTGACCGGCGTAGGTTACAAATACGGCGGACGTTCGCCCGAAACCGGTTTCGATTGCAGCGGGTTTGTACAATACGTGTTCAAACATGCCGCGCAGATCTCACTGCCACCATCCGCGCGCACGATTAGCGAGTTGGGCGATACCGTCAAACGTGACGATCTGCAGCCTGGCGATCTAGTCTTCTTCAATACGCTTAAATCAGCCTTCTCTCACGTTGGCATCTATGTAGGTAACAACCAGTTTATCCATGCACCGCGAGCTGGCGCTAAAGTGCGTGTTGAAAACATGGATGAACGCTACTGGCGTACCCGTTATAACGGTGCAAAGCGAATCGAAGTCGAAACAGGTAACTAACGATGCTGTGAATAAGAATAAGCTTCTTACTGACTTAAATTATTCACCCGCACTCTTTACCGGACTATCGCTGTGACCAAGTGACCGCTCCGGATCAATCAAATCCCTGATCAGTTGCTTCAATTCTTTAGCTTCAGGGAACCGCCCTGCTTCTTTGCGTGAAAAAATCACCTGCCCATCACAACGTATGTCCAGGATACCTCCGGTACCGGGTACCAGATTCACCGATCCCAGATCCGTATCAAATGTGGTGAGCAGCTCTTGTGCCAGCCAGGCGGCGCGTAATAGCCAACGACACTGTGTACAAAACTCGATTTCTACGATAGGCTTTTGCATATTGCACTCTTATAAACTATTTGCGTGAAGAGTATAGTCAATTTTATTGAAATAGCGGAAAATGAACTTAACATGATTGTTTCCACTCTCTCAAAACAGGCTGACATCAACTGATGTCACTTGAATCTTTATTACAGTAAACTTCATACGATAGTATTCTTCGCTTAATTGATCACACAAGGCTGGTATGCGTTCCAAATTTGAAAAATTTAGCTTGCTTGGTGCAGGCGTTTTTGTAGGTATTCTGGTAAGTATCAATATATCTGCCTGGGCGGATAGAACTTCTGTTTCGCAACTGCCGATCGACGAACTGCGCGTGTTCGCCGAAGTGTTTGCCAAAGTCAAATCTGACTATGTGGAACCGGTGGAAGATAAAAAACTGATCAATGAAGCACTGGCCGGCATGCTGCAAGGCCTGGACCCTCATTCAACCTTTATGGATGCTGATGCCTATAAGGAATTGCAGGCAGGCACACAGGGCGAGTTTGGCGGCCTGGGTATTGAAGTTGCCATGGAAGATGGCCTGGTGAAAGTAGTCACCCCGATCGAAGACAGCCCTGCTTACAAAGCCGGCCTGAAATCCGGTGACCTGATCATGAAACTGGATGATACCCAGGTACGTGGCCTGACATTAAACGATGCCGTTAAACGCATGCGTGGTGTTCCCGATACTAAAATCACGCTGACCGTTGTGCGTAAAGGTGAGGATAAACCACTGACCTTCACCCTGACCCGCGCCATCATCAAGGCGCAAAGCGTCAAGAGCAAACTGATTGAGCCGGATTATGCTTATGTACGCATCACACAGTTCCAGGAACGTACCGGCGAAGACCTTGCCAAGGCCCTGAAAAACCTGCGTGCCGAAAACAAAGGTCCGTTCAAAGGCCTGGTATTAGACCTGCGTAACAACCCGGGTGGCCTGCTGGATGCTGCGGTTGGTGTGTCTGCTGCTTTCCTGCCAAAAGATGATTTGGTGGTGTATACAGAAGGTCGTGTAGCGGACTCTAAAATGCGCCTGAATGCGACACCAATGGATTATGCCCGCCGTGGTAAATCCGACTACCTGAAAGATTTGCCTGAAGAGTATAAGTCTGTGCCTATCGTGGTATTAATCAATGCTGGTTCTGCGTCAGCTTCAGAGATTGTTGCAGGTGCATTGCAGGACCATAAACGTGCCACCATCATGGGTATCCAGAGTTTTGGTAAAGGCTCAGTACAAACCATCCTGCCTATGAACAACGGCAGCGCGATCAAACTGACCACAGCACGTTACTTCACACCTAATGGCCGCTCTATCCAGGCCAAAGGGATCGTGCCGGATACGATCGTGGATGATGGTTCTGACCCAAGCCTGAGCCTGCACGAGGCGGATCTCAAGCGCCACTTATCCAACCCTAGCGATATCGCCAAAGCCAACGCTGAAAAAGCTGAAGAGATAAAAGCGCGTGTAGGTGGTGATAAGCCCAAGGATGAGAAATATGCTGAAACCCGCGGCCCTATCGAACCGGCCAGCAAAGATGACTTCCAGTTTGTACAGGCGATGAATCAACTCAAAGGCTTGCCAGTGCAAAAAGCACCTGAAGCAGTCAAAGCTGCGACAGACAAACCTGCCAGCTCTGAAAAGCCAGCAGCGACTGAGAAACCAGTGAAGAAATGATGATCATGCCATTGCCTGCCAGTATAAACAGCTCGCAGGCAATGGTGATTTACAGGGAGTAATCGATGACTCTGCCAACACTGACATTGGATAAGGCAATCGCCGTCATAGACATGGGCTTACGCACGGTATTCAGCCAGCCCAGCCCCAGCCGCCCTTATCCGCAAGCCGAAGCTTCTAATGATAACGCGTTATCCGATAAAGAGCGCAAGCATGCCGCAGCCTTAATGCGTGTCAATCATGTTGGCGAAGTCTGTGCGCAGGCTTTATATAGCGGCCAGGCCTTGGTCTCGCGTAATCCGTCCAATATTGAAGCGCTCAAAGAAGCCTCGCGCGAAGAAGTCGATCACCTTGCATGGTGTGAACGACGCATAGATGAGCTGGGTGGCCGTAAAAGCCTGCTCAACCCAGTATGGTTTGGCGCGAGCTTTGGCCTGGGAGTGACAGCAGGCTTACTTGGTGACAAATGGAACCTTGGGTTTCTGGCCGAAACCGAGCACCAGGTGTCTTCACACTTGGGCAGCCACCTGCAGCAATTGCCCGCACAAGACCACGCCTCGCGCGCCATAGTCACGCAAATGAAACAGGATGAAGAACAGCATGCGCAGACAGCCGAGCATCTTGGTGGCGCTGAGCTACCGGCACCGGTAAAACTGGCCATGCGCCTCGCTTCCAAAGTGATGACGCGTACCGCGTATCACCTATAGTATTCGTAGTAACCTAGAGTCAACCATGCAAAAATTTAGTGACAACCTACTCACCCTCGACAGCGCGGATCATGTGAAACGCATTGAGCTGTTTGATGAGAAAAGCCAACCTGCGGGCCAGATTGAAAACAAACCCGGCACCCAGGGCTCTATCAAGGTTTATCATCACCTGTTCAAGATTTACGGTGAGATCAACAGTGATGCAGCAGTAGAGGGTCTGGCACTGTATGCAGAACATACAGAAGATGCCGAGAACCATCCTGGCAAACATCCGAACATTGACCGTCTGCTGAATGTGCTGGATAAAGAGCAAACATTGACGATCAAAGTCGTTAGCGAATAACTAACCTAAATCCTGACAAAGCATAAAGCCTCCATCACGGAGGCTTTATCTTTTTTAAAAACAAGAATTCTAAAAACTAGTGTCCCGACACGCCTTTAACATGACGACTAATTGGCGGATGGTAAATAAACTCCAGCAAATGCCCTACGCTATCCAGGCAGTAAAAGCCACGCGAACCATCCCTGTGGGTTTTAGGCGCTTCGGTAATGCGCACACCTTGCTCAACCATATGGGCATACCAGCCATCGACTGCTGCTTCATCAATCAGTGCAAAACCAATATGGTCCAGCCTTTGTCGTGGATCCGCCTTATAGTCAACGCGATGCAATGCAAATACATCGCCATGATTGGTCAGGTAAACGTTGTCCGGATCCGGTTGCCATTCAATATGCATGCCAACGATGCGCGTGTAAAAATCTATCGCCGATTCCAGGTCCTGGATAAACAGCGCAACGTGGCGCAACCCTAACATGCCGGCTGGAGTGGTCATGGCTTATTCCACGCTGGGTGCTTTGATTTCAAAATCATGTGTAATTTCGCAGGCTTTTTGCAGCATGATGCTGGCAGAGCAGTACTTTTCAGCCGACAGGCTTACCGCGCGCGCGACTTGTTGCTCGTTCAGGTTTTCACCGGTGACAACAAAGTGCACATGAATTTTGGTGAATACTTTAGGAATCGTATCGGCACGTTCAGCGGCAATCTCGGCCACGCAATCAACAATCGGCTGGCGTGATTTTTTCAGGATGGTCACCACGTCAAATGCTGTGCATGAACCCATGCCGATCAACAGCATTTCCATCGGCCGCATGCCGATATTACGGCCACCATTCTCCGGTGCGCCATCCAGCACCACTGCATGACCGGTTTCAGATTCGCCAACAAAACTGACGCCATCTATCCATTTCACTTTGACTTGCATTTATGCTCTCATTTCTAAACTGGCTGAATGCTTTAACTTAACCCATGCCAGGTAATACTTCTGTTTCAAACTAAACTCACCCAAGTTTCAAAAATCCGCGACATCTTTATAGAAGGCAAATGAGCGGACTTTTGAACCTGTATACGTAATTCTTTAGGCAATTAATCCGCAGAGCGGATCATCGCCAGGAATTACTTTTTACTTCACACCTAACAACTCAACATCGAACACTAATGGGGCATTTGGTGGAATAGCGCCACCTGCACCACGTGCGCCATAACCCATTTCAGAAGGGATGATCAATGTGCGTTTGCCGCCAATTTTCATGCCTTGCACACCTTCATCCCAGCCTTGAATAACCTGGCCACCGCCGAGGAAAAAGTTGAATGGGGATTTGCGGTCCAGGCTGCTATCGAACTTTTTGCCTTTAAAGTCTTTGGCATTGGCATCGTACAACCAGCCGGTGTAGTGCACAGTGACGTTGAAGCCGATTTCAGCTTCACGACCCTCACCGACCACGGTATCAATTTTTTGCAGTTCAGTCACATTGGCAGACATTTGAGTATTTTCCTTTGAATTTGTAGCGTTGGATTGCGCCTGGCAACCCGCGATTGTTAACAATAACATCATGCCCAAGCTTAGTTTTTTTATTGCAGATTTCACATTGGCTCCTCGAAAACGACCATTATCATACGCGGTTTTACTTAAAAAGGCCTGCTTAAAATAGTGCTAGTGGCCTTCGATCACGGCCTTAATCAGGCCATCCTGAATTGAACGTGACGCCGGTGCGTTGGCATGGTTCACCAGCATCACCAATACATAACGCTTGCCTTGCACATCCTGCACATAGCCGGCAATGCTGCTGACGCCTTCCAATGAGCCGGTTTTCAGGTAAGCCATACCCTGGTCAGGCGATTCCGGCAGGCGTTTTTTGACCGTACCATCCAGTCCTAAAATTGGCAGTGATGCCATGAACACCGGCATCCCCGGCCGCTGGTAAGCTGTGACGAGCAATTGTGCCAAATGTTCCGCGCTGATACGCTCATTGCGCGATAGCCCGGAGCCGTTTTCGAGCACCAGCTCAGGGAAAGACAAGCCACGTTTGCGCAACACTTCTTTTAACGCCAAAGCGCCACTGCGCTCATCCACTGGTAACGTCCCGGCCTCCATGCCTATGGTCAGCATCAGTTGCCGCGCCATGACATTGTTACTCCACTTGTTAATATCACGAATCACCACATCGAGCGGGACTGACCACCAGGTAGTGACCAGTGTTGCGCTTGCCGGCAACACTGCCGCTACTGCTTGCCCATCCAATCGTCCACCTGATTGCGTCCACATTTTTTTGAAGGTATACACCGCATATTGCTGCTGACTAAGCACACTTAATTCAAGATAGCGTTCATCACACTGCCCGGGCAAAGTACCGCTGAAGGTCACGGTCGCACTTTCCTGGCTATACGCCTGCTGTTGCGCCTGACTTTGCGTCACCTCATATCGCAGCGCGTTACGCCAATCTCCGCATGGCCCTTTCGCCACTTGCAACGCATTCATTATTTTAATCTGCGGCAATTCAAACTCTTGGGTGACATTCGCTACCGGCTTTGTGCCTTCCTTGGCAACGCCAAACCTGAAACTGGTGTGGCCGCCATTCACCAGCAATGCATAGGGATTGACATTGTAAGCACGCCAGGGCTCGTCATCCAGTACCGGGCGTTGACTAACCTCCGGCGTAAACACTGATGCATCCAGCACCAGGTTGCCTTTAATATGCCGTATCCCTTGTTGCTGAACCTGCTGTAACAAGCGCCAAAGTTCGGCATTGTTTAAGGACGGGTCACCATAACCTTTGATAATCAGGTCGCCTTCGAGCACACCCTGATTAACCGGGCCATTTCTATAGACTTCCGTTTTCCAGCGATAGGCCGGCGTCATTGCCTCAAGTGCCGCATAAGTGGTGACTAACTTCATCACACTGGCAGGGTTCATCGCCTTGCTTGCGTTGTGGCTGATCAGCGGCGGTTCGCCACTCAGCGGTTGCACAATAATGGCAACGCTCTCTTGCGGCAATTGCGCTTTGGTGAGGGCTTCTTGCAATGAAACCGGCAGAACCGCCTGCGCTGCACATGCCCAAACACTAAACAAAAACAGACTACAGCGCAGAATTAACTGCATGGCATGCTTTCCACAATGGTTGCTTGTGTCGCTTTTGTCAGGTGCTCAATGTCTGCTGCACGCAGACAGTAAGGTGGCATCCAGTAAACGGTGTTGCCTATCGGACGCAGCAGAAGCCCATGCCGCAAGGCAGCTGTATAACAATCACGGGCAAATTGCGGATTAGTGTTATCCACCTCAAAAGCGGTGATCATGCCACGTTGACGGACATGCTGTAGCGGTAAGTCATAAGCTTGTACTGCCGCCCATAATTGCTGTGCGATTTTCTGGTTATCGCCCAGCACATCAGTCGTCTCAAATAATTTAAGCGTCGCCAAGGCTGCGCTACAGGCGAGAGGATTACCGGTGTAACTATGGCTATGCAAAAAACCTTTGCCGGTTTGCTCATGGTAAAACGCCTGGTAAACATTATCAGTGGTTAATACGACAGACAGTGGCAAGTAGCCGCCAGTGATGCCTTTGGACAAGCAGATAAAATCGGCGATATCGCTGACTTTTCCACCTGCCTGCTCGCAGGCGAACACAGTGCCAGTGCGACCAAAGCCGACGGCAATTTCATCCGCAATCATGTGGATTCCGTAACGACTGCAAATCTCGCGCGCCCGGCGCAGATATATCGGATGGTACATCGCCATGCCTGCCGCGCCTTGCACCAAGGGCTCAATAATAAATGCTGCTAGTTCGGCATGATGCTCAGCCACGTAATTCTCCAATGCTTCAGCACAGCGTAAAGCAAAAGCTTCTTCAGACTCTCCTGCTTCAGCCAGGCGGCTATCAGGACTTGGCATCTGGGCCGACTGCAAAATCAGCGGCGCATAGGTATCTTTGAAAATGGCGACATCGGTCACGCTCAGTGCGCCCAAGGTTTCACCGTGATAACTGTTCTGCAAACTGATGAATCTGGTTTTGTTTGCTTGCCCGTTATTGCGCCAGTAATGAAAACTCATCTTCAAGGCGATCTCGGTTGCGCTGGCGCCATCCGAGCCATAGAGGGCATGCCCCAGGCCAGTGAGCGCAGACAATTTTTCTGAAAGCTCAACCACCGGCGCGTGGGTAAACCCGGCCAGCATCACATGCTCAAGCTGGTCGAGCTGGTTTCTGATTGCGTCTTTGATATCCGGCTGGTTGTGCCCGAACAGATTGACCCACCAGCTACTGACGGCATCCAGGTAACCTTTACCATCCGTATCAAACAACCAGGCACCTTCGCCACGCGCGATAGGTACCAGCGGGGTGCGTTCATGATGCTTCATCTGCGTGCATGGGTGCCATACACTATCAAGGCTGCGCTGCAATAAATTCTGATTTCCACTCATGTCGCTATTTTAAACCAAGCGCAAAATGCATGCTTCGTTTAAAATAGCGTCTTAAATCAAGTCGTTACACTGTATAGACATCCCGCATGCAAAAAACCCGCAAACATCTCGAACTGCTCTCACCTGCCAAAAATGCCGATTTTGGTATTGAAGCCATTAATCACGGTGCTGATGCCGTGTATATCGGCGGCCCGGCGTTTGGTGCACGCGCCAAAGCACCCAATACCGTGCAGGATATTGCCAGGCTGGTTCAGCATGCGCACAAGTTTCATGCCGAGGTGTTTGTGGCGTTGAATACCATCTTTCATGACAACGAACTGGAAGGCGTGCGCCAGCTGGTGCATCAGCTGTATGACGCCGGGGTCGATGCGCTGATTGTGCAGGATATGGGCTTGCTGGAACTGGATTTACCTCCTATCCAGCTGCATGCCAGCACCCAAACCGATATACGCACCGTGCAGAAAGCACAGTTCCTTGACCAGGTAGGCTTTAGCCAGATCGTGCTGGCGCGAGAACTGGATATTGCCACGGTGAAAAAAATTGCCGATGCCACCACGGCCAACCTGGAATACTTTATCCACGGTGCCTTATGTGTTGCATTCAGTGGTCAGTGTTTTATCAGTCATGCGCATACCGGCCGCAGTGCCAATCGTGGTGAATGCTCGCAAGAATGCCGTTTGCCTTACACGCTGGAAGACCAGAAAGGCCGCATCCTAGGTAAAGACAAGCACTACTTATCCATGAAAGATAACGACCAGAGCGCCAACCTGCGTGCGCTGATCGCCGCCGGTGTCAGCAGCTTCAAGATCGAAGGGCGTTACAAAGACCTGCCGTATGTGAAAAATGCGACTGCGCATTACCGCCAGTTACTGGATGAGATTCTGGAAGAGATGCCGCTGGATCTACAGAATAAAGGCTACAGCAAATCATCTGCCGGGCATGCCAGTTACACATTTACCCCGCAGCCGGAAAAAACCTTTAACCGTAGCGCGACCGATTATTTTGCCAATGGCAGGCAGGCCGATATCGGCGCGTTTGATACACCGAAATTTTCCGGCGAAGAGCTCGGTAAGGTGCGTAAAGTCGGTAAAGATTTTATCGATGTAGGCACAGACATTGAATTGCATAATGGTGATGGCGTCTGCTTTTTTGATGTACACAAAGAACTGGTGGGCCTGCGGGTGAACACTGTGCAAGCACTGGACAAATACACTCAACGCTTATTTCCCAATGAAATGCCTGCCGATATCCGCAACAACACGCTGATGTACCGTAACCGCGACCATGCCTTTATGCGTCTGCTGGAAAAAGATTCAGCCACCCGCAAGATCCAGCTGGATGCGGTGTTCTACGAGACCAATAACGGTTTTGCATTGACACTGACCGATGAACAAGGCTTTAGCGCGACCGCACAATGTGAAGCTGAAAAGCAAATAGCCAATGACGCTGGTAAAGCTGAAACCACATTACGAGACAACCTTGCCAAGCTCGGCAATACCAACTTTGTGGCAAAAGACATAAGCCTGGAACTCAGCCAGTCATGGTTTGTGCCTGCTTCTGTGATCAACAATTTACGCCGTGATGCAATTGAACAGCTGATTGCCACCCGCGAGTCAGGTTATACCCGCCCGCCCCGCCGTGCCAAAGCAGAACCAGCGGCGATTTACCCTGAAGATACCCTTAGCTACCTGGCCAATGTTTATAACCAGAAAGCACGCGATTTTTACCATCAACATGGTGTGAAGCTGATTGCCAGCGCCTATGAGTCGAATGAAGAGCTGGACGAAGTACCGGTCATGGTCACCAAGCATTGCCTGCGTTTCAGTCACGGTTTGTGCCCGAAAGAGGCCAAAGGCGTGATCGGCGTGCAAGGCACGGTGACTGCTGAACCTATGACCCTGATTAGCGGCAATGACCGTTACACCCTCAAATTCGACTGTAAACCTTGCGAGATGCACGTAATGGGTAAAGTGCGCAAACATATCCTGCAGATGGCACCGCCGCAACCAATTGCGTTTTTCGATAAGCGTCCGGTTTAGCATCCAGTTAAATACCAGTTTTTTTGCAAGCCTCACGCAAATTGCCAATGCTGTTGTTTTCAGGCAAGCTTGGCAAACGAAAAACAGCTTAACCTTCGATTGTCATGAACGAATACAGCTACCTGCTCAAAGTCGCCATCGCCCTGCTCGCCATTGTGAATCCCATTGGCTGCCTGCCGATATTCATCAGTGCCACCAGTGGCTGGAGCAAAGCAGAACGCGCCCGCACCGCGCGCACTGTGGGTATCACGGTCATGATCGTGCTGTGTGTTTCGGCATTTATCGGCGACAAAGTATTAGACTTCTTTGGCATCACCATCCCCTCATTCCAGGTCGGCGGCGGCATTTTGCTTTTGCTGATTTCCATCTCCATGATGCATGGTAAACAAAGTGCTACCCGCCAAACTCCAGAAGAAGCGCAGGACCTGTCAGAGCGCGAAGTGATTGCGATTGTACCTTTAAGCATCCCGTTACTGGCGGGGCCGGGCGCAATCTCGAGCATGATACTTACCGCGCAACAACATCCCGGCTTCTGGGGGCATCTGAGCATGATCATTCCAGTCGCCCTGATCTCATTGTTTATCTGGGGCTTACTACTGCTTTCAGACGCGATCACCAATTACCTCGGCCCTATCGGCATCAATATCGTCACCCGTTTGATGGGGCTGATTCTTGCCGCCATGGCAGTGGAATTTATTGCACATGGATTTGAAGGACTGTTTCCGCGGCTGGCTGGCGGATGACAGCCTTGCCTGCACCAATGGTATCGCCCAAGTTAATTTCCGGAATCAATTACTTAGCGTTAAAATAGCGCTTTTAAAGAAACCCGCGTATTTTGAATTTATCCGCTTCTTCCAAATCCTCACTGCAGTGGAAACCCAATGTCACAGTGGCCGCCATCATCGAGCAGGACGGCAAGTTTTTGCTGGTTGAAGAAACCACGGACCGTGGCAACCGCTTTAACCAGCCAGCTGGTCACCTGGAAGAAAACGAGACCATTATTGAAGCAGCCATCCGTGAAACGCTGGAAGAAACCGCTTACAATTTCACACCGGAAGCACTGGTAGGTATTTATCACTGGCAACACCCTGGCAATGGCATCACCTACTTGCGTTTTGCCTTCACCGGCAAGTTGGGCGGGCATTATCCTGACCGCCAGTTGGACGATGGCATCATTCGCACCGTATGGAAAAGTAAAGCCGAGATCGCCGCCGATGGCGAGCTGATGCGTAGCCCGCAAGTACTGCTATGCGTGCAGGATTACCTGGCAGGCAAGCGTTATCCTTTAGATATTTTGAAGCATTTAGGCCAAGCACTATGAGTAAGCCACATGTAATCGTCGGCCTGTCCGGCGGTGTTGATTCTTCCGTCACAGCCTTGCTGTTAAAACAACAAGGCTATCACGTGACCGGTTTGTTTATGAAAAACTGGGAAGACGATGACACTGACGAATACTGCTCCTCCAAGCAGGACTTGATCGATGCTGTTTCAGCAGCGGATAAAATAGGTATCGACATTGAAGCCGTGAATTTCAGTGAAGAATACAAAGAGCGAGTATTCACTAACTTCTTGCAGGAATACCAGGCTGGCCGTACACCTAACCCGGATATCCTGTGCAATGCCGAGATCAAATTCAAAGCATTTCTGGATCATGCCATGACGCTGGGTGCCGATATGATCGCCACCGGCCACTATGCCAAGGTGCGTGAAAACCCGATTCAAAAGGGTAATTTTCAACTGCTGAAAGCGGATGATGGCACCAAGGATCAAAGCTACTTCTTGTCACGCCTGAACCAGGCACAGCTGTCAAAAACATTATTCCCGCTAGGCACCTACCTTAAACGCGAAGTGCGCGAAATCGCTCGCGAGCATGGTTTGGCAAATGCCGAGAAAAAAGATTCGACTGGTATCTGTTTTATAGGCGAACGCCCGTTTCAGGAATTTCTACAACGCTATCTGCCAAGGCAACCAGGCATCATGCGCACACCGGAAGGCAAAGTAGTCGGCGAGCACGAAGGCTTGATGTACTACACACTCGGCCAACGCCAGGGTTTGAAAATTGGCGGCAGCCGCGACAGCAATGGCGAACCCTGGTTTGTGGCCGCGAAAGATATGGTGAATAACGAGCTAATCGTTGTGCAAGGTCATGACCACCCGCTACTCAAAAGCGATGGGTTAACCGCCGGGCAACTGCACTGGATCAGCGGCGAACAGCCACGCACCAACTGGGTATATGCAGCAAAAACACGCTACCGGCAACCAGATGCACCTTGTGAGGTAGATGCCGTGGATGACGAAGAAGCGACGATCCGTTTTGGTCAGCATCAATGGGCCATCACACCAGGTCAAAGCGTGGTGGTCTACGAAAGCAATGTTTGCCTGGGTGGCGGCATTATCAACGGCGCGATCTGATAACCAAAAGGCATAGTTATTGCTTATGCTTTCCTGATAAACAATAACTCACTGCAAAAGTGACAAGGAATGACACCTAATGGCCTACATATTAAAAAATAAAGAAGGTGCAATTATTGCCGCAAGCCCGGATACGCAAGTATCCGCTGAATGGATCCAGGTCGAAAACTCAGACACCGAATACTTAAGCTTTCTGGATGAAGAGCTTAAAAAGCATCACACCTTCCGCGAAAGTGACATCCAGCTGGCACGTGTGCTGGAAGACCTGATCAGCATCCTGATCGAGCGCAGCCTGATCAGCTATACCGATTTCCCAAGTGCCGCGCAAAAACGCCTGAACGAACGTCAGACATTACGTCACAAGAATAATCTGCATACATTGTTGAGTGATGATGATGTTGCGCCACTGTAAAAAAATTTATTGAATCCCAACTCACCGCCACAGCCTCATCCTGGCGCTTGAAGTACATACCTGATCACACTTTAATGGTGACAAAGCCTTCTGCTGCCGTTTCCGGCTAAACTCTATTCTCACTGAATGATTCCTTGTCAGTTATTTATTTAAGCTGAATCCCTTAACAGCTTTCTTCGCAGCTTCACTCACAAATCCGACATCAATCACCCTCCTTGGACATAAATACCCTCGCCTTAACGCAAATTTTATTTTGATAATAATTCTCATTAACATTTAATGAGGTAAAATTAGCAGACAATAAATATCAATAGTTTTTAAGAGAGAGGATGAAGAATGTTCAGGCATTTGCATCGCGCGACGATACTGACGTGTCTAATTTCAGGTAGTGCATGGGGCGGTTATTATCCTATGTATGCAAGCTGGGATCAGCCGGATGGGTCAGGTTCCGAAATCACGCTGACTTACAGTTATAGCAATCTGTTCGACGGCGGAATTGTCAGTGCTGCCGGGCAATCGCTTACTGCGGATATTATGCGCAGTGCTTTTGAGCAAGCATTTGCAGATTATGCGGCTGTTCTACCAATTAACTTTGTTGAAGTGGCTGATCATGGACCGCTCCCGGAAACAGGGCAATACGATCCTACTGGCCTGGCTGATATCCGGATCGGAGTGGTTCCGCATGTGGATGACGCCAATGCCTATGCTTACTTCCCGCAGGACACCAGTACTAATGGTTTAGCCGGCGACATCGTATTCAATGGGCAACGCTTTGGCTTAGGCTGGTCTCAGATATGGTTCTATGCAGTCGCTCAGCATGAGCTCGGCCACTCACTGGGAATGGGGCATTACATCAATGAAGACGCACTCGCGAATATGACAGCAAATTCTGCATACACAGGCCCGATTCTGCCATTGGATAACATGATGATAAGCGCATTACAAAATGTTTATGGCGCAGGTATTGGCTCTGTCACGCCTTTATCGGCTGTTCCAGAACCAGGAACATGGGCATTTTTACTAACAGGGCTGGCAATGCTCTCCTTCAACAGAGAAAGGAAATCCGCATGAAATCATTGCATTCGGTACTAATGGTAGCGGGATTCCTGCTCGCTACGCCAGCTCACGCACTGACAATTGAATTTGATTACACCTATGACACTAAAGGTTTTTTCACAGACCTGGTAACAGGTGCTCCAATTCTCGAACGGCGCTCACTTCTGGATCAGGCTGCGTCTTTCTATAACGGGTTTACAGATTCCCTGACCGCGATTGCACCACATGCAGGAGATAGCTGGTCAGTACAGATCACGCATCCCAGCCTTGGCGGCTTGGTTACCTTGAACAATATCAATATTGCAGCTGATACTCTGCGCATTTATGTAGGGGGCGCAAGTTCCATCCCAGGCGTGCTAGGCTTTGCCAATACAGGCTTTAATCTTAAAGTGAATGGTTCAGATGCCTTTGTTGACGCAGTGACTACCCGTGGTCAGGAAAATACCGTGGGTCCGGCAGCTACTGACTACGGTGTTTGGGGAGGAATGATCTGGTTTAATGCAGTGAATGACTGGTATTTTGGTAGTGACACTAGCGGTTTAACAGCAGGCCATCCTGACTTTCTGACCACTGCCGTTCATGAAATAGGTCATATTCTGGGCTATGGTGAAGCAGACTCATGGTATGCCCAAATCAATAACGGTTACTTCACTGGCGACGCATCAGTTGCAGCTTATGGTGACGCTATCCCGCTTGATCAATATGGCAGCCACTGGGCAAGTGGCACCATGAGCACTTACAACGGCGTTTTACAGCAAACATTAATGGATCCGAGTACCAGAACTGGTCATCGCGAGTTGCCGACAGTGCTGGATTATGCAGCTTTTAAAGATATTGGCTGGCAGGTGCAGACAAGTGCTGTGCCGGAACCTGATACTTATGTAATGCTCGTTACAGCTATTGGACTGATCGGCTTAATGATCCGCAGTCGCGCCAACAACGCAGCCTAAGGTAACAAAGCAAAACCCCGCAACGCGCGCGGGGCTTTTTTCATTCAACAATCTTTCTTTAATACATTAACTCAACGAAAAATTTAATATTTCTACCAGGTCCATAAATCCCCAACCCGCCCATCGAACCATCGATACGATATAATTCGTTTTTCAAATTTTCACCTATTAATCTGAAGGTGACTTGCTCGTTAGCTTTCCAGCGAACCCCCGCACTCCACATCTCATAGCCCTCTTGCGTACCGGTAACATAAGGGCTTAACCTTGTCCCATCTCCACTAACAAGGACATCTCGATCTGATACTTTTCTATAAGTTAAATTGATATCCAAATCCTTTATTAGCTCTGTTCCAATGTTTATATTGAGCGCATTACCTGGCGCAGTAAAGAGCGGAACAAACGTTGCTCCATTGTAAATTTCACCGCTGATCCTTGAATAACCGGCACGCATGTACGTTCCGTTGTATTGCATAAAACTTTCAACTTCAACACCATTTCTACGCTCCCATCCATTTTGGGTGATTCGGCCATCATCTTCTTCACGTAATGACAGCAACAAATGCGAAGTATAAATATGATAGAAATTTAACTTACCAGAAAAGAAAATGTCCGTATTCATGAAATGCGGATTTTGGTAACTGACCCCAGCTTCAGTAGACTCGGCTAATTGTGGTTTATATAACCCGCCACAAATAAGCGATGCAGGTCCATTGATTGGCATTAAGCCGTTACGACAACGGCTGAAAGGTCCTTGTGTAAAATACTCATCAATTAATGGCGGCCTGAATCCTTGTCCATAATTGGTATAGAACGTTAACTTCTCGGGGCTCTTTTTAGAGAGTACATCATACGCCACACCTAAACTTAGCGTTTCCTCCCTGAATCTGATTTTACTCGCTTGCTCGAAAGGCGCTAATAATCCAAGTGTTCCGCCATCAGCTTCCACCTTGTAACGATCTCGGCGATATCCGGGAGTAAATGTAAATTGACCGATTTCAAACTTAGGCTGTAAATAAATGGCATTAAAGGATTTTTTGCCTGGCGGTGCAGAGGCATTAAACCCATTCGGATACAGAATATCTTGCAAAAAATAATTACGATTATCATAAAAACGCTCAATCTGACGCTCACTTGAATTGAATTGATAACCAGCAAGCAATGATGCAGTAAATGCGTCGCTCTCGAAAATAATCGCCTTATTACTTATATCAACTGTTTTTGTCTTATATTCGTAAAAATCGTTTAAATTACCGCGACAAGTTGTTGTATCACTAGGGTTGGTCGTATTCACTAACCCATTGCATTGAGGTTGAGGTGGACTGTTAAATATAGAATTAAAAGGACTACCCTGTCCAATCAAGTCATTCAATTTGGTATGCCCCTCCCCTACAGATGCCTTTAAGTTCACCCATTTGGTATCAGGATCATAATGAAATGTTTCAGACCATGTTAAATCGTCGATAGAGCGAACAACATTACCAAAACCGCCTGGCTGCCCCCCCGTTGCATCATAAGGTTGCAGACCTGTGTCATCAAACTTCACTATCGAGGTAATAAACTGCATATCCTCGGTTGGCATCAGACTTACTTTCAACAAATGGGAGACTGATTCGATTGCTGAACTTTGCAGCTCAGTGCCATTGCCAAGAATAATATTATTAGATTGACGATTAGAGTAGTTATATAGAATATCCAGTCGTTCATCTGGGCGGCCATAGATTAAATATGACCTTGAGTATTCATCATTATTGTTGCCATAACCAAACTTAATCTTTCCTCCATATTTCTGGCCAGGTCTCAAGAAATCCTCAGCACTTTTGGTTGTAGCAATAATCGTCCCCCCGAGCGAACCTGATCCGCTAGTGATTTGTGGGCCTCTTTGCACCTCAATGCTTTTCAATAACTCCGGCTCAATAAATGTGCCGCCCATCCGGTATTTCTCGAAACCTTTAGGCACACCATCCACTTTTACCATTACATCTTCATTGTCACCATAACCACGAATATTGAAAGTCATTCCGCTTGGACGCGGTCCACCATTGATCGACACACCAGGGACAGATCTTACTGCATCAAAAATATTGCTAAACTGCCCACGCTGAAGCTGCTCGGTTGTGATTGTGGTGATTGGCAATGTATGATCAATACCAGATGTTTCTTTAACTTTAGTATCTTTCACAGACACTTCGGGTAGTGTATCAACACCTTCCGTGCCTGCATTTTCTTTCTTTGTCGCCTTGCCGGCATCGCCTTTTACATCCACCGTCTGTACATTTACGTCATTATCAGCATAAGCAACACCATTGAATAAAACAAAAAGTGAAATAATGAGGAGTGGTACTAGGACAGTTGCTGGTGACTTGTAGTAACTCTTTATTCTTTGTTGTCGCAAACTATCGAGACATTGCATTTTGAGTGCTTTATTAGAGGGCATAGAGAAACAAAGGGGCTAATTAAGCCCCTTTGTGATAACTTTACAAACCTATGAGATTAGGCTTTTTTGGAAGAGCGGCGTGCAGCAAATGCCATCAGTCCCAAACCCAAAGCCATCATGCTATAAGCCTCTGGTTCTGGAACTGGAGTTACGGTTGGCACAGCAACAGTTGCCAATGCCACCTGATCCAGACTCATGCTAGAACCAGATGAAGCAAACTTGAAAGTGTACAGGGATGAACCTGTTACACCGGTCCATTTCCAGTAGGCTTCTTGCTCGTATGATGTACCGAACCCACCAAAGTCACCTTGAGATTCATATAACTGGCTTACCAGAGTTGCATTAACACCATTTAAAGTTGCAGTCGTATTTGCAAGCGTGCCCACAGTTGAGATACGCAGATATACGTCAAAAAGATCACCTGTAGTACCGCTCAAAGTTGCAGTAAAAGCAGTCGCAGCAGCAAAGCTGTATATGTTGCCACCACTAGTTACAAATGAAGCTCCGGTAGTTTCTCGCACTGAAGCTGTAGTTCCTGCAGACAACGCGACTTCTGGAGTCTTATCGTTAGTGCTATTAAATACATTCCATTCTGCATATTGTGAAGTAGTTGCTGAACCCCATGGTGTAGTGGTGTCCCATACAGCCTGGGTTGCAAATGCAGAACCGCTAAATGCCATACCTAAAGTCAAAGCTAAAGCTGATAATTTCATTTTATAAATCTCCTCTAAAGGCGCATATACCCCTTCCTCTTGAAGGTGATACGCCATATACCTCAAAATAAGCCTCACGGACTCACACCGTCGAGTATTCAATTTCCATGCATAAAGCATGGACAAACACCTTTAAACCTATGTGAGCTCCCTGCGAATTTTTCAGGTTTGCGATAAAAGGCCGTCGATTACTAACCAGCCTTTTATCGCTCAGCGAAAGCTCAATATTTAAACCTGACGGCGGCGGCGCGCTGCAAAACCAACCAAGCCCAAACCTGCCAGGATCATTGCATATGACTCTGGTTCAGGTACTGGCACTGCTACTACCTGATTGAAAGTATCGCTCTGCGTCAAACGGGCTGCATACGTCTGGCTATGGGCAACAACGTCAAAAGTCACATTGAACGAAGAGATATTGCTGTAGCCACTCAAATCCCACTGGAATGCGTACAGGTTGATGTAGATAGGCTCTTCGGTACCGCCTGCACTGGTCGTGCCGTTTTGACCTTTTGTGGTCAGTTCGGCCCAATTGGCAGATAACTGGGCGGTCGTGTTGTTACTAAAGGTCAGATTGAGCGTAGGGAAATAGTTAGTGACAGTTAAAGCACCCACTTCCAGTGCTGACGCCCCACCAACAGTGGTTGTTGTGCCTACGGAAGGCTGGTAAAAATCATAGCCGTTAGCCCCGCCCAGTTCTACCTGGAATACCACATTGGCCAGGTTCTCAACTGGTGCAGTTTCGAACACACCTAACTTGCTACCATTAAAGTTGTAAGCCGAGCTGAAAGAACCTGCATACAGGCTGTCGCTAGAAGGGAAAGCTCCACCTGTTGTGCCATTGCTTACTTTTCTGAAGGTCGCTGAATCATCCGTATCAGATTTGACTTGTGAAACAACATTTGGCAGTGGTGCCATGCCTGGGAAACCACCACCGGGGATGCCAGCGATCGTAACAGAGGTACCATCCACTGTTTTCGTCTTGGTGCTAGCGCTCAAGTTATACCAGCCGTCATCTTTTTTTGTACCGTTCAGTGACTTAGCGACCGGGATTGCATCCTGAATGCCAGTAGGTGTCGCAGCGAAAGCTGTGCCCATATTCAGGCTGAATACTGTCAGTGCAGCGATGGTGAGTGGTTTGAAACCGAGTTCTTTAATCATTATTGCCTTCTCCATAGTAATACGGGCACAAGCCCACAAATCCAGCTACCTCCCTTCTCCTAGTTAGAGGCAACTGGCGTGCTCGTTTGCAGCTGATGCTGTGCTACAGAACGTAAGTCCTGCAGCTAAACGAATCTTTTAGTGTCTTGTTGAGTAGGTAATCGGAGGCGAGACTATGCTGACTAACAAAGCATGTAATACCATGTAGATACATGGTGCCATGGATAATGCCGTTGACCCTTCCTCAAGAA
>JALDYP010000007.1:0-73618 GCA_032153875.1 Methylophilus sp.
CGACATCATTGAATGCTTTCAGCAGTTGCATGATTTCCAAGGATGCGACGCGGTCTAGCCCGCCAGTCGGTTCGTCGGCAATCACGATTGATGGGCGACTGACTACGGCGCGCGCAATTGCCAGCCGTTGTTGCTCGCCGCCAGACAAGGTGATTGGCATGGCTTTTTCTTTATTGAGTAATCCCACTTTGTCCAAAGCGGCGCGCACGCGGCGGGCGGCTTCCTCGCCGGTAATGCCTTGAATACTCAGGGGGAGGGCGACATTCTCGAAACTGTTGCGGTCATACAGCAATTTATGGTCCTGGAACACCAGGCCAAAGCGGCGGCGCAGGTAGGGAATCGCATTCTGGTGTAGCTGGCTGATATCCTGTTCATTAATCAGGATATGGCCGCCCGACGGCGCTTCAATACCTGCCATCAGTTTAAGCAAGGTACTTTTGCCGGCACCTGACTGGCCGGTGATCAAGACAAAATCGCCTTTTTCAATATTGAAACTGACCTGGCGGAACAGGTGTGCGCTATTCGGGTAGCGCATGCTGACATTATTAAATGAGATCATAATTTAAAGACACTCATGGTTAATCATCAATCAGGGCATCAATAAAATCGTTGGCGTCAAACGGGCGCAAGTCGTCAATACTTTCACCGACACCGATAAAGCGCACCGGAGTGCTATGCGCTGATTGCTGGCTTAAATGCGCAATCGCTGCAATCACGCCGCCTTTGGCCGTGCCGTCCAGTTTGGTCAGCGCCAGCCCGGTTACGCCTAAGGCATCGTTAAATGCTTTGAGTTGGTTCACGGCATTTTGACCGGTGTTGGCATCCAGCACCAGCAGGATCTCATGCGGCGCACCTGGCAAAGCCTTATCGATGACGCGTTGTACTTTCTTGATCTCGTCCATCAGGTGCAATTGTGTCGGCAAGCGGCCGGCAGTATCGGCGATCACGACATCGATTTTCCTGGCGATGGCAGAATTGACCGCATCGTAGATCACCGCGGCAGGGTCGCCACTTTCTGAGGCAATCACATGTACGTCGTTACGCTCGCCCCACACCTGTAATTGCTCACGCGCAGCAGCACGGAAGGTATCACCGGCCGCAATCAACACGCTGTTGCTTTGCGCTTGCAGGTATTTTGCCAGTTTGCCTATAGTGGTGGTTTTGCCGGCACCATTAACGCCGACCATCATCATTACATATGGTTGATGTGGAGTGACATCCAGCGGTGCCTGCAAGGGTGCAAGCAGGTCGTGCAGGGTTTCCTTGAGGGCTTGTTTCAGCGCAATAGTGTCCTGCAAATCCTGCCGTTTGACGCGGGCGCGCAGCTGTTCAAGCAGGTGTTGCGTGGCGTTGATGCCAACATCCGAGGTCAGCAGGATAGTTTCCAGTTCCTCATAAATGTCTTCGTTGATCTTGCCGCCACCAAATAGCGCACTTAATTGTCCCCCCAGTTGCTGGCGGGTTTTCGCCAGGCCGTTTTTAAGTCGTTGTGTCCAGCTCAGGCTGGGGGTTTCTTCAGGAGGTGGGACAGAAGGCTCGGTTTTTTTGGCAAAGGGATTGAACATGGCAGCTTAAAACTCGGTAATATGGTTATTTTATGCCGAATCGCGCTTTACCGCCACGGCAAAGGCGTTCTGATCTATGTGTTGTGCAAGATAACCTAATTGTCAGGCGAACTTAGTAGACGAGCATCCGGTCACACCACTGTTTTTAAAACCTGTTCTTGATAGTGAACTTTCACATGAAAAAAAGTTTCCCCCGGCGTAACCAGCGTATGTTGATATTGGCTGCGTTGTTTAGCTTCTGCAACGTGCAAGCTGCAGAAGTTGTCCAGACCACCCTGAAAAATGGCCTCAAAATAATCGTGCAGGAAGACCATCGCGCACCCGTTGTGGTTTCCCAGGTGTGGTACCGCGCGGGTTCGCTGGATGAAGTGAATGGCAAAACCGGTGTCGCCCATGTGCTGGAACATATGATGTTCAAAGGCACCAAAAGCGTTCCCGCCGGGCAGTTTTCGCGCCAGGTGGCAGCTGCCGGTGGTAAGGAAAATGCCTTTACCAGCAAAGATTACACCTGCTATTTCCAGCAGCTGGAAAAATCAAAACTGCCTTTGTCATTCAAGCTTGAGGCTGACCGCATGGCTAATTTGCAGATCACTGATGCCGAATTTGCCAAGGAGATCGAAGTGGTGAAAGAAGAGCGTCGCTGGCGCACTGAAGACAAACCCCAATCCCGCGTCAATGAACAGTTTGAATCCTCCATTTATCGCGCACATCCTTACGGACGCCCGGTGGTCGGCTTTATGAACGACCTCGATAACATGACGGCGCAAGATGCGCGTGACTGGTACAACACCTGGTATACGCCGAATAATGTCACAGTGGTGGTGGTGGGTGATGTTAAGGCGAAGGATGTATTCAAGCTGGCACAAGACACATTTGGCAAATTGAAAGCCAAACCATTACCTGCCCGCAAACCTCAAGTAGAGCCGGTTCAACTCGGCGAGCGGCGCGCCATCGTCAAGGCGCCTGCAAAATTACCTTATTTCAGCATGGGCTTTCACGCACCAGCCATGAAAAACGGTTCTGCCTACAGTGAGCATGATTGGGAGCCATACGCGCTAGAAGTGCTATCCAGTATTTTAAGTGGCAATGATGCTTCACGCTTGAACCAGAAGCTGGTCCGCGAACAGGCAATTGCGCTGGATATCGATAGCGGTTATGACGGCACCAACCGGGGCCAGGAATCAACGTTTGAAATCGCTGCCTCACCGAGTGAAGGGGTAGCGCTGGATGTGCTGCAAAAAGCCATCTGGGAGCTGGTCGATGAAGTGAAAAACAAAGGTGTCACCGCAGCCGAATTGCACAGGGTGAAAGCTGCCGTGATTGCTGCGGATGTCTATAAACGGGATTCGATGTTCTACCAGGCGATGCAGATCGGCCAGCTGGAAACCATGGGTTATCCCTTAAGCCTGCTGGAGAAAAATGCAGCGCGCGTACAGGCGGTGACTTCCGGGCAGGTGCAGGAAGTGGCGAAGAAATATCTGGTGCCGGACCAGATGACCCTGGTCACGCTGGATCCGCAACCGATGGACCCGAATGCCAAACCCGCCGGCCGGCCACACCAGCATTAAGGCTGGTTATCAATTTAAATCCGAAATAGGATCGCGTATCACGCGTTTGCAGGGAACAGAATGAAAGCTTTTAAGTATTTAAACATCACGCTGCTGGCATTGTTGCTGCAATGCTATGCCGTCAATGTGCTGGCGGGTCTGAACATACAACACTGGACCACTGCGCAGGGCAGCGAAGTCTATTTCGTAGAAAACCATGCGTTGCCGATGATGGATATCAGCGTCAATTTCCCGGCGGGCAGTTCACACGATACGCCTGAAACTTCAGGTGCCGCAGGCGTGACGCAACACATGATGTCACTGGTGGCTGGCGGGCTGGATGAAGAGACCCTGACCAACCGTTTTGCCGATATCGGCGCCGTGCTCGGTGGCAATTTTGATGCGGACCGTGCCGGTTTCAAGCTGCGTACGCTGACCAGTGAACAGGCCAGTGCGCTGGAAGCCTTCAGTTTTGTGCTGCACAAACCTGACTTTCCCGAAGCCGTGTTGAAACGTGAGCAGGCGCGTATCGTCGCCGGCTTGCAGGAAGCCGAAACAGAGCCTGACAGCATCGCGCAAAAAGCGTTTATGCGCTCGCTGTATGGCACACATCCTTACAGCCTGGACCAAAGCGGTGAGATCGATACGGTGCAATCTTTAACCGTGGCGCATTTGCGCCAGTTTTACCAGGCACACTACACGGCCAAGTCAGCAGTGATTTCACTGATAGGTGATTTAACGACGGCACAGGCCAAACAGATTGCCGGGAACCTCAGTGCAGGCTTGCCGCAAGGCCCGGCGGTGACAGCCGTGCCGCCAGTGCCGGCGCTAAAAACTGCCAGCGTGAAAAAGCTACCGCATCCGGCTTTGCAGGCGCACATTCTGCTAGGACAACCTGGCAACAAACGCGGTGATGCAGATTTCTTCCCTCTGTATGTCGGTAACTATATCTTAGGCGGCGGCGGTTTTGTGTCGCGGCTGACTGAAGAAGTACGTGAAAAACGCGGCCTGGCTTATAGCGTGTACAGTTATTTCCTGCCCATGGCGGAGTTAGGTCCGTTCCAGATTGGCCTGCAAACCAAGAAAGAGCAGGCTGAAGAAGGGCTGGCACTGGTCAAGCAAACCGTACAGCAATTTATTGATAAAGGGGTAACCGAAAAAGAGTTGCAGGCAGCCAAGGATAACCTGATTGGCGGCTTCCCGTTGCGTATTGATAGCAATGGCAAGATCCTTGAATATTTGAATATTATCGGCTTCTACAAACTGCCGCTGGATTACCTGGACAGTTTTAACGATCATGTGGCGCAGGTGACTGTGCAACAAGTAAATGATGCTTTTAAACGCCGCTTGCATCCGGAGACTTTTGCGACCGTGATTGTCGGGGCCGAATAAGCGAGGACCGTTTAAGTTAGATGGAAAAATAAAAGCCGACGTAAATGTCGGCTTTTTGATAATAGCTAGTTAGGTTAAAGTTGATTAAATTACTGAACCCTTACGCTTTTTTCGGGCCAGGAAGTAATACAAAACGGCACCTACCAGGTTCAGGAAGAAAATCACCAGGAACCAGACCAGTTTATCCTCTTTCTGGTCGGCCAGGCAATCTACCAGCATCCATACCCAAAACAGTGTCAGCGCTAACCCGATCAAGCTGCCTAACAAACCAAACCCGAATAAAAATTCCATGTGATTTCCTTTATTAATTGCGGTGAATAATAGCACGATCCGTTTTGCGGATTGCAACCCGATGCCGCTTCTGCGTGCATCCCCTTTATAATGTTGACCTGGTCGCTAGTGAATTGAGTAATATTCATGAATCAAGTTCGTCTTAATGCAGGTGTCTGGCGTAGCCGGGTATTGAAGTTTCCCGATGCGGAGGGTTTGCGCCCAACGTCTGATCGTGTGCGTCAAACGCTGTTCAACTGGCTGGGGCAAGAGCTGACTGGTAAAACCTGCCTGGATTTATTTGCCGGTACCGGTGCGCTAGGCTTTGAAGCGCTCTCTCGCAATGCCCGCCAGGTAACCATGCTGGAACTTGCCAAAGCACCATTTCAGGCGCTGCTGCAAAATCAGCGCTTGCTGGATGCGACCAAAGCCGATATCCGCCAGGTTGATGCGTTAAAGTTCTTGGCGCAAAACCCACAACGATACGACGTTATATTCTGTGATCCGCCATACCACAAACAATGGCTGGATAAATTATTGCCACATTTGGCAACGCATTTATCTGATGACGGCTGGCTGTATGTAGAAGCCGAATATGCGTTAAAATCTGATTCTGACTGGCAAGTGGTCAAGTCGAGCAAAGCGGGGCAAGTGTACTATCACCTCCTGCAGCCAGTGACCGCGCCAACGCCTGTTTGAGCGTGCATCAGACTTTCGGGAATATCAGCGAATGAGCAAAACCAGAATTGCAGTCTACCCGGGCACTTTTGACCCGATCACCATGGGACATGAAGATATCGTACGCCGTGCCGCTAACCTGTTCGATGAAGTCATCGTCGCCGTGGCGGGCAGCACCAGCAAGCAAACCCTGTTCAGCCTGCAAGAACGCGTGGAACTGGCAAAATCTGTTTTCTCTGGTGATAACATTAAAGTTGTTGGTTTCGATGGCCTGTTGATGCAATTCGTGCAGTCACAGGGCGCGCAAATGGTGATCCGCGGATTACGCGCCGCCAGTGATTTTGAATACGAATTCCAGCTGGCAGGCATGAACCGTAAGCTATATCCACGTCTGGAAACCCTGTTTATGACCCCGGCTGAAGAATTTATGTTTATTTCATCCAGCCTGGTGCGTGAAGTCGCCCGCCTTGGTGGCGATGTAAACCAGTTCGTATCACCCGGCGTTGAAACCGCTATCAAACAAAAGCTGGCGGCTTAATCTAGACATGTCACTATTTATTACCGACGAATGCATTAATTGCGATGTGTGCGAGCCTGTGTGCCCTAACGAAGCCATATCGCAAGGCGAAGAAATCTACGAAATCAATCCGGACCTGTGCACGCAATGCGTAGGGCATTTTGACGAGCCGCAATGCCAGCAGGTATGCCCTATCAGTTGCATTCCGCTAGACCCGGACCGGCCGGAAACACAGGAACAGTTAATGGATAAATACTTGCGCATTACCAGGGTGCAAGTATGAATATTGTGATCAGTTCAGGAAGCGCTGATTAAGTGCAGCTTCTAAGCCAGACTAGGCGCGATTGAAAAATGTTGACGCGGTATATGTGTGATATATGAGGAGACATTTTTGATGATCAACGACGTATGGCAACGAAGATGTGCTTAATCAGGGTTTCCTTAAATAGTAAAAGGGGAAATGATGCGAGTTTTACATACTATGTTGCGCGTAGGTGATTTACAACGGTCTATCGATTTTTATACCAGTGTGCTGGGCATGAAGCTAATCCGCACCCAGGATTACCCGGATGGCGAATTCACGCTGGCATTCGTCGGCTATGGCAATGAATACGAAAATACCGTGCTGGAATTAACCTATAACTATGGCAAAACCAGTTACGACATGGGCGGGGCGTATGGCCATATGGCGATTGAGGTGGATGACGCTTACCAGGCCTGTGAACTGGTGAAAAGCAAAGGCGGCAAAGTGATACGTGAAGCCGGCCCCATGAAACATGGCACCATCGTGATCGCCTTTATTGAGGATCCGGACGGATACAAAATAGAATTTATCCAGAAGGGGACTATCGAGTATCCGGAGCATGTCTAACCAGGCACATTTGCTGGAAGCCGTGGCACTGGCGCAAGCCAGCGACTGGGATGCTGCGCACAGGATTGCGCAGGATTACAGTGATCCCACGGCCAACTGGATACATGCGGTGCTGCATAAAGTCGAAGGCGATACCTGGAACAGTAAATACTGGTATGCGAAAACCGGCGGCCGCCAGTTCGAAGATTATGCTGAGGATATACAAAGCGAACTGGAAGCCATCAGGCAGTTGCTCGCTTACAGTTAAGAAATATTACTTAACTTTCCGGCTCGGTCGTATGCCTATGGGTGACAAAGATACCCCATAGTGATTGTAAAAACAGGCCTATGACTGTGCCTGAAAAAAACAGCATCACCACCGCTATCACACTCATGAACAACAAAAAACCATCCTGCATCCACAAGCCTTGCGGGGCCATGGATTGCCAGATACTCAGCAATTGTTGTATCAGTCGATTTTCATCCATCTGTTTATATTCAAAAATATGACCCTAGCAATATGACCATAGTGAGTCATATAGTTCATCAGCCTCGCTGATCTTAAGCTCTAGCCTATTTCAATCTGAGCCAAATCGGTGCATTTTTAAATGCGATCCAGAAAATTTCCTAAGTATGGTTTTTGCAAGCGCATGATTTTTAAATAGAAAATCACAATAAAGAGGTGGCCTGCTTGTTGCTAGTGTATCACTGAGCTCGGGGAGAAGACACCATGACAAAAAAACAAGCGGCCAATGCCGTGGTTTCGGCAGAGGCACGGCTGGCGGACAATATCCAGCTATTGGGCAGTTTGCTCGACCAGGCCATTCAGGACGTAGACGGGCCAGCCGCTTTTGCACAGATCGACTCTATCCGCCAGGCGGCGAACAAATTCCACCACACGCACGACCAGAATGCCTCATTGCAGCTGGAAAAATTACTCGCCGCGCTGACGCCAGCACAAACCGTGTGCGTTGTCCGTGCGTTGAGTTACTATAAGCATCTGGTCAACCTGGCTGAAGATTTATATGGCCAGCAAATCGCAAACGCCAACCAGGATAGTCCGGTTGCCGGAATGCTCGCGCATTCACTGGCACAGTTGCGCGATCAGGCAGTGCCGTTTAATACTTTGCGCCAGTTTTTTGATGATGCACTGGTGTCACCGGTATTAACTGCGCACCCGACTGAAGTGCAACGTAAGAGCGTGCTCGATATTGAGCGCCGTGTTGTGGAATTGCTGGCTGAGCGTGCGCATTTACTGGCAGAGCGACAATTGGCGAGAAATAGGCTATTGCTGCAAGGTGCAATCGCAGCCCTGTGGCAAACCCGCATGCTGCGTTTTTCAAAATTGACGGTGGTGAATGAGATTGAAAACGCGCTCACTTACTACGAGAGTACGTTTTTACATGCTATCCCCGAACTGTTGCAGGATCTGGAACGTGAGCTTGAAGCATTGATGCCTGCAGGCAACCGTTACCACCTGCCAGCGTTCTTAAGAATGGGCAGCTGGATCGGCGGCGACCGCGATGGTAATCCGTTTGTCGATGGCACTACCTTATGTGAAGCGATGCGCTTGCAGGCAAAAACAGTGCTGCGTTTTTACCTGGATGAGTTAGCCCAGCTTAAACGTGAACTGGGCGTCTCAACGCGCTTGATCGCGGTGGAAGAGGGCGTGCTTGCGCTCGCCAAATCATCGCGGGACCAGTCTGCACATCGCATGGATGAACCTTATCGTCTGGCGCTCAATGGTATTTATGACCGTTTACTGGTAACCGCAAAACATTTGCTGCCAACGTGTAGTTGGGCAGATAGTGGCGATGGTGAGCAGTTACCTTATGAAGGTTATAAGGCTTTATTGCAACCGTTGCAGACCATTGCGGATTCTCTTTACAAGCATCACGGTGAGGCGCTGATTTACCCGCGGCTGGGTAAATTGATGAAAGCGATTGAGTCTTTCGGCTTTCATCTGGCGACCGTGGATGTGCGCCAGTCTTCCGATGTGCATGAAGCCGTCATCACCGAACTATTGCAAAAAGCCGGCTATGAGTTTGACTATGCCGGATTCAATGAGGACGAGAAAATAGGTATTTTGCTGGAAGAGTTGAAACAGCCGAGGCTGCTGTTTTCGCCGTTCCAGCAATACTCCGAGCTGGTGCACAAAGAGATAGGAGTGCTGGAAGCGGTGCGTGAAATGCGGGATCGCTTTGGCAGCCATGCCGTGCGTCAATACATTATTTCGCATACTGAAACCCTGTCTGACCTGCTTGAAGTAGCCTTGCTGCAACGCGAAGCCGGATTGCTGCGTGGCGTGTGGGGTTCGGCCAATATCCAGGTCGATTTAAATATCGTACCTCTGTTTGAAACCATCGCCGACCTGCGCGACGCGCCTGTGATTATGGGCAAATGGCTAAGCTTGCTCGGTATCCGCCACGTGATCCGCAACCAAGGCAGTGAGCAGGAGGTCATGCTCGGTTATTCCGATAGCAATAAAGATGGCGGTTTCCTGACCTCAAACTGGGAGTTATACAAAGCCGAGATTTCGCTGGTGGAATTGTTCCAGCAGGCGAAAGTGAAGCTGCGACTGTTCCATGGACGCGGCGGCACGGTGGGGCGTGGCGGCGGCCCTACTTACCAGGCGATTATGGCGCAACCGCAAGGCACGGTGGATGGCCAGATCAGGCTGACCGAACAGGGTGAAATTATCGCCAATAAATATGCGGACCCGGTGGTTGGTCGCCAGCATCTCGAAACGCTGATTGCCGCGACGCTGGATGCCAGCCTGTTTCCTTCTGATCAGCTGGAGCCTGCCAAACGGCGTGCGTTTGAAAGCGTGATGGAAACCCTCTCTGCCACTGCCATGACCACTTACCGCAGCCTGGTTTACGAAACACCAGGGTTCGCCGAATATTTTTTCAGCACCACGCCAATTGAGGAAATCGCCGGCTTGAATCTGGGTAGCCGCCCGGCCTCACGCAAATCCACGCGACGTATTGAAGACTTGCGAGCCATCCCTTGGGGCTTTTCCTGGGGACAATGTCGGTTATTGCTACCAGGCTGGTATGGCTTGGGGAGTGCGATCCATCAATACCTGCATCAGCCAGGCATTGATGAAGAAGCACGTTTGGCTTCGCTAAGAGAAATGCTGTTAGGCTGGCCGATATTCAAAACCCTGATCAACAATGTAGATATGGTGTTAGCCAAGACTGACCTGATCGTGGCCAGGCATTATGCGCACCTGATGCCTGACCGCAGTTTGCGTGAGGAGATTTTTAGCAGGATAGCGCAAGAACACAAATTGACCACAGAGGTAGTGAATTTGTTACTGGGCAGTACGCAAAGGCTCGCCAGCCAGCCGGTATTGGCAAAATCAATACGGGATCGTTTGCCTTATCTGGACCCGCTTAACCATTTGCAGGTGGAAATGATTCAACGTTACCGCAACGGCGAGACGGATGAAAAACTTAAACTGGCTATCCCACTGACGATCAACGGTATTGCGGCTGGATTGAGGAATACCGGCTGATGGCGAAGATTCATGTTAGAAAGATAGTTTAAAACAATAAAAAAGGACAAGCCACGCTTGTCCTTTTTTGAAAGTCAATCATGCATTATCCGCGATGATCATTTTCCCATGTGTTGATTTGCTTTTCAGCTTCATCCTTAGTGATGCCGTAACGCTCCTGGATTTTACCGACCACTTGTTCGCGTTTGCCTTCGATCACATCCAGGTCGTCATTGGTCAACTTGCCCCATTGCTCTTGAACCTTACCTTTAAGTTGTTTCCAGTTACCCTCGAAAATGTCTTTATTCATGATGTAAGTCTCCTTAGTTTTTTGGATTAGTATCGGTCTACGACCTGGAAATCATAGTATCCAGAATCACTTGAGAGATAAGTCGGTGAATCGTGTATTTATGCGTAAGACTTAGCTTACAGTTAGTCGCATACACGCTTTTTATTACACCTTGCTTTTTGATTTATTAGAACTGGTCTTTTGCTGTTCGCAACTTGGTTGAAACCTTATTCTTTGCGAGCAAATTAAGCTTTAAACCTGTTAACATTGCGGGCATGAATAAAGCTTCTTTTGCCGCGTTTAAACACGCGCTGGCCCAACGGCTACCTTATGAATTATGGATAGGCTGGCGCTACACGCGCGCCAAACGTAACAATCATTTCATTTCATTTATTTCACTGACCAGCATGATAGGGATCGCCCTGGGCGTGATGGCCTTGATTGTCGTTTTGTCCGTGATGAATGGTTTCCAGGACGAGTTGCGCAAACGTATCCTGGGTGTGGCATCGCATATCGAGGTGCGCAGTTTTGATGCAGGGCTGTCAGACTGGCAGCATGTGCAAAGCCAGATTCAATCTTTACCTGCAAAAACATTCTCCAGCCCGGTGCAAGGCATGGCACCCTATGTGATGGCACAAGGCATGCTGACACGCGACCAGGCGGTGCAAGGTGTTTTGATTCGTGGGGTACTGCCTTCAGCGGAAGGCGCAGTGTCGGATTTATCGACACAAATGAAAATCGGCAAATTGCAGGATTTGCAAGCCGGGAAATTCAATATCGTACTCGGCGGTGACCTTGCACAGGCACTGGGTGTACGCATAGGTGAAAAAGTGGTGCTGATGGCACCGCAAGGACAGGTGACACCAGCGGGGCTGGTGCCACGTATCAAACAATTTACCGTGACCGGTATTTTTCAGGTGGGTATGTATGAATATGATGCCGGGCTGGCACTGATACACCTGGATGACGCGGCCAAGCTGTATCGCTTGGGTGACCAGGTGTCAGGCTTGCGGTTAAAACTGGCAGACCTGTTTGCCGCTGACCGCGTCAGCCGTGAGCTGATGCAGGCGTTGGGCCCCAACTATTACATCACCGACTGGACCCAGCAGCATGCCAATTTCTTTAAGGCGATCCAGCTGGAAAAACGCGTGATGTTTATTATCCTGGCGCTGATTGTGGCAGTGGCTGCGTTTAATATTGTGTCTACCCTGGTGATGGCGGTGACAGACAAGCGCGCCGATATCGCTATCTTGCGCACCATGGGTGCCACACCACAGGCAATTCGGCGCATGTTTGTTGTGCAGGGTGCCATGATAGGGGTGATAGGCACTGTTTCCGGCGCATTTCTGGGTGTGATCCTGGCGCTGAATATTGAAACGGTGGTGCCATGGATAGAGCGGACTTTTAATGTGCAGTTTTTATCCAAAGACGTGTATTACATCAGTGACCTGCCTTCCAAGCTGATGTGGTCAGATGTGACGACCATTATCGGTTTATCTATTTTCCTGAGCCTGGTGGCGACACTTTATCCAAGTGGCCGTGCTTCCAAAATGAATCCGGCGGAGGCCTTGCGCTATGAGTAATATGATTTTGCAGTGCCAGGGATTGGCTAAAACCTATCAGGGCCTGGATACCTCGGTGTTGACCGGTGTAAATCTGAGCCTGGCAGCCGGTGAGCATGTCGCAATTGTCGGTGCCTCAGGCAGCGGCAAAAGTACGCTGTTGCATTTGTTGGGAGGCCTGGATGCGCCTACGCATGGCGAAGTGCAATGGTTGGGTAAACCGTTGAACACACTGTCCGAGGGTGAAAAAAGCGCCATGCGTAACCAGTACCTGGGGTTCGTATACCAGTTTCATCACCTGTTGCCTGAATTCAGCGCGCTGGAGAATGTGGCCATGCCTCTGTTCATTCGCCGTATTCCACGCGCGCAAGCATTGGCACAGGCTGAGTATTACCTGACACTGGTGGGGCTGGCCCACAGGCTGGAACATACACCAGGCGAATTATCCGGCGGCGAGCGGCAGAGAGCCGCCCTGGCGCGCGCACTGGTCACCGAGCCGCGTTGCGTGCTGGCAGATGAACCGACCGGTAACCTGGACCGGCAAACCGCCGGGCAGGTATTCGAGTTATTGTTAAAAATCCAGGTGGAGCGCGGCACTGCGCTGGTGGTGGTGACGCATGATTTATCTCTGGCTGCCCGCATGCATAAACAATACCGGTTGCAAGACGGCACATTGCAACCTCTTGAATCGATTCCCGAGCCAGCGCTTTCTCCGGTGTAACAAACACCATGCTGCCGGGCGCCACAGTCGGGTTGTTATTTGGTGTATGGCTGTTTCAGCAACAACCTCGTCTGTGGTCAGCCAGTGTATGGTTGTGCTGGCTGGCAGCCTTGATCCTGGCCAGCTTGTTAGCCTATGGCAAACTAGCAGTAGCCGCCAGGCTTCATCCTCATCAACATAGCTTCCGTAAACTATTCATTATTGTATTGATAGCTGCACTCGGTTTTGCATGGGCGCAACTGCGTGCATGGGATAGGCTGCAAACGCAGCTTCCATTAGCCTGCGAGCAACAGGTGATTGCTGTGCAGGGCGTGATTGTCAGCGTGCCTGAACGCGATGCGCGCGGGCAACATGTGGACTTTGCCATTGAACGCAGTTTTAAAGCGGATTGTCCCATGCCGAAACAGGTGCGATTGCATCTCTATAATCAATCGTATCGTGGCGATTCAGCCAAAACGTCCGCTGGGTTGCCGACTTTGCAAGCCGGAGAGCGCTGGCAATGGAGCGTGCGCCTGAAGCGGCCGCATGCAACCAGAAATCCGCATGGCTTTGATTATGCCGCCTGGTGCCTGTCAAATAACATAGGTGCCGGTGGCGCGATTGTCAGCAAAATCCCCATGCGCCGGTTGCAAACGCTGGTATGGCAACCATCGGCATTAATTGCTTACTGGCGATCAGCAGTCGGTCACCGTATAGAAAAGGTGGTGGGTGCCACCCCGCAAAGTGCGGTATTGCGAGCATTGGTAATCGGCGATGACAGCCAGATCGCCAGAGACGATTGGCAGCTATTTGTGGATGCCGGCATCAATCACTTAGTCAGTATTTCAGGGTTACATATCACCATGCTGGCTTCTATCGGCTACCTACTTACCGGCTGGGTCTGGCGTTTACGCCCGCGCCTGGCATTATGGATACCGTCAAGGCTGGCGGCAGGCGCCGGCGGTGCGCTGGTGGCAATCGCTTATTCTGCTTTGGCCGGCTTTTCTATTCCCACCCAACGTACGTTATTGATGCTGCTGACCATGATAGCCATGCTTAGCCTCAAGCAGCGATTACCTTTTTCCTGGGTATTAAGCGCTGCGGTGTGGGTCGTGTTAGTGATGGATCCATGGGCAGTGATGGCACCAGGTTTTTGGCTCTCGTTTGGCGCAGTGGCAATTCTTGCCTTTGCCATGGGCGGACGGTTACGGCCAGCACGCTGGTGGCAGGGTGCATTGCAAACCCAGTGGGTGATCACGCTGGCATTTGTACCGGTGCTTATTTTGCTGTTCAACCAGCTTTCACTGATTTCGCCACTGGCGAATGGTTTAGCCATTCCGCTGGTCAGCCTGGCTATCGTGCCGCTTGCCATAGCAGGCTCTATCCTGCCAGTAGACTTTTTGCTGCATCTGGCCGCAAACCTGTGGGAATTCTGCGCGCATGGATTGCACTGGTTACGCCAGTTGCCGGGCGCGGTCTGGTATTCACCTACACCACCGGTCTGGGCCTGGCTGCTGGCGATGGCAGGCATGCTGGTGTGGCTTCTGCCACGAGGCTGGCCGTTACGCTGGGCAGGGCTTCTGTTATGGCTGCCGCTGTTACTGCCAACACAAGCTGCATTGCAGCCCGGCCAGATGCGGGTAACAGTGCTGGATGTCGGGCAAGGGCTGAGTGTGCTGGTGCAAACCGCACACCATGCGATGCTATATGACGCCGGGCCTGCTTACAGTGAAGAAAGCGATGCAGGCCAGCGCATCGTACTTCCTTATTTACGCCATCTGGGTGTCAATCATCTGGATACTGTTGTGATTTCCCACGATGACAACGACCATTCTGGCGGTATGGCTTCAGTGCTTGCGGGCGTATCTACGGGTGATCTTCTAAGCTCACTCACGCCGGATTCTGATTTTTTCAAACAAATTCAAGCCTTGCCAAAGCCGCCAGTTTTCCGGCGACAACCTTGTTATCAGGGTCAGCAATGGCAATGGGATAACATCAGTTTCCGCATGCTTTCACCGGCAAAAAACGCAAATTCCGGGTTAAAAGATAATGATAAAAGCTGTGTGCTGCAGGTAGTGTCAGCGCATGGTAGCTTGCTATTGACGGGTGATATTGAGAAGGGAGCCGAACGCTGGTTGCTGGAATCCGCACCCGAACAATTAGCATCTACGGTGATGACCATGCCGCACCATGGCAGTAAAACTTCTTCCACTATCGGTTTCGTTAACGCGGCCCAACCGGCGATTGCCATCGCCACAGTCGGTTACCTTAACCGCTTCGGTCATCCCAAACCGGAGGTTATTTCACGTTATGAAGCAATCGGCACGCAAATATTGCGTTCTGACAAGGATGGCGCTGTTGTGATTGATTTCTTATCCGGCAAGGTGCCAGTAGTAAAACGCTGGCGGCAAATAGAGCCGCATTACTGGGAATTGTAACGGCGCAGATACTGGACAAAACTTGCCCTCAGGGCTGGTTAACGCTAAAGTAGCGGAAGTTTAAAAACAACTGGAGTGTTTGCTGTGTGGGAAATCATTTTAGCGGCCGGATGGCCAATCTGGCCTCTGGTTATTGCTTCAGTCATTGCGCTGGCGATTATTGTGGAGCGTTCCTGGGCCTTGCGCGCATCGGTCGTCACTCCCGAGCAATTGTTGCCTGAAGTACAAAACTGGCTCAAGCAAGGTGGTATCACCCGTGAGACCTTAAGCCGCCTTGAAGCGCACTCCCTGTTAGGTAAAGTGTTTGCCAGCGCACTTGCCAATATCGGTAATTCCCGCGAGATCACTAAAGAAGCGATTGAAGAAACCGGCCGTGCCGTAGCGCACAAGCTGGAGCAATACCTGCCAACCCTGGGCACAATCGCCACCGTTGCACCATTGCTCGGTTTGCTGGGTACGGTGATTGGTATGGTGGAGCTGTTTGGTTCCTTCACCAACAGTGGTCATGATGTGGCCCAGTTCGCGCGCGGTATTTCAGTGGCACTGTACAACACGGCCGCCGGTATCGTGGTCGCTGTGCCAGCCATGATTGCCTATCGCTATTTCCGCAGCAAAGTAGACGGTTTCCTGGTGGATATGGAACAGCAAGCCATCAAGCTGGTTGAAATTATTCACGGCGATCGCAATTAAGCTGATCGTAACCAAGATTCAAGGCCAAGGTACTTTATGAATTTCAAGCGTGGTGTCCGCGACGAAGAGCTGGAAATTAACTTTATTCCACTGATTGATGTGTTGCTGGTGATTATTATTTTCCTGATCGTCAGTGCCACTTTTTCACGTACCAGCGAACTGCAAATCAACTTGCCGACCGCTGATGCCAGTTCGCCACAGGAAAAACCATTAACGATCACGGTTGAGGTAGATGCCAGTGGCAAATACCTGGTGAATGGTAAAGAAGCGAATGGTGCAGTAGTCGCCGATTTGTCTAGCGCGTTAACACAAGCAGCCGCCAGTGGCCCGGCTGGTAAAGAGCCGACTATTATTATCAATGCCGATGCAAAAGCCACGCATCAATCTGTGATTAATATTATGGAAGCTTCACGCATGGCGAATTACACCCATATCACTTTTGCAACACAGGTAAACTCGAATTAATGCATGAGTGGCAGCCTGTTGTGATTGCCTGCAAAAAAGCCCGTCAACTTTGGCGGGCTATTTGTTTATAGTATCCCCGAGAAATTGAATGTCCCGTAGACAAAAATCTGAGCAGACTAAAATCATTAATCCCGGCCAGTTATACCGGCGATTGATTGCTTATGCCTGGCAGTTTAAATTCCATTTTCTGGTCTCTATGGTGGCGACGGCTGTACTCTCCACCAGTAATACCGCATTTCTGGCATTAATTAAAAAAATCACCGACGATGGGTTCGTGAAAGACTCCCCGCAGCAGATGCTGCTTTTACCACTGATGCTGTTTGGCCTGATGACTGTTCGCGCCCTGGCAGGTTTCTTTTCATCGTATAGCTTGCGTATTGTCGCACGTCGCGTAGTTGAGATATTACGTAACCAGGTATTCTCCAAGTTATTGATGCTGCCGGTCAGTTTTTTCGATGCTAACTCCAACGGATTGTTAGTCTCTAAACTTACTTACGACATTGAACGTCTTTCCAATGTAGTTACCCGTTCGGCATTAAATGTTTTACGCGATGTGCTGACCGTTATCGGGCTGGTTGCTTATATGCTATACCTGGACTGGAAGCTGACCCTGGTATTTGCTGCGGTGGCACCGCTGATGGGTATGTATCTCGCGCGATCTACGCCTAAGCTGCGCGCTAATGCTAAAAAAGTCCAGGAAGCGGTGGGTGAAATCACCAAAACAGCTGAAGAAGCGATTTCAGCCCAGCGTATCGTCAAGATTTTTGGTGCACAAACATTTGAGAATGAGCGATTTGCCAACGTGGTGGCCAAAAATCGCACGCTGGAATTACGCACTGCACGGATCTCCGGCCTGAACAGCTTTGTGATTGAGATTCTATCTGCGCTGGCTTTGGGCCTGGTTGTGTATTACGCATTGGGTCAATTTACCGTGGGCGAGTTTGCGGCTTTCGTGGGCGCTTTACTGATGTTGATTGCGCCAATTAAACATATTACTGCTGCCAACGAAGATGTGCAGGTAGGCCTGGCCGCGGCTCAGAGCGTATTCGAGTTGATGGACCTGGATAACGAGCGTGAGAGTGGCGACTACCGCATTGAGCATGCGCGCGGAGAACTTAGCTTTAAGAATGTAACTGTGCGTTATCCGCAAGCCAAGAAAAGCGCTCTAAACCAGCTGAATTTCGATGTGCGGGCTGGTGAGAAAGTAGCGTTAGTGGGTCGCTCCGGCAGTGGCAAAACAACATTGGTCAACCTGTTACCGCGCTTTTATGAAGTGCAAGAGGGCACAGTATCACTTGACGGTGTGGATGTGCGCGATTACCAGTTGAATAGCTTGCGTGCCCAGTTTTCGCTGGTTAGCCAGGATATCGTATTATTTAACGATACCATCTTCAATAACATCGCCTACGGTGCATTGCGCAACGCCAGTGAGGAAGAAGTCATCGCCGCTGCCAAAGCTGCCAATGCCTGGGAATTTATAGAGCATATGCCGCTAGGTTTGCAAAGTGAAATAGGTGACCGCGGCGTGCGTTTGTCTGGTGGACAAAGGCAGCGTATTGCCATTGCGCGCGCCATCCTGAAAAATGCACCGATACTATTGCTTGATGAAGCGACCTCGGCACTGGATAGCGAGTCAGAGTTACATGTACAGAATGCGCTGGATAGACTGATGCAAAACCGGACCACTATCGTCATTGCGCACAGACTGAGCACGGTTGAAAACGCTGACCGTATTTTCGTGATGGATCAAGGGAAAATCATTGAAACCGGTTCACACCAGGAACTGCTGGCGTTGAATGGATACTATAACAAGCTGTATCACAAAGAGTTTCAAGACGATTAATGTGGCGCAGATGGTTTGAGCAGCAGTGGCAATACAGAGGCTGGGCGCAATGCCTGCTGTTGCCATTGACGTGGCTGTTCGCAACTCTAGCCGCTTTACGCAGGGTGCTATATCGAGCTGGGTTATTCTGCAGCACCAGGTTGCCGGTCCCCGTGATTATAGTGGGCAATATTTCTGTGGGTGGCGTAGGCAAAACGCCATTGGTCATTTACCTTGCCGATGCATTGCGGGCAGCAGGTTATCATCCTGGTATTTTAAGTCGAGGGTACGGTGGCCAGCGGACTGGCGAAGTCAGCCCAGGCAGTGAGCCTGCTGAATTTGGTGATGAGCCGGTGTTGATCGCACAACGTACTGAGTGCCCAGTCTGGGTACACCCGTTACGTGCAGAAAGTGGCCGGAATCTATTGCAGGCATATCCAGAAACAAATGTTCTTATCTGTGATGACGGCCTCCAGCATTACGCTTTGCAGCGCGATATTGAAATTGCAGTTGTGCAACGTCCCCTGGGTCTGGGTAATGGTCGTTTACTGCCTGCAGGACCATTGCGCGAATCTATGAGTCGCTTGCAACAGGTGGATATCATCGTTGAAACAGGGCAATTACCTGTAGCACCCACAGAACAACCCTGTTTTCACCAATCTTTGCAAGCCGGTGAATGGACTGCAGTTGCTGATTTTGTCAGTCATGTCAGCTTGCAGGTATTGCAACAAAAAACTTTGTTAGCAATTGCTGGAATAGGGCATCCTCAAAGGTTTTTCCAGTCACTGTCGGCGATGGGCCTTGTGTTTGAAACCAGGATTTTTGCCGACCATCATGCATACACCAAACAGGATTTTGAAAATAGAGCAGACAGAACCATACTGATGACTGAGAAAGATGCCGTAAAATGTAGTCATCTTGATTTAAACGATGCCTGGTTTCTACCTGTCGACGCCGAACTCTCACCAGTCGGGCATCAGCAAACCTTGGCAGCTTGTGTAACAGGCCTGCTAAAAAAGCAAAGGAAAATTTAAAATGAATCCCAAATTGCTGGAAATTCTTGTCTGCCCGGTCACCAAAGGGCCGCTGGTCTATGACAAACAAAAGCAGGAACTCATATCCAGGACTGCCCGCCTTGCCTACCCGGTGCGTGATGGTATTCCGGTGATGCTGGAAGATGAAGCCCGCCGTTTGGAAGAACACGAATACACGGAGTAGGGTATTGCATGTTTAAAGTTGTTATCCCTGCCCGATTTGCCAGCAGCCGCTTGCCTGGCAAGCCCTTGCTGGATATTGCCGGCAAACCGATGGTGATCCAGGTGGCTATCCGTGCCAGCAAAAGCCAGGCCGATGAAGTCGTGATCGCCACTGATCATGCACCTATTGAGCAGGTAGCTGAGCAGTTTGGATATGCCTCGCTAATGACACGTGAAGATCATCCTTCAGGAACTGACAGGATCGCTGAAGTCGTGCAAAAAATGGGCTGGTCGGACGAAACTATTGTGGTCAATGTGCAGGGCGATGAGCCATTAATCGACCCTGTATTGATTAATGAAGTTGCACAGGCATTGGCCAGGGATACGCAGGCAGTGATGGCAACGGCTTGCCATCTTATTCATGACGTTGCTGCTTTTGAGAATCCCAATATTGTCAAAGTGGTGTTAAATGCCAGCAATCAGGCACTGTACTTTAGTCGCGCGCCTATCCCTTATCCACGGGATGCAGAGCACCGCGAGCAGTTAAAAGCCCATAGGCACATTGGTATTTATGCGTATCGCGTTGGTTTTCTCAAGCAATATGCCAGTCTTCCATCCACTGCACTTGAAAAAATCGAAAGCCTGGAGCAATTGCGCGTGCTGTATCACGGTTACCAGATTGCAGTAACAGTGACTGATAATGCACCCGCCAGTGGCGTGGATACGCAGGCTGATCTAGAGGCAGTACGACAGATTTTCTCTAAACTAAAATAGGCCAGTTCGTTTTATCTGGTTGATATTACTGAGCCAAGAAATAAAAAAGCCTCATCATGAGGCTTTTTTATTTGAAACTAATGCACTGAAAATTAACGGTTTTTCTGGCGACGCAGTGCAATGGTGCCCATCAGGCCCAGACCTGCCAGCATCATGCCATAAGTTTCTGGTTCCGGCACTGGAATAGTTACAGGTGAAATAGTGTAGCTACCGTTGTAATGGCCACCCGCTAGCAGGTTGAATTGCAATGTATATGTACCCGCTGCCAGGTTCGAGAAGCTGAATGTATATCTGGTCAGGTCAAAATCTTTCAGAGGCAAAATGATAGGTGAATACTGGAATGTGTCATCTGCATCGCTGATCAGTGTCATGCCGTTATAAAAGCCTGAGTTGTTTTCATGAATCAGTCTGAAGCTCGGATCCAGCACGCCTGACAGGTCAAAATTACCGTCCAGGTACGAAATGCTGATCTTGGTTGTTTTTGAGAGGCTTGTACCTGGCTGGTCGTAGCCACTGAATGTAGTGGTAGTAGCGAAAACTGAAGTACTGGCTAATAGTAAGGCAGCTGCAAGTAGTTTTTTCATCGTGTATCTCCCTGGTTAAGGTTAATTATTAATTTCTTAATGTGGCCATCTTAACCATGCGGACTATACAAAGAAATAGCCCGATAGGGCCAATATAAAGACTTAAAGCGGGAGTAGGTCAGGTGCGGAAAATAAAATATACCGCGCCCAGGATGCACAAGCCAGCCCACAGGTAATCCCATTTCAAGGGCTGTTGCATGTAGAAAAAAGCAAATGGCACAAAGACGACCAGTGTGATGACCTCCTGCAGGATTTTAAGCTGAGCAAGATTCAACTGCGTGAAGCCTATCCTGTTTGCTGGTACCTGGAACAGATACTCAACCAGCGCAATGCCCCAGCTGATGAGGGCAGCAATAATCCATGGTTTACTACTGAGGTTCTTTAGATGACCATACCAGGCAAACAGCATGAACAGGTTGGAAATACTGAGCAGGATAACGGTTTTAAGTAATGTAAAACTCATTTTTTTTCCTGCATGTATATTGAGAGGAAAAGAGCAGCTTCTGAAGAAACTGCTTTATTATTTTTAAGCGCTGTTAGATTGCCGCTTCGCCGGTTTCACCAGTTCTGATGCGAATCACCTGCTCTACCGATGTCACAAAAATTTTGCCATCACCAATCTTGCCAGTATGTGCTGCTTTGATAATGGCTTCAATGGCGTTATCCAGCAGGTTTTCAGCCAGTACCACTTCCACTTTGATTTTCGGCAGGAAATCCACCACATATTCAGCACCACGATAAAGCTCGGTATGGCCTTTCTGGCGGCCAAATCCTTTAACTTCTGTGACGGTCAGTCCGTTAACACCAATCGCTGACAAGGCCTCGCGCACTTCGTCGAGTTTGAATGGTTTGATGACGGCTTCAAGTTTTTTCATAAGTGCTCCGTGGTTAACTTTTAAAACATTCTACGCAACCGCTGCTTTTAATTCAAATGCAATGCTTGCTGAATGACTGAGTATTAAGTTGTTAAATCTAAAATGTCAGGTTGCATGTGATAGGGTAACGGCGGTCTTTACCGAATCCCCGTTCAGTAATACGCACACCCACCGCAGCCTGCCTGCGTTTATATTCGTTTCTGTCTATCAGGCGCGTCACGCGCTCAACGTCTGCCTTTGAATAACCTTTCCGGATGATATCTTCAATGCTCAGATCTTTCTCGGCATAAGCTTCCATAATGGCATCCAGTATTTCATAGGCGGGCAAACTATCCTGGTCGGTTTGGTCAGCACGTAATTCAGCACTTGGAGGACGTGTGATAATTCTTTCCGGGATGACCTGGCTAATGCTATTCCGGTAGCCGGCGAGTTTATAAACCAGCGTTTTAGGCACATCCTTGATCAGCGCAAAGCCGCCTGCCATGTCGCCGTACAAGGTGCTATAGCCAACCGCTGTCTCTGATTTATTGCCGGTGGTAATCACCATATTGCCAAATTTATTGCTGATCGCCATCAGTAACATGCCACGGATACGCGCCTGCAAGTTTTCTTCAGTGGTATCAAATGCCTTGCCGCTAAACTCTTCAGCCAGCGTGTCGCAAAAACCGTTGAATAAAGGCTTGATAGGTAATACGCTATATTCCACGTCCAGCAACCTGGCCATTTCTGCGGCATCCTCAATGCTGATGCCGGCCGTGAACTCTGAGGGCATCATCACCGCTTTTACGCGTTCTTTGCCCAAAGCATCGACCGCGATTGCCAGTGTCAGCGCAGAATCAATGCCCCCCGATAAACCCAGCACCACGCCGGGGAACCGGTTTTTATTCACGTAATCTTTTAAACCTAACTGCAAGGCTTTATAAACGGTGGCTTCGAGTGACAGGTGCGCCCCAATAGACGTAGCTACCGGTTGATTGTTTTCCAGTGCCACATAGCCCAGGTGATCCTCAAACATGGGTAATTCTTGCACGAGTTCGCCGTGGTTATTCATCGCGAATGAACCGCCATCAAACACCAGCTCATCCTGCCCGCCCACCATATTGGCATAAATAATCGGCAGGCCGGTTTCACGGATACGGTCGCGCAAAACCTGGTAACGGGTCAGCTGCTTGTGCATGTGGTAGGGTGAGGCGTTGATCACCAGCAATACTTGCGCGTCAGCCTGCAAGGATTGTAATGCGGGTGCCGGTTCCCAGATATCCGCACAGATCAGAATGCCAAAACGCGTGCCTTGCCATTCAAACACTAGCGGAAGTTCGCCCGCTTCAAAATAACGTTCTTCATCAAACACGTTGTAATTGGGCAGATGGTGTTTATGGTAAGTCGCCTGGATGCGGCCGGAATGGATCACAGAGGCAGCGTTAAAGCGTTTGCCAGCGATTTCCTGCGGGTGACCAATGACGACTGCCATATCGCCTGGCAACTGCTGTTCCAGCCAATGCAATGCGCGTTGATTCGCCTGGTAAAAGTCCTGCCTGAATAATAAGTCCTCTGGCGGATATCCGCAAAGTGACAGTTCCGGTGTCAGCAGCAGCCGCGCGCCTTCGGCATACGCCTGGTTGGCGAGTTCCAGTATACGTTCAGCATTCTGTTGCATGGCACCTACCATGCTGTTCATTTGGGCAATGGCGAGTTTCATGCAGCTGTCACTAATATTTCCCGCCGGCGGCTTTGATCAGTTCAACCATGGCCGGGTTCATGCCTTTCAGCGCATAGACATAGGCGGTCAGGCCGTACTGGTCACGCGTTTTGACATCGGCGCCGTGTTTGATCAACAGGTCTGCCATGTCAGGGGAATTATTGCTGACCGCCAGGTGTAGCAACGGTGTGCCTTCACTATCCTGGTGATCAATATCCGCTTTGCGTTCCAGCAGGGCTTTGGCGACTTCTTTCTGGTCTTTTTTAACCGCCCAGGTCAGGGCAGTCCATTCGTGTTCGTCTTCCTCATCGATTTTCGCACCGTGTTCAACCAGGTAGACAGCTGCGGGCGTAAATCCTTCCCGCGCCGCGATCATCAATGCGGTAGTACCCAGTTTGTCTTTGAGGTTAGCATCCGCGCCGTTCTCCAGAATCTTTGTGATAGTAGGCACATCGCCACTTTTGGCAGCGTACATCAGCACGGTTTTACCATCACTGGAGCGTACATTCGGGTCAAATCCTTTGGCAATGATAAGCCCGACCACTTCGCTGTAACCAGATGTCGCTGCCAGACCGAGCGCACTCCAGCCATCAGGGTCCCGGACTTTAACGTCAGCCCCTTTATCCAACAGCACTTTGACGGCATCGATGTTGTTTTTCTTGGCCGCAAACATTAACGCAGTCCAGCCGCCCTGGTCTTTGGCATTGATATTGGCGCCACTTTCCAATAACACGCGTATCGCTTCTGCCTGATTTTTTCGCGCGGCATACATGATAGGCGTAATTTTTTCAGCATCGGCGACGTTGGGATTGGCGCCGCTTTTGAGTAACGCCTTTACCGTTGCGATATCACCCTTGGATGAAGCAATCAGCAGGTAGGAAATATTTGCGCTGGCATCCACCGGCGGCGCATCCATCGCTGATTTATCTACAATGGTCGCTTCGTCGGGGCTGGCTTTACTTTTCTTCTTGCTCGCAGCTTCAGCGGTTAGCGACAAACCAAGCAACATTACGGTGCCGCACAGCAGCAAGCTGGTCCAACGAGTCGTCCGTGCAATACGCTTCATGCTATCTCCAAACAATTATCTTGCAGCACGTTGAATGGCAGCCAGCACCGCTTCACCCAGGCCTGCAGGCGAATCAGCGACTACACAGCCAGCAGCTTCCAGTGCCGCTATCTTGTCTTCCGCACGACCAGAGCCACCGGAGATGATGGCACCGGCATGGCCCATGCGTTTACCTTTAGGCGCGGTCAGCCCGGCGATATAAGCCGCCACTGGTTTGGTCACATGGTGTTTGATAAAGTCAGCTGCAGCCTCTTCATCGCTACCACCAATTTCACCGACCATGATAATAGCTTCGGTTTCCGGGTCATTCTGGAAGAGTGCCAGGCAATCAATAAAGTTCAGGCCTTTGATCGGGTCACCACCGATGCCGACACAAGTGGTCTGGCCTAGTCCAAGGGCAGAAGTTTGATGCACGGCTTCGTAAGTCAAGGTCCCAGAACGGGAAACTACACCGACTTTGCCGCGTTTGTGGATGCTGCCAGGCATGATGCCGATCTTGCATTCATCCGGCGTGATCACACCCGGGCAGTTGGGGCCGATCAGTTTGGTGCCGTTTGCAAGCAAGGCGGCTTTCACATTCAGCATATCCAGCACCGGAATACCTTCAGTGATACAGACGATCAGCTCTATACCGGCGTCGGCTGCTTCGAGGATAGAGTCGGCAGCGAAGGGTGGTGGCACATAGATCACGCTGGCGTTGGCCTGCGTTTCTTTTACTGCTTCGCGCATGGTGTTGAACACCGGCAGGTTCAAATGCTGCTGGCCGCCTTTGCCTGGCGTCACGCCACCTACCATCTGGGTGCCGTAAGCCAATGCCTGCTCAGAGTGGAATGTGCCTTGTTTACCGGTAAAGCCCTGGCACAATACTTTGGTATTTTTATCGACTAGAATTGCCATGACTACACACTTTCGCTTGCTGGGTTTGCTGTTGCCTGTACTGCTTTAACCGCCTGTTTGGCGCCATCGGTCAGGCCTTCTGCCGAGATGATATTCAGGCCGCTCTCGCGCAACATTTGTTTACCCAGTTCCACATTGGTACCTTCAAGGCGCACGACTACCGGGATAGTCATGCCGACTTCTTTGACGGCAGTGATGATGCCGGTGGCGATAATGTCACAACGCATGATGCCGCCAAAAATATTCACCAGGATGGCTTTTACGTTCTGGTCAGCCAGGATGATCTTGAACGCCTTGGTCACGGTTTCTGCCGTGGCACCACCGCCTACATCGAGGAAGTTGGCTGGCATGCCGCCATGCAGCTTGATCAGGTCCATGGTCGCCATCGCCAGTCCGGCACCGTTGACCATACAGCCGATATTGCCATTCAGGGCAATATAATTCAGGCCGCTGTGATGCGCTTCAGCTTCTTTGGCATCGTCCTGTGACCAGTCACGGATCTCCGCAAACGGTTTCTGGCGGTAGAGCGCATTGTCATCGACAGTCATCTTGCAATCGAGCGCCACCAGTTTTCCTTCAGTGGTCACAATCAACGGGTTGATTTCCAGCAAGGATAAATCGTTATCCTTGAACAGTTTATACAGGCCTTTGGCCAGTTTGGTGAAAGCCGCAATCTGGTCGCCGCTCAATCCCAGGCCAAACGCCAGGTTACGCGCCTGGTAATCCACCAGTCCGTTCAATGGGTCACAAATTTCCTGCAGAATCTTGTCAGGTTGCGTGGCTGCGATTTCCTCGATATCCATACCGCCGGCGCTGGAAGCGACCATGACCACACGTTCCAGGCCGCGGTCAACCAGCATGGAAAGATACAGTTCACGTGCAATCGGTAATGTCTGTTCCACCAGCACCTGGTGTACAGGCTGTCCATCAGGCGCATTCTGGTAAGTCACCAGATGTTTGCCTAGCAGGCCGCCAGCTACTGTTTGTGCTTCCAGTGCCGATTTTACGACCTTTACACCGCCGGCTTTACCGCGGCCACCGGCATGCACCTGGGCTTTAACTACCCAGGCTTCTCCACCCAGCTCCTTGGTGGCGGCTGCAGCGGCTTCTTCGGATTGGACCACCAGGCCGGCGGGAGTGACCAAACCATACTTTTGCAGTAGCTGTTTGGCCTGATATTCGTGCAGATTCATGAAAATAAACTGTTTTTGTGATTAAGCTGCCATTTTCGCGCAAATACCCACTCAACGCTAGGCTACAAATAAAAAAACCGTACCTGGGTACGGTTTTATTTGCGGACTATGCTTTGAAATTACAAGTCTTGCGCCCAGGCATTACCGTAGATTTTGCCATTGCGTGACAAAATGACCATCTGGTACATGCTGATTACCCACATGTAGGTGGAAGCAAGGCTATAGCCCAACCCGCCGATAATGGTCAACCAGGCAAAATGTGGCGACCATTTAGTGAGCCACCAGGACATTACATCGGCAATCAAAAACGCAAACGGGAAGCCAATGGCAATCACTTTAGCCGTTTTAGGCACATTGACCGCAAAGCTGAAAATCAGGCCGATAAAAAAGAAGATGAAACTGATACCGAACAAGTGGATATGCGACACCCGGGTCAGCCCACTGATGGTGGCGCCTTCGTTGACTTCAGCGCGCGCTTTCACTTCTTCATACTTGGTAAAGTCAGGAATACCGGGAATGTTGCTGTGGCACATGACACAGTGCTGGGCAAATACCTGTTTGTAATGCGATTCCCACTGGTCTTGCGGTGCGCCTTGTTGCGCCCATTTGATAATGTCCTGGCGCACTTCGAGCGGCGCCTTGTCTGACATGGAACCATTCAGTTTACTTGCCAGCTTGGTGCCGCTGCGGTCACCGTAATAGCTGTATACAATGTCATTGACGGATAAACCAAATTTACCGTCAGCCATGCCGTGTGTCAGCATGATTTGCAAACCGGCCATGCACAAGCCCACACCGATCACCAGTAAATAGCCTACGAATAAGGCTTTCAGTGGCAATGGCAGGTTAGGCAGGTTGAGCCATGGTAATGTTTGAGAATCTTGTTTCATTACTTTCCCCAGGTAAGATGTTGAAGACTAAGTTTTCAAATTTTTGGCAAGCATACCATCGGCGGGGTGATTCCTAAAACAGAAATATGCCCTGAACAATACAAATCAGGCATTGTGGCTTACGCTGGTATAATCCAGCCTTTCCATTCGGGTTGATTTCATCATGCGTTTAGTGGTTCAAGGGCCTGCCATCAGCATGGCGCATCTCACGCACATTCATGGCCTGGTCGGTGGCTATAACCAGTTTGCACAAGTCGCCCAGCATGCGTATTACCTGCCGGTTGCCGAAGGCGATTATGTGGAAGTGAAAGCATTTTGTGCCAGCCAGCAGATTGATTATGCGCTGGTTGAAGACGCGCATCGTCTGGCGAAATTTGGCCTGTGCGTGATGGATATGGATTCCACCCTGATTTCGATCGAATGCATAGACGAAATCGCAGACATGATGAACATCAAGCCACAAGTGGCCGAGATCACCGAAGCTGCCATGCGCGGGGAGCTGGATTTTTCTGCCAGTTTGCGTAAACGTGTGGCGCTGCTCCAGGGCTTGCCGGAGACGGCCCTGCAACAAGTGATAGTTGAACGTTTGCGTTTTAACCCTGGTGTCCAGCACTGGATAGACATCTGTAAACAACATGGCATTAAAACCATGGTGGTTTCCGGTGGCTTCACGGTGTTTGCCAACTATGTACAAAAAACGCTGGGGCTGGATTACGCGGTTTCGAATACCCTGGAAATTATTGATGGCAAGCTGACCGGGCAAGTACTGGGCGATATTGTCGATGCCCAGCGCAAAGCCGATGAGCTGGTCAAACTGCGTGACCAGCTTGGCTTGACTGCCAAACAGACAATAGCGATTGGTGATGGCGCCAACGATTTAAAAATGATGTCTGTCGCCGAAGTAGGTGTGGCGTATCACGCCAAACCGGTAGTACAGCAACAGGCCAGATACGCACTGAATATTGTGGGCCTGGATGGTGTGGCAAACCTGTTAACTACGTAGTCTCAGATCTGTAATTGTCATATCGGGTGGTTATTATCAGATAATCACAAACCCTGTTGAGAAGGCAGCGTCATGAGCGTGTCCACAGAAACAGATTCTCTGCCACAGGCTGTCTCCTTGAGAGAAGCCAGCCTGTACTGGTTCAAACTGGGATGTATCAGTTTCGGCGGGCCGGCCGGGCAGATTGCACTCATGCACCATGACCTGGTTGAACAGAAACGCTGGATATCCGAAAGCCGTTTTTTACATGCACTGAATTACTGCATGATATTGCCGGGCCCTGAAGCCCAGCAACTGGCGACTTATATCGGCTGGCTGATGCACCGCACAGTTGGCGGCCTGATTGCCGGCATCCTGTTCTTCCTGCCTTCATTTTTCATGCTGGTCACCTTAGCCTGGGTGTATATGGCTTACGGCTCAGTCCCCATCGTGGCAGGTATTTTCCATGGCATCAAACCGGCGGTGATCGCCATTGTTTTATTTGCCGCTTACCGCATCGGTAGCAAAACCCTCAAAAATCGATTCTTATGGAGCATTGCCATCCTGGCGTTTACTGGCATTTTTGTCTTTAAGCTACCGTTTCCGCTGATTGTTTTATTAGCTGCACTGGCTGGTGGGGCGGGTGGTTATTATTTCCCTCGTCATTTCCAGCATGCCAGCGGGCATGCTGTTGCCCATCAATCACATCATCCGGCATTGATAGATGACCACACACCAACGCCAGACCATGCAAGGTTTAGCTGGCAGCGTTTTAGTCATGTCACATTCTGGAGCATAGTCCTTTGGGCAACCGTCACGTTGGTATTGTTTGGCCTGTATGGCTGGCAGGGTGCGTTCACGCAGATGGGCTGGTTTTTTACCAAGGCGGCATTACTGACGTTTGGTGGCGCTTATGCGGTATTGCCATACGTCTATCAGGGCGCAGTCGAGCATTATCACTGGCTAACCGCTGGCCAGATGATGGATGCGCTGGCACTGGGCGAAACTACGCCTGGCCCGCTGATTATGATAGTGACATTTGTAGCTTATGCAGGTGGGTGGAATACTGAAGTGTTAGGCAGTGGTCATGCCGGCTTATCCGGTTTCGTGGCCGCAGCGCTAGTCACCTTCTTTACTTTTTTGCCTGGCCTGGTGTTTATTTTCCTCGGTGGTCCGCTGATTGAAACCACGCATGGCAATCTCAAATTCACCGCGCCTTTAAGTGGCGTGACTGCTGCCGTGGTTGGCGTTATTTTCAATCTGGCTTTATTTTTTGCCTGGCACATCTACTGGCCGCAAGGGTTGGAAGGCGGCGTGGATTGGTTTTCGGTATCGCTGAGCGTGCTGGCGTTGATTGCAGTACTCAAATATCGGGTCAATGTCGCTACCGTGATTCTAGTGAGTGGTTTGGTGGGTGCGCTGGCGCAATGGCTGATCTAGTCAGCCGAAAAAATACGGCCTACTGACCAAGCTCAAAACATGCTTCAGGGATGGCAGGCAAATGCTCAAAAAGCGGTTTGGCGAAATAATAGCCTTGATAGAGGTTCACGCCAAAATCCACCATTACCGACAATTCCCCAGCGGTTTCTATGCCTTCTGAAATCACGGTGATATTTAAACCATTACACACATCCAGAATACTTTTTACGATTAACTGTTTGGTTTTATTCTAATCAATATCACGGATCAGGTTCATATCCAGCTTGATCACATCCGGTTGCCATTCAGCTAGCAGATTCAGCCCCGAATAACCGGCGCCAAAATCATCAATCGCGGTCAGGAACTGGTGTTTTTTATATTCGGTAAAAATATTCTTTAAATGCACGTGGTCGGTAATTTTTTCAATTTCCGTTACTTCAAACATAATGTGTTTTTTGTCAAAACCCAGTTCATCACACACATTCAGGGTCGACTGAATACAGTTTTCAGGGTTGTAAACGGCATTTGGCAGGAAATTGATTGATAGTATCTCGTCGAATTGGAGGGTATCGGCGAGCCTGATGGAACGCGACCTGATGATCTGGTCGAAGCTATGCACTTTGGATTCATTCACCTGGTTAAGAATGAAAGAAGCAGGTTCATTGTTGAGGCCACGCACCAGCGTTTCGTAACCCCACACTTTCTTTTCATGAAATGCCACAATCGGCTGAAAAGCCATGGAAAAATCAATTCCCAGATCTTGTGGATTACACTTGCTGCAATTCATTTTAACTGGCTCCTTTTGCACGGGAAGTCACTTACATCGCGCCTAAAAAATCTTGTGGCAGGCTAAGTTAGAAACCTATTCTAATGACTTCATCCATATTGCGATTGTGTAAATAAAAGTTAGTTCTTTGATTAATTTACTCTTTTTAATTTTAGATTAAATAATTTGAGATTAAGAAATGCGTTGTGTAAACCGCTGGCTTAGCGGAAGGAGATTTTAGACATGATGTTTAAAGTGTAGATATGCAAGTCTGCACCAGGCAAGCTGAACAAGGCAGAGCGCAGCTTTTAGATAAATTCGCCATTTAAATAAGCTAATTCCTGTTCGGTGAATCCTGCCTGTTTGCGCGCGTCCATGTTAAAAGGTGGTTTTAACTTTGGCGCCTGGAATTGAACGCACAGCTGTTCAAAAGTCACAATGGAATCCACGCCACGCTGATCACACAAAAAGTGGAACCAGTGGTTACCAATGGCGACATGGCCGATTTCATCACGCAGAATGATATCCAAAATTGCCGCCGCTGCATGGTCACCGGCTTGGGCAAGTTTCTGTTTTAGCGGCGGGCTGGCATCCAGGCCGCGGGCTTCCAGGGTGCGCGGTACCAATGCCATGCGGGCCAGTACATCGGATTGTGTTTTTTCGACCATTTCCCACAAGCTGTTATGACCATCAAAATCACCGTAATCAAACCCCAGGGTTTGCAGGTGTTCACGCAGTAAAGTGAAGTGATAAGACTCTTCTTTGGCGACTTGCAGCCAGTCCCGGTAATACTCTGCGGGCATGCCGGAAAACCGCCAGACGGCGTCCAGGGCCAGGTTGATTGCATTGAATTCAATATGCGCGAGTGCATGGATCAGGGCGGCACGCCCTTCAACCGTATTCATGGCACGGCGTTTAAGCTCTCTGGGCGGGACCAGGGCGGGGCGCTCAGGCCGGCCGGGAATAGGCGCGGCACTATCTAATTCAAGGGAGGTATTTAATTGTAACTTGCTGGCATGCAAGTCATCCCACAGCCCATGCACTTTGGTGCATTTTTGTTGCGGGTCACTGAGGGTCAGTGCTTGCAGGGCGTTTGTTCTGAGGCAGGGGGTCATAGCAGCTGAATTTTACCGTGAATCGGCTGCCGGTGTCGTGTGTTACCGGATGTTCTAACCCAGCGCCAACATTAACGGTGGTGTTGTGATGCTCGGCCACTTCAGCCACAATCGCTAACCCGAGGCCGCAACCATTGCCCTGATTGGGGTTGAGCCGGTAAAAGCGCTCGAATATACGGGCGCTTTGTTCCGGGGGGATACCTACACCGCTATCGGCCACCTGCAGGAGTAGTTCATTTGCGGTTTGCCATAACCGGATCTGGATCAGCCCTTGTTCCGGTGTGTACAGAATAGCGTTTTCCAATAGATTGTTAAGCATCTCCGACAACATCAAGGCATCGCCCCAGACATGATCACGCTGAGCTTCGATCAATACTTCAAGTTCAAGCCCTTTGTCAGTGGCAGGGCCTATCCAGCGTGCGCATTCTTCGTAAATAATGCTGGTCAGCGAAACTGCCTGGAACTTCAATTGCGTGGTGGCCGCATCTGTCCTGGCCATACTCAGCAAACGTTGTATCAGGTGTGATAGCCGCGTGGTACTGCGCAAGATGAAATTCAGCGGTTCTTTCACAGACTCAGGCGGTTCACTGCGCAGAGCCAGCTCGGCTTGTGTCTGTAAGCCGGCAATCGGCGTGCGTAACTGATGTGAGGCATCTGCAATAAATTGCTGTTGCTGCTGCAGCCCGGCTTTGACCCTCCCCAGTAAGGCATTCATGGCTTGCACCAAAGGCTGTAATTCGTGTGGCGTGGAGGCGGTATCCAGGGCACTTAAGTCGCGGTAAGAGCGCTCATGCAGAGCGTCCTTCAAGTCCTGCATAGGCTTGAGGGCGAAAAAAATACCTAGCTCGATCACGATTGCGGCCAGGATCATCATCAGTACTTGCGGCAGCAACATTTCCTCCACCATCTCTGCCACCATCGCATCTCGTTTGGCGGTGGTTTCCGCCATGCTGATCAGGATATTGCGTGCATCAGGCTCGGTGCTTACCGGCAGCGCAAAAGTGACGACACGGATAGGCTCGCCCTTGTAAGTGCTGTTGTAATACACCTCCTGATTGCCAATCACCGGGTGAGTGGGTAACGGCAGGTGGGCTTCACCAAATACCAGCTTGCCGTCAGGGCCGGTAATGCGGATGTAGATATGATCGCCTTCGTTGTAGCTCAGTAAATGGCTGGCGATTTCCGGCAGTTCAATTTTGACCTGGTTATGCTCATCGACGATGACTTCATCGGAAAGCGCCAGCACCGTACGCAGTAGCGCCTGGTCATAAGCCTGCGTTGCATAGTGCAAGGCACGCGTGTAAGAGATAGCCGCGGAAACGCTCAACACAACCAGCATGGTGAGCAGCAACCATAACCGTAACTGGTTTTTAAGCGAGCGTGGTGGTGCCATCATGGGTTGGTATGTTCAGCTTCCAGCATGTAACCCAGGCCACGCACGGTACGGATGCGTGCACCGCTGGGTTCGATCTTTTTGCGCAGGCGGTGTATATACACTTCAATCGCATTATCACCCAGGGACTCGTCCCAGTTACACAACGACTCCATAATCTGTTCTTTGGCAATAATCTTGCCCATGCGCATCATCAGGGTTTCCAGTAAATGCAATTCACGGGCGGACAAGGTGATTGCCTGCTCACTAATACTGGCCAGCTTGTTAGGCACATCCAGTTTCAGGTTGCCGCATTGCAAGGGTAAATTGTTACCGAGTTTACTGCGGCGTATCAGCGCCCGCACGCGCGCTTCCAGCTCTTCGAGGTGGAATGGTTTAGTGAGGAAGTCATCAGCCCCCAGATCCAGTGCCTGCACGCGCGTGGCGACGTCTTCTCTTGCTGTCAGTATCAATACCGCTACCGGATTCGCCTGCTGCCGCAAATGGGACAATACCTGTGTGCCATCCATGGTCGGCAATCCCAGGTCTAAAATCACCAGGTCATACACGCCATCCTGGATCGCACGTATGGCCTGTTTGCCATCTGCCACGTGATCCACTGCATATTCTGCCTGGGTCAGTACCCGCACCAGCCCGTTTGCAATGACCAGGTCATCCTCAACAATTAATAAGCGCATTATGTCTGCCAATCAATATGAACGACTGCAGTGTACTCCAAATTATCTGTCTTTTAAGTTTGTAAGTTGGCTGTAAGGGGAGGGGCGTATTGTGCAATGGTGACGACACGGAATACATATCACCGTGCGATGAAAAAATTTAAAAAGCGCCATTGGAACATATGTAAGGAGCGATGATGAGGAAGCGTTCTATCGTGATACTGGGCCTGTTGATTTCGATTGCCTGTACTGCGAGAACCAACCCGACTCCTCAAGAACAAGTCGAGATGAACAAGCATCTCAGGTCTGCCAAACACGCTGGTGCGCAGCCAGTGGTTAACCCCCAAAAGGAGGTTGACAAAAAAACTGCGCAAAGCAAGTAACTGTGATGTTGCCAAGGCTAGCTGTATTCCCTGCGGTATAGCTGAGACAATTAGCGGTTTCGTGTGTATCCTCTCACTTTAACCACGCGTAAGCGTGGTTTTTTTTGCCTGTCGATTAGGTAACGGTTATTTGAGTGGGATCACATCCACTGCGCCAGCTTTCATATCCGGCACCAGCAGGTGATGGTCATCCTGGCTTAAAGCGATATCTGCGGCTGATTGATAGCCATCTTTAAGCAGCACAGCCTTGCTATTATCAACGCGGTATACCTTGCCGTTCTTCCAGTCACTTACATAGATAGTACCGTTTGCCTGGCGAACGATGCCATCAGCACCGCCAAAGCCAGTGGCAACTTCCTGTAACTTGCGTCCCGCGAAGTCGTAGTTGTAAAGAATGCCGGAGGTGAAATCAGCGATTAACAGGTGCTCACCTTTGGCGTCGGCCAATAAACCGTTTGGTGCCATGACGCGCGGATCAGCTTTGCCATCAATCACCAGGTTGAGTTTGCGTTGCGGCGTGATTTTATACACTGCACCGCCTTTGCCAGTACCCATAATGTCGCCACTGTCGCTGACAAACAGATTGCTATTGGCATCGGCAGCCAGGTCATTCAGAAATTGCGGTACTTGAGGAAACTCAGTAGCAGCGATATACACCTCGGCTTTGGCCGGGGATTGGTTAAGTGGCACGCGCCAGATTCTGCTTTTATCTGCCACAAACAGGTCAGTGCCTATGATGGTTAATCCTTTGGGATCATCCAGTCCCTGCACCAGCACGCTGGATTTTCCGTGATCAATCACACGAATCTGGCCATCGCCGTCTTTACCAAATTCATTGATTTCAGAGACGTATAGTTTGCCATCTGCTGCCTGAATGACCGATTCAGGGGTGAGCAACCCGTTAACAGGGTCCAGGCCGTGAGCCTGGCTGTAGCTGCTTAAAGAAAGAAGCGCTGCTGCTAGCAAACTTGAGATAACGCGGTAACGATAGCCAGGCAACATGGTTGCTCCTAAAAGAATAATTTTGGTTGGGTGATGGTGTTGATGCTATCGCATAAAGCTTCAAAATTCTGTACAGAACCTTGTTCCACAGACTGTTTGAACACAGGATCTTTCTGTAATTGCTGAATCACCTGGTCGAATGCCTGCTGGTAAGATTTCCGGGCAGAGTTTTCTACATTGTAGGTAATCCAGCCGTGTGATTCTCCCTCGCCTGTAGCGGTCAATAGCGGTTTGCCCAAGGCACTGTCAGCGCTGGATTTGGTATACACCTTCGCGGTGATTTGACTATGGAAGGTACCCATTTGCGGGTTATAAAACATATTCGGCTCGATCACTACCAACGCCTGGCCTTTGGCATCAGCTTTGCAGCTGGATGCATCGTAGTGTTGTGTCTGAAACGCAGAGACACTCACTTTATCTACCGATTCGCCGCGGTTATGCCAGTAGTTAAAATACGGGTGTAATAACCTTACCGGGTGCTGGTAAAAAGTGTCCGGTACCTGAATCACCAGTTCCGGATTGGCAGCATTTGCGACGCCGATCCAGCTTGCACAGATCAAGCCTGCAGTTATTAAAATTTGCTTCATGCCTTGCTCCTGTCATCTCAGCCTCATTAGGCTGAGTCTATATCCAAAATGGGGATTACACCCGGGGATTGCAACTGGATTTAATCACTGCGCACACGATATATCCAGCCGGTCTGGTCATCACTGACATATAGCCAGCCATCAGCCCCCACAATCACATCTACCGGTCTTCCCCAAGACTGTTTACCTTGCAGCCAGCCTTCAATGAATGGGACGGTGGCGACCGGTTGATGGTTCCTGAATTTTACACGGTATAAAGCATAGCCACTGGGTTGGCGGCGATTCCATGAGCCATGCAAAGCGACAATTGCATCTGTGCGCATGCTTTCCGGCAAACGACTCCGGTGTAGAAACGTGAATCCTATGGGTGTACTGTGTGCGGGCAGGGTGGTGGCTGGCGCTTGTGCCTGCTTGCAAATATCGGCTTCGCCCGTGAAGTTTGGATCCTGAAACATTTGCCCGGGATTTTGCAGATCTGCCCAGCAATAAGGCCAGCCGTAATTTTTGGCGGGGATAATCTTGTTAAAGTGTTCCGGCGGCAAGTCATCGTTCACAAGGCCATTTTTAGAACCACTGCGGTTATCAGCGCCGTTATTGGTGGCAAACAGGTCACCCGTTTCAGGGTGCCAGGCAAACCCTTGCGTGTTGCGCAGTCCTGTGGCCCAGATGGCTGCTTGCGCATGCCGGCCTAAGGTTTGCAAGGCACCTGCCGGACGGCCATCGGCAGTAAACCTCAGCATTGTGGCGCGCATGGCATTCTCTTCAATGCATACGTTACAACTGGAACCGACATTGATATAGATAAACCCATCAGGCGATACTTTTACCGTTTTGGCACTATGCCCGCCACCAGGCAGGTTACGGATGAAAGGTTGCGGTGATCCCCAGCGATCGCCTTGTTTTGCCAGTTTCACCACACCCGTCTGTTCGGCGATCAGCAAATCTTCGCCCAGCAGTTCTATGCCATGCGGTGAATCAAGTCCCTGGGCAATGACTTCAACTTCTGCCTGCTGATTCAATCGAATCACGCGACCTTGATCAGTCAGGCTGACCAGTAAGCGTCCCTGTTTATCGAGGGCTAGCATGCGTGGCGAGCCCCATTGGCTTACATCACTGAAACGTTCGATTTTCAGACCATCTGCCACGGTTAATGTGGATAGTGCTGTTTGCACTTTAGAGCCTTGTTTCTGTGAAACTGACTGTTTCGTTTGTTTTTGTGCCGTGACTTCAGTTTGCGCAAAAGCATGGCTCTGCATAACGACTACAGCAATGGCACTGCATAATCCGAAAATACCTGGTAACAGGCGTTTTGATAATTTCATTTTGACATCAGCATTAAAGTGGTCTGTCATTATGTCAATGTGTCTGCCCAGATGTTTTGCGCCCAGGCTTGGGCATAGTCACCTTCCTGCACCGAAGCTTTTGTAGAAACACCACCACCTTCAGCGGATACCATGGATTTTTTGGCAGGATCATAACGGTAGACGTTTGCCACATGCATCGCCTGTTTATCATCGACAAAACTGTAGCAGGTATTGGCAAACACCGGCAGCGGATTTGGCGGGATGCCAGACTGCATATCGACAATGGCGGCAGCACAGATTTTGGCTTGCGAAGTCGCCATATGCGCAGATTTTGGCAAACCTGCTGAAATACTGTCACCAATGATATGGATATCCGAGTTTACATTTGAAGCATAGGTCGTAAAGTCTACTTCACACCAGTGCTTATCAACGTTAGCCAGTCCGGCAGTTTGAGCGACTTTACCTGCCAGTTGCGGCGGAATAACATTCAGGACATCCGCTTTTACTGTTTCAAAGTCTGTCTTGATGGTTTTGCTGGCGAAGTCCAATTGCAGAATGCTGCTGTTGTTATGGTATTCAATGATGCCTTGGTAAGCGCCTTGAAAGCTCTGCATGAACAAGCCTTTCTTAGAGGTGATATCGGCATTGGCATCCAGGATGATCACTTTACTGCTTGGCTTGTGTTGTTTGAAATAATGCGCGACCTGGCAGGCACGCTCATATGGCCCGGGAGGGCAGCGGTAAGGGCCAGCCGGAATCGTCATCACGAATACGCCACCATCCGGCATGCTTTCCAGTTGCTGGCGCAACTGCAATGTTTGCTTGCCGGCTTTCCAGGCATGCGGAATGTCGTCAACCGGGTTGGGCATTCCCGCAATCCGGCTGTAATCAAAGTCGACACCGGGTGCCAGAATCAAACGGTCATAAGAGACTTCACCGCGCATAAGCGTCACTTGTTTGCCTGCGAGGTCAATTGCCGTCACGGTATCCTGTATCCACTGCAATTGATGCTGTTTGCGCGATAGCGCATAAGAAAAACTCAATCCATCCAGCGTGCGGCTGCCACCGAGCACCAGGTTGCTTTGCGGGCAGGAAATAAACTGCGGATTCGGCTCAATGATGGTGACCCTGATATTGCCTGCGCTCCATTCGCGCAAATATTTGGCCGCAGTCAACCCGGCAAAACCTGCCCCCACTACCACCACATGGCCTAGCGGAGGCCGACTGGCACGCGCAAATGCCGGCATGCCATAAAAAGCGAGGCCGCCATAAATCACCGAACGTACAAACTGCCTGCGGGATCGATTATTCTGCACTGAGAAAATGGGTTTGGACATTATTGCGCCCCCAGAAAAGATTGTTGGGGCGCTAGCACAGGGGTTTGTCGTGGCTGAGTGGCAAAATAGGCTGCGAGTGCCGTGATCTCGTCATCTGTCAGCCCTTTGGCATGGTGATGCATGACAGTGGAAGAGATGGCGCCATTCTTGAAACCCTGCATGCGCTGGATAAAATATTCTTTATTCAATGCTGCCAGGGTGGGTGTAGCGCCCAGGCTGTTTCCGTGCGGGCCATGGCAGGCAGCGCAAGAGGCGGCCAGCGTTTTTGTTGTCTGGGAGAGATTTTCCTGAGCACCAAGTGACACTGCCCACTGTAAACAGAAAGCCAATGCAAGACATACGTGCAAGCGTTTCATCATTCCCCCAAGCTGGTATTTAATTGTTGTGACTGGTTACGGTGACATTATTCTAGAGCGAAAGCCGAGGCGTGCGTGACTCCAGTTACATTGAGAATGGTATATCACCATCGCCTGCCATGACTGCATGGATATTAGCCAGGAAAGCGCTGATTGGACTTCAGTGTGGCGCATACGTTTTTCCTCAGCCTGGGTTGATTTAACAGTGCAGTCACCAGTGTTTGCCTGGCATGCTTTCATTCAAAAAAACGGCCATGCAACCCATGACCGTTTTTTTATGCTAATCGTTGCTAACCACCAACGATCAAAAGCATTTTTCTTCCTGACAGCCGTCATCCTTGGTACCAAGTTGTGTCAATAAATCGACCATAGGCTGGTTGTTCTCTTCCCTGAAAAAACGGATCAGCGAAACATCGCCCTTTAATTTCTTGTTCACATCCACCCCTGCCGAAGCCAGGTATTTCATCAACGGCGCATCATTAATAAAGGCCGCCATATGGAAGGCGGTGTTATTGCTGGCGGGGTGGACATAGTCTTTGTCCGCCCCTTTGGCGATCAGGTATTTCACGACATCCATACGGCCTTTGGAAGCAGCCATTTGCAGTGGCTCCCAGGCAAAGAATTTCTGGTTGACCAATGCAGGATCCGCTTCAACAAATTTCTTCACTACTTTGAGATTGCCACCGGTTAAAGCCTCGGTGAACTCCATGTAATCTTCGTCAGACAATGCAAATGCCTGTAATGAAAATGACAATGCGACTAAGGCCAGTAAACATTTAATTGATTTCATAATTTCTCCAAAACACCTGATTTTCATTTTTTAAAATTAACAACTTTGCTTTATAACTTTAGCTTAAGCAACAAACTTGCGTGCGTTGCGGAACATACGCATCCATGGACTATCTTCTTGCCAGTCATCCGGATGCCATGAGTTCTGCACTGTCCTGAACACGCGTTCCGGATGCGGCATCATGATGCTGAAACGACCGTCCGGAGTGGTGAATCCGGTTAACCCCTGGGCGGAACCATTAGGGTTAAACGGATAGACTTCCGTAGGCGTTGACGCATGATCCACAAAGCGCACACTAGCCAGCTGCTGTTTTAGCACACTTGTGACAGCATTAGCATCAGGAAATTCCGTAAATCCTTCACCATGCGCGACAGCGATAGGCATACGGCTGCCTGCCATGCCATCAAAGAAGATTGATGGTGAGCTTAAAATCTCTACCAGCGCAAAGCGTGCCTCGAATTGTTCGGATTTATTGCGCACAAAATGCGGCCATAAATCAGCACCTGGAATAATGCTGTGCAGGTTGCTCATCATCTGGCAACCGTTACATACGCCCAGGGCAAATGTATCGGCGCGATTGAAGAAGCTGCTGAATTCATCGCGTGCACGGCTGTTGAACAGGATGGATTTGGCCCAGCCTTCACCGGCACCCAGCACATCGCCATACGAGAAGCCGCCACAAGCTACCAGGCCAGCAAAATCTGTCAGTGACACGCGGCCACTGATCACGTCGCTCATATGCACATCGACGCTATTAAAGCCGGCACGGTCAAAGGCGGCCGCCATTTCTGTCTGGCCATTCACGCCTTGCTCACGCAAGATCGCCATGTTCGGGCGCTTGCCGGTATTGATATATGGCGCGGCAATATTGTCGTTAATATCAAACGTCAGCTTTGCATGCAGGCCAACATCATCGACATTCAGGATGCGGTCATATTCTTGCTGCGCACAGGCCGGGTTATCACGCAGGCTTTGCATGCGGTAAGTGGTTTCAGACCACATGCGATGCAGGTCTGTACGCGAAGCCTGGTATTGCGTAGCGCCATGGCTGATCACAATGTCATGACTACTATTCACTTTACCGATCCGGTGGACGCTGTTGCCCAATGATTGCTGCAACAGGCTGCTAACGGCTGCGGCTTCAGCTGCGCGTACTTGCAGCACGGCACCCAGTTCTTCATTGAACAATACGCTGATGCTGTCGCCCGGCAGGCTGCTCAAATCCACCGTAAAACCGCAATGGCCGGCAAACGCCATTTCAGCCAAAGTCACATACAGGCCGCCATCAGAGCGGTCATGGTAAGCCAGCAGTTTGCCATCCGCATTCAGTTGCTGGATAGCCGCGAAAAATGCTTTCAGTTTCGATGGTTGGTCTACATCCGGCACAGTGTCGCCCAGCTGGCCATACACTTGCGCCAGTGACGAACCGCCCATGCGGTTTTTGCCATTGCCCAGGTCGATCAGGATCAATTCACTGTCGCCAAGATCGGTACGCAGTTGTGGCGTCAGTGTTTTGCGCACATCTGAGGTATTGGCAAAGGCTGAAATAACCAGTGAGATTGGTGAGGTGACGGCTTTGTTCTGGCCATCATCGTTCCACACCGTTTTCATGCTCATGGAGTCTTTACCGACCGGGATGCTGATACCCAGGGCAGGGCATAAGTCCATACCCACGGTTTTCACCGTTTCGTATAAAGCAGCATCTTCACCCGGGTGACCCGCTGGCGCCATCCAGTTAGCGGAAAGTTTCAGGTTGCCGATTTCACTAATCGCAGCGGCTGCAATATTGGTAATCGCTTCACCTATCGCCATACGGCCTGAAGCAGGGGCATCAAGCAATGCCAGAGGTGCTTTTTCGCCGATGGCAAAGGCTTCACCTTCATTGGTTTCGTAACCGGCGCAAGTCACGGCCACATTGCTGACCGGCACTTGCCATGGGCCTACCATCTGGTCACGTGCAATCAGGCCGGTGACCGTGCGGTCACCAATCGTGATAAGGAAAGTTTTATCAGCTACGCCAGGCAAGCGCAACACGCGGGCGACCGCATCTTGTAAGTCAATCTTGCTGGTATCAAATGTGGTCAGTGATTTTCTGGTTGACTTCACGTCGCGCAACATTTTTGGCGGTTTGCCCAGCAATACGGATAAATCCATATCCACAGGTTTGTTGGCAAAATGGCTGTCTTCAACGGTCAGATGACGTTCAGCGGTAGCAATCCCCACCACAGCAAACGGGCAGCGTTCGCGGGCACAGATTTCTTCAAATAATGGCAACTGATCCTGGGTCACTGCCAGCACGTAACGCTCCTGGGCTTCGTTGCTCCATAATTCACGTGGTGCCATGCCTGGTTCTTCGTTATGCACATCGCGTAGCTGGAATACCGCGCCGACTTTGGCATCGTTGACCAGTTCCGGGAACGCGTTGGAAATACCGCCGGCGCCTACATCGTGAATGCTGACGATCGGGTTTTTATCGCCTAACTGCCAGCAACGGTCAATCACTTCCTGGGCACGGCGCTGTAATTCAGGGTTGCCGCGTTGCACAGAGTCAAAGTCCAGGTTTTCAGTATTGGCACCGGTATCCATGCTGGATGCCGCGCCACCGCCGAGACCGATCAGCATGGCAGGTCCGCCAAGCTGAATCAGTGCGGCACCGGCAGGAATGGCGTTTTTATGGCTATGGCTATCTGAGATATTACCAACACCACCGGCCAGCATGATGGGTTTGTGGTAGCCGCGTACTTCAGCATTGCCATCGACACCGGTTGTTTCCAGCTCAAATGTACGGAAGTAACCGGCAATGTTAGGGCGGCCAAATTCGTTGTTGTAAGCGGCACCGCCTAATGGGCCATCAATCATGATCTGCAATGGGCTGGCGATACGGCCAGGTTTGCCGTAGTTTGATTGTTTATAGTAATTTTCCCAGGGCTGCGTAAAGTCAGGCAGGTTGAGGTTGGAAACCGAGAATCCGGCCAGGCCAGCTTTAGGTTTAGAGCCTATGCCGGTAGCGCCTTCATCGCGAATCTCGCCACCTGCGCCAGTGGCTGCACCGGCAAACGGTGAAATGGCGGTTGGGTGATTGTGCGTTTCCACCTTCATCAGGTAGTGCATGTCATCTTCGACAAACTGGTAACTCTGGTCGGCAGAGGGGTAAAAACGTCTGGTTTTCTGGCCTTGCACGATTGAGCTGTTGTCGGAATAAGCGACCACCGTCGTGCCAGGGTTGAGCTTATGCGTATTGCGGATCATGTTAAACAGCGACAACTCTTGTTGCACACCGTCGATCACCCAGTCGGCATTAAAGATTTTATGGCGGCAATGCTCGGAGTTGGCCTGCGCAAACATCATCAACTCGACATCAGTCGGGTTGCGGCCCATTTTAAGATAATTTTCCAGCAGGTAATCGACTTCATCCGGGGACAGCGCCAGGCCCATTTCATTATTGGCGGCTTCAAGTGCTGCTTTACCACCGGCCAGAACGTCAATGCTGGCTAATGGTTTCGGGTCGGCATGGTGATACAGTTTTTCGGCATCCGCCACGCTGTAGATCACGGTTTCGGTCATGCGGTCTTGTATTACTGCACGCAATGCCTGTTTGTCAGCATCCGTCAGCGGCTGGCCGTCATGGGTAGTCACGAAGTAGGCAATGCCGCGTTCAAGGCGCAACAAGTGCAGACCACAGTTGTGCGCAATATCGGTTCCGCGGGAAGCCCAAGGCGAAATGGTGCCTATGCGTGGAATCACCAGCAACAGTTCACCGGCACCGGTTTCGGCCTGGGTTTTAGGGCCATAGGTCAGAATCTGCTGCAAGGTATCTTGCTCAGCCGCGCTTAACGCAATTTCACTAAAAGCAAAATGCACAAACTCTGTTGCAATATGCGCAATATTCGGGGCGCTGACTTTGAGTGTGCTGTAGAGTTTGTCGAGACGGAACTGGGAGAGGGCGGCACTGCCGCGCAGGCTTAAAAATTGCGCTTGATTAGACATGAGGCGATTGGATTTTTCGGTGAAAATTCAAACCGCTATTTTAGCAGAAAGTGGACAGTCCCGCAGTGCCAAAAACATGCACCGAATAAAAACAGCAACCCTAAAGTTGCTGTTAAATAGTCGAACTAAAATTGATGCTTGAATGCAGGCTTGGCTGATTAATAGCCGAGTGCGCGTGCAGCTTGATAAAAGGCCAGGCTGATCAGCCAGGCCAGGCCGAGTGACCAGCCTAGTGAAAGCCACATGAATCCGCGGCTTTTGCTTTCTGAACGCAAGGTGGCAATGGTTGACAGGCAAGGGGTATAGATCAGCGTAAACAGCATAAAGCTCATGCCTTGTACCCAGTCGATATTGGCGGCGATCTGGTGGCTAAGTGCATCGCCCTGTAAACCATAAATCACAGCCAGTGAGCCCACTACAATCTCCTTGGCGACAAAGCCAAAAATAAGTGCAATCGCCAGGTGGTTATCAATACCAATCGGGTCCAGCACCGGCGCAAAAAAGCGGCCTATGCTGCCGGCCCAGGTTTCTGAGCTGGCCGGTACAGCCGTGGTAGGCAAATGCGTTAACAGCCAGACCATTAACACCCCGATCACAATAAATTTGGTGGCGCGATACAGGAAATGTTTGACCTCCTGCCAGCCGCGCATCCAGATCTGGTTAGGGGTAGGGAAGCGGTATGGCGGTAATTCGAGTACAAACGGTTCACTGCTGGCAAATTTCTGTTTGAACAGGATCGCGGTGAGGAAAATGGTAAAGAAGCTCACCATATATAGCGAGAACAGCGCTATTGCTGCCTGCGAAGGCGGAAACAAGATGGCGATCATAAACAGGAACACCTGCAAACGTGCTGAACATAGTGACAAGGGAATCGTCAGCATGGTCAGCAACCGCATGGGTCGGCTACGCATGACGCGCGTGCCCATGAGTGCCGGTACGTTACAGCCAAAGCCCATCAGCACCATCACGAATCCACGCCCATCCAGGCCCATTTTTGCCATCAGCGTATCCATCAGGAAAGCGGCGCGTGATAAGTAGCCGCTGTCTTCCACCATACTCATGACCAGGAAAAACAGCACAATGATAGGCACAAAGGCGGCGACCGTGCTCAGGCCGGTGTACAGGCCATCCAATAATAAGCCGTTTAACCATGTTGGCAGTCCCGCCAGTGCCGGATCCAGTAGTTCACTGCGTACAGTGTCAAAAATCCAGGCAGTTGCTTCCTGTAACGGCGCGCCTATGGTGAAAATGAACTGGAATAGCAGGAAAATAGCGAGAAAAAATAACGGTAATCCCAGCCAGGGGTGCAGCAGTACACGGTCAATACGGTCGGTGGTGGATGTATTTAGCTGCAAAGGCATTTGCACCGAGCGGTCAATAATACGTTGCATTTCCTGTTCGACGGCATTGTCGGCTTGCAGTTGGGTGGCAATCAGCTGCGGATCGCTGGCAGACGCCTTTTGCTCCAGTACTTTGGCTGCCAGTTGCAAGGCTTGCGGGCAGCCACTGCCGTATTTGGCACTGATAGTCAGCACCGGAATACCGAGTTCCTCGCTCATCTGTTTCGTGTCTATGGTGATGCCGGCGCGTTTCGCTTCGTCTTCCATATTCAGCAGCAACACGGTTGGTAAACCCAGTGCGCGGATTTGCAAAGCCAGCGATAGCTGCCTATCGATTTGCGCACTGTTAAGGATAATCAGCGCCAGGTCTATCGGATGGTTGCTGAGGAAATGCCTTACGACTTCTTCATCATCTGAAAAGCCATGCAAGTCATACAGGCCAGGCAAATCGACCAGTTCGGCAATATGGCCGCCGAGTAGAATTTTGGCACTCAGCAAATCAACCGTCATCCCTGGCCAGTTGCCTACGCGGGCAGATGCGCCACTTAATCGGTTAAACAGGGTGGATTTGCCCGTGTTGGGCATGCCTAGTAAAGCAACACGTTTCATGCGGACTGCGATTCAGTTGAAGGGTTAGCTAAATGAATTGCCTGTGCATCTTGCAGGCGGATCACTACATCGGTAGAGCCAATACGGATATGTAATGGACCGCTGAAAGCCGCCTGGCGGACAACCTGCACCTGCTTTCCGGGGCGAAATCCCAGCGCATGCAGGCGTTGCACCAGTGCCTGTTCAGCCTGGATGCCAGCTATGATCGCGGATTCACCGGGTTTGAGTGCGTTGAGTTGCATAGGTGCGTAGCAGGACTGCAAATGAGAACAATTCTTGATTTTATCGCAGAACCAAGAGGTGAGTAAAACCTTAAATGCCAATTCATGCAATTTACGTGATTACTAAACCCAGGCATCAAAAAGTAAAAGCCAGCATACGCTGGCTTTTAACTAATCAACTCTGAAGCGATTAAGGTGTTTTTTTCTCAACACCTGATACTTCAATTTTCGCTTTGTCTTTCAGGCTCAACATGTATTTTTCCAGTTTGCGTTGCTGAATCGTACGCTCGATGCCTTCTTTCACTTTGTCAAACGGAGGTACTTGCAATGCGCGGGTATCTACCAGTTTGATTATATGCCAGCCGAATTGGGACTGTACTGGCTCAGGTGTTGTTTCGCCTTTTTTCAAGACTAACAATGCATCTGCAAATGGTTTAACCATACCAGCCGGAGAGAACCAGCCCAGGTCGCCGCCTTTTTCTTTAGAACCTGGATCCAGTGATTTCTCTTTGGCAATCTTGGCGAAGTCAGTACCTTTCTTCAGGTCTGCAATAATCGCTTTTGCTTCAGCATCGGTTTTCACCAGGATGTGGCGTGCGTTATATTCTTTGTCGCCCAGTTCTTTTTTGTATTGCTCGTAGCCTTCTTTTTTCTCGGCTTCAGTCACCGGGTTTTTTCTGATGAAATCAGCCAGGAAAGCGTTTACCAGCAACTTGCGGCGTGCCAGCTCTTCGCTCGCTACAAAGTCAGGCTGTTTATCAATGCCTGCTTTTTGCGCTTCCTGGTAAGCCAGTTCAGAGCCTACCAGCTCATTCACTACAGCGGCTTTCATACCGTCGTTGGCTTTCTGGCCAGTGCGTGCTTCAGCATCTCTCAAGATGAATTCAACCCAGGTTTTCTTGATTGGTTTGCCGTTAACGGTAGCAATGGCATCAGCGTCAGCTGCGTAAACATGTGGCAATGCGCTGAAGCATGCAATCGCCAACATCATTTTCAAAAATTTCATGCAATATCCTTAAAAAACGAAATGGTGCAATATTAAAAAACAGAATTGTTTCAATGTGATGACTCATCAGTGGATAACGCGTTAATACTGAGCGCATGTATGCGATGAGGCATCAGGTCTTGCAAGCATTGATATACCATGCGATGGCGCATTATCTGTGATTTCCCTGAAAATAGCGAGCTTTTCACCGTGATGGTAAAGTGCCCGCCGCCCGTGTTTCCAGCATGTCCTTTGTGCAAAGCACTGTCGTCTTCGATGTCGAGTTGCTCGGGCTGAAGTGCTTGCAGACGTTGCGTAATTTCCGTCTGGAGTATTTTAGGGTCCTGCATTATGGCAACGTCTTGCGGAAAGGGTTCACTGTAATGTTGCCATAAACGCCAGCATGCTTGAAGGGGTCATTATTGGCCCACTCGGTTGCAGCCTGTAATGACTCAAATTCAGCCACGATCAGGCTGCCGTTAAAGCCGGCTTCGCCCGGGTCTACATTATCAATCGCAGGTAATGGGCCAGCCAGCATCAAGCGGCCTTCGGTTTGCAGTTGTTGCAGGCGCTGAAGATGGGCTGGCCTGTGTTGCAAACGTAGCGGCAGGCTGTTAGCAGTATCCTGTGCGTAAATCATATATAACATAAGGATTATCCGTCAGTTTATCAGGCAGGGGGCGTGTGCTCTATCCAGTAATCTTTCAGCACAAACACCTGCGAAATAATAAATATGAACATAATGCTTGTCGTGCCAAACAGTTTGAAGTTGACCCAGGCATTTTCATCGTAGTGAAAAGCTACATACAGATTCAAGCTGCCCAGACCTATCAAAAAAAGTACCCAGCACAGGTTTAATTTATCCCATACATTGTTTGGCGGGGCGATGATCTTGCCCAGCATGCGGGCGATCAGGTTGTTCCGGAATATATAGCGGCTGGATAAAAGTGCCAATGCGCCTATCCAGTAAATCACGGTTGGCTTCCACATAATGTAGGTCTTGTCGTGCAGTAATAAGGTAATTCCGCCGAGCACAGTGATCACCGCGCCGTTAATCATCAGCATTTTGTCAATCTTACCGCGCTTGATCCACACAATCAGCATCAGTACCAGTGTGCTGATGATCGCTACTGAAGTAGCGACAAAAATACCCGCTTTTTTGTAGGCGATGAAAAAGAGGATGACGGGCAATAAATCGATAATGACTTGCATGTGGGATCAGGTGACTGAATTCCTGCTATCTGTGAGGGCACTATTTTGCTATGATTTCTGTCGAAAAGTAAAGTTCGTTTCCAGAAAAGGCCTTCAGGCGAGTGCGGGCCTGATCGAGCGGGATTTTCTTCCAGTCACAAATCACCATTATTACCAATCATGACAGTACCCATCGATCTACATTGCCACTCAACCATGTCGGATGGTTTGCTTTCTCCCGAGGAACTGGTTGCGCATGCCGCCAGCAAGGGCGTTCGCGTGCTTGCGCTGACTGATCATGACGAAGTGGGTGGGTTGGCGCGGGCGCGGGCGGCGGCTGAGCAGTATGGTATTCATTTTATTGATGGCGTCGAAATCTCGGTGACATGGAAAAATCGTACTTTACATATTGTAGGCCTGCGGGTTGATCCTCTGCATCCACCGCTACTGGCAGCATTTGCCAAAGTGCGTGAAGGGCGCGACTCCCGGGCCAGACAGATTGCAGAAGGCTTGGCCAAGGCCGGGATTGCCGATGCTTATGAAGGCGCGCGTGAGATTTCCGGCAATAGCGTGATGACACGCAGCCATTTTGCCCAGTTCCTGATCAAGCAGGGACATGCCAAAAACATGAAGGCAGTATTCAAGAAATATATGGTTAAGGGTAAGCCTGGCTATGTGAATTATGAATGGATGAGCCTGGAAGAAGCATTGACCCTGATCAAAGACAGTGGCGGCGTGGCCGTACTGGCACACCCGGGCCGGTATGACCTTGGCTTCGTCAATATGCATTTGCTGTTGAATCAATTCCGCGATCAGGGCGGCGTTGCCATCGAGGTAGTCACAGGCAGTCATCAGCCACCGCAATATGCCCAATTCGCCAAGCTGGCGCACCAGTTTGACCTTAAAGCCTCGCAAGGCTCGGATTATCATGGGCCTGGCTTGTCTCACATGGAGATGGGCCGTTTGCCTGACTTGCCACTGGGATGTATTCCGGTATGGCAGGATTGGCCGGAGGCGAGCCAGTTACAGTAATTCGTCACAGCAAACCACAATGGCACAATATTTCATTATCCATGCGGAAAATCCGCAGACCAGATTAATCCAGCAAGCCGCCCAGTTAATACAGCAGGGCGGGGTGATTGCCTGCCCGACCGATTCCAGTTATGCGCTGGTCTGTTCGATGGAATTCAAAGACGCACAAACGCGTATCAGGCGCATGCGCGGCGTGGATGATGAGCATCCGTTTACCTTGATCTGCCGCGACCTGGCCGAGATAGGCACCTACGCCAAAGTGAACAACAGCCAGTTCCGCCTGCTAAAAGCACTCACTCCCGGCGCCTATACCTTTTTGCTGGAAGCGAGCCGCGAAGTGCCGCGCCGCCTGCAACATCCCAAGCGCAGCACCATAGGTTTGCGCGTACCCAAACATATTGTCACGCAGGCATTGCTTGAATCGTTGAATATGCCTCTAATAAGCATGACATTGCAATTACCCGGTGATGAAGTGCCGATGTCGGTAGGCTGGGAGATTCGCGAAACGCTTGAGCACCAGGTAGATGCGGTGATAGACAGTGATATTGCGCATGTCGGCGCTACTACTGTGCTGGACTTGACTCAGGATCCACCAGAACTGGTGCGTGCCGGGGTTGCACCCTGGCCGGTCTAGGCTGTAAATTTTTGCCCGGAAATTGATTGGAATTTGAAATCAAATGGAATTAACCGTCATACAAAAAATCGCAGCTGCCGCACTACCTATCCTATTTGCCATTACTGTACATGAAGCCGCGCATGGTTATGTGGCAAAGTATTTTGGCGACCTTACAGCAGAGAGAATGGGGCGAATTACTCTTAACCCCTTAAAGCATATTGATCCAATAGGTACCTTAGTCTTACCGTTAATTAGCCTAATGCTCGGTGGCATACTGTTCGGGTGGGCAAAACCAGTTCCTGTTAATTTTGCTAATTTACGACATCCCAAGAAAGATATGTTGTGGGTGGCTATGGCTGGACCGGCTAGTAATTTTCTTATGGCATTATGCTGGGGATTTTTGCGAGTGAGACTCGATTTGTTCCCACCTTCTGCACAGGATTTTTTGCTGTACATGAGTGAGGCGGGTATACAAATCAACCTAGTACTGATGGTGTTAAATTTGATCCCTCTACCACCATTGGATGGGGGTCGTATGGCTATAAGTTTATTACCTATGCAAGCAGCAATAGCCTATTCACGCATTGAGCGATATGGCATGTTGATTTTAATTTCCTTATTATTTACGGGTGTTCTCAACATGATTTTGTGGCCGGCGGTAAGCTTATTGCGGCACTTGCTTACAGTATAGTTTGTACAAGAACACCGGTAAGCTAACTTATAAATCCTAAGCTCTTAAAAAGAAGCATCTTTAATTTCTGATCACATCTAGCGTCAATTTACTTGGCACCTGACTTCTATCTGATTTGACCGTGACCGCAGCCGCTGATGTCACTCTTTCCGCACTGACTCCCGCTTCCTGTAATGCTTTCTCGATAGATTCGGCCCGTGATTTGGCCAGGCTCTGCAAATCGGTTTCCGAAACCTGAATGCTGGTTGTTAATGCTTCTTGCGCTTGGGCATAAAAACCTTCAGGTACTTTTTCCAGTTTAGCTGCCAGTCGCTTGAGCAGGCCTTTATTAGTCAGCTTGTCATGCAACGCTTTTATGGCGGATTGCACTTTAGGGTTGTTCAGGTCTATTGGCCCGGCCGCTTGACCTGCTTCAAGACGTATGCCCATCTCTTCAGCGACCTGTTTGCGCAGCGTCATTTCCTGGATGGCACGGGTATCCGCTGCCGTGTCATAGCCAGGAATAATCCCTAATTTTAGTTGCTTGCGTTTTTCCAGGGCTTTGCTGACTGCATGCAGCTTTTCCAGTTCCGGAGGCGAAATGGCGGATTTGCCTGCTTCAAACATAATGGCTTCCAGCTTTTCGCTACTGCCAAACAGTTTGCCCAGTGCGCTGAATGGGGCGGTTACAATTTTAGTCAGCACATTGGTAAAGGCTTTCCACATAATGCTGCCGTAACTGAATTTGGGGTCATCCAGGCTGCCGCTGATCGGTAAATCTAGGTCGATCACGCCATCGCTGTCTTCCAGGATGGCGATGGCAAGATCAAGTGGCAGGTCAGCCGCATCCTTGCTATCCACTTTTTCACCCAAAGTCAGTTTCTTGAGCACAAACTTGTTCTCGCCGGTCAGCTGGCGCTGTTTGATTTTGTATTCAAGGTCTACAGACAATTTGCCGGATTCGATTTTTCTTCCCGCGAATTTGCCGGAGTATGGTGTCAGCCGGTTCATATCAAGATTGGTAAACGCCAGTTTGATATCGGTAAATTCAGTTGCTTTAAAGGGTTTCAACGATCCATGGATACGTGCGGCACCATATTCATCAACCTTGCCATCCAGTTCGACTTGAGCAGTAGCAGCAGGGTTGGTTGAAATGCCGTTGATCACACCGCCAAGTGAGTGGATGTTGGTGCCAAACGGTTGCGGGAGTGACAAGTCAGCGAATTCAAGTTTGGCGCCGTTGATGCGCACGGTATCTACGTTGACAGGGAAGTCCGGCGATTTACTGTTAGTGTCAGCTTGCTTGGTGTCCGTCACTGTCGCGGATTGATCATTGCCTGTTGATTTAGTGTATGTTTGTTTGGCGGGCGGTTGGCTGGTTGCAGCCGGAGAAGTGCGCATGACCTTGGAAATATTCAGGCTGCGGTCAGGATAAATAATGAATTTTGTTTGCGCACTATTCAGTGTCAGTGTGTTTATCTGCAGGCGGTTGGGGGCGAGTGAAAGCGCAAGTCCATCTCCCTGCAATGAATCCCAGCGTAAAAAAGGTTGCTGGCTGGATTCTTCCAGTAATAACCAGTTTTTGACATTGAAACCACCATTAAAAGTGGTCGCACCAGTACTGCTTTGCTGGAGTTTACCCTGAACGCTGGCGCTGCCATCTTGCAGGTTGAGCAAGGCGACTTGCTGGATATAGGGGGCAAATGGTTTGAGTGATAAATCGACCAGTGATAATTGCAAGTCAGTTTTAAGGGGCGAAGGAGATAATTTCCCCTGGGCGCTGAACTGCCCACCCTGTTTAACCTTGAATGCAGCTTTCACCGGTAACGCACGTGTCATCTGCTGGCTCAGGTCAGCGATCTCAACGTTGCCATCTGCCACATCCAGTATCACTGGTGTAAAAGTGGTCTGGTCTTCAATGTGAATATCGGCGTGCTGCAAGGCGAAACGTTTTAAGCCGAATGCCCAGGCAGATTTTTTTGAAGCGGCAGGCTTGGTCGCCTCTGGCGTCGCTGTTGCAGACGTGCTGCTTAACTGGGTAGGCGTGACGCTTGTGCTTTTGTTCGTTACCGGAGCAAGTAACGCCTGCCAGTTTAACTGCTGGTCAGTTTGCCTGATCACGCTGGTTTTAAGCCCGGTGAGTTGTAGTGTACCCAGATTGATTTTTTGCTGGCCCAGTGCGACCGCACCATCCGTCAGCGCAAGACTAGCCAGTTGCGCAACGGGTTTTTTCTCGGATTGCACGCTGAGCTGCCTGGCTTCAGCCTGGATTTGTTTAATCTGTAAGTCTGTCTGCTGGGCTTCTGATTGCTGGCTTAGAGCCAGATGCAGGTTAAAGTCGGCGATATTGGCTTCCAGAGGTTTGGCAAATTGCTGGTCAAGGTAAGCGAGTTGCCAATGTTCCAGCGCAACTTCGCCAATGGCAAATTGAAAAGGCGCGTCTGATTTTTGAATAGCTTTGGATTCTTCCTGATTTTCAGGCACTTTTTCTTCAGTTTGTGTGGTGGCGGTAGCTAAAGCCTGCTGCCAATCCAGCATGCCGTTGGCTTGATGCGTGGCGGATAGCTTGCCATCTGCAAGCAATATTTTGCCGATAGCGGCTTTGTGGTCAGCCAGATCCAGGCTCACATGCTCAACAGATAAGGTAGGCAAATGGAACAGGTTTTTTTGCTGATGCTGTAATAGCAGTTGGGCAAACTGCAAATTCAGGTTCTCGAAAGTGACCTGCGCATGGTCCTTATCGGTAAATTCAAGCGCGGGTAAAGTGGCATTAGCAGAAGCTAATGTGAACTCCGCCTGTGGTTTTTGTAACTTGAGTTGATCCAGATCAACGGTAATACCTTGCGTCGTTATTGTCGTACTCGATGGCTGTGCAAACGCGAATTGCTTGATCAGCAACTTGATCTGATTCAACGCTATTCGATCACCTTGCACCAGTTTTCCCGCTAATGCATCAATGGCAAATGCCGCATTGGACACTAACAGTTTAGGATGCTGGTCAGGCAGTGAAAAATCATAGTTTAACTGGCTGGAAAAGGTGCCTGCATCTGGTTGAAACGGCCATGCCTGTGTATTCACCCATTGCATAACCTTGGCAATTTTCAGACCTTCAATTGCCAGTGAGCCTTGCGATGCCAGCGGATTGACGCCGAAGTTACCTTTCCATTTCAAAGTGCCGCCCTGGTAAGGCAGTTTGGCTGCAATCAGGTAATCACCGCGGTCTTCCGGCAAAGTGGAAAAGCCATCCAGTTCAAAATCCAGCGGTTTTAAAGACGCCTGCAGCGGTGTGGCATGCTGGTTATCGAGATATTCAATGTCGCCTTTGCGGATATCGATATTTTCAATAATCACACGCGGCAAGTCTTTTTCCGGTGGTGACGCATCTTCGTTAAGCTTGGCAATCAGGTCTGCCCAGTTGAGCTTTCCCTGTTTGGAAATATGGACGTTCACTTGAGGGGCGGTCAATTCGATACGTTTCATTTTCCAGGCCCAGCTAAACAGGCCACTGGATTCCATATCAACCACCAGCTTGTCAAAAGACGCTAACGGTGCGCCGCTTTTCTCGGTCAGCGCCAGATGTTCAATCGTTGCGATCAGGTGGAATGGGTCAAAAGTGATTTTTTCAACGCTGGCTTTACTCGCCAGTTGCGTTTCGGCGACTTTAGGCAACAGCCATTTAGCCAAGGGGTTGACTGCAAGCCAGGCGAACAGGAAATAGAAAATAACTAATCCGGCAACAATCTTGAAAACAAGCGATGCACGCAGCGCTGCCAGCAGGAGAAAAAAACGATTTAACATAGCCAGCTAATTTAGCAGATTTGTGCCGAAAAGTGCCAATAACCACCTTAAATCTGGCATAAACCAATGACAGGGCTGGCCGGAGGTGACATATTCATCGTTTTTCATGTATGCTTAAATCATCTCTTTATACAGGATGCTGTTTTCAGCAGTACATATGGCTTCTGAGCCGGAAAAGTTGTCCCATAAACCCTCTTTATTAGAACGATTAAGTCATTTTCTTCTGCGCGAGCCAGAAGATCGCGAGCAACTGGTTGAGTTGCTGCATGGGGCTTATGAAAACCACCTGATGGATGGCGACTCTCTCGCCATGATTGAGGGTGTCCTGCAGGTTAGCGAGATGCAAGTCAGGGATGTCATGATCCCACGCTCACAAATGGATGTGATCGATATTGCGCAACCCGCCGATACTTTTCTGCCATTTGTCATTGAAACAGCCCATTCCCGTTTCCCCGTGATTGAAGATGATAAAAACGATGTCATCGGCATTCTGCTGGCCAAGGATTTGTTGCGCTACTACGCCAATCAAACCTTTGAATTACGCGACATGCTGCGTCCGGCAGTATTTATTCCGGAATCCAAACGCCTGAATGTGCTGTTGAAGGAGTTTCGCAGCAACCGCAACCATATCGCCATTGTGGTGGATGAATATGGTGGCGTGGCAGGCATGGTCACCATAGAAGATGTACTCGAGCAAATTGTCGGCGATATTGAAGATGAATACGATGACGACGAGGATGAAGGCAATATCATTCTGCAGGAAGCGGGCAAATACCGCGTCAAGGCGCTGACTGAAATTGGCGAGCTGAATGAAACGATAGGCACTGACTTTAGCGATGAAGAATTTTCTACCGTCGGTGGTTTGGTGGTGAATCATTTCGGTCATTTACCAAAACGCGGCGAGCAGATCCGTATCGGCAACCTGAGCGTGACAGTGGTGCATGCCGATAGCCGCCGTGTACATGTGCTGATGATGGAACAGTTACCGGAAGAAGTTTATCCCATAGAATCTGTTTGACGTTTTCCGGTCTTGTTGCTTATGCCGATGCAGCAGTTCGAACCAAAAGTTGTTTTGATTGCCTGAGTATCTGAAAAGGAGCGTTAAAATGAAAACACAATCCTGGTTTACCATCTTGGCAACATTGGCGCTGTTCAGTTTAAGCAACGCGGCCTGGGCGGGCAATACGACTGAAAAATTTCCGGAAGACGAGCAGGGCTTTGTTAATACGGTTGGCAAGCTTAAGCGCTCTGAGATTATTGCATTGCTTGGTGAACCGGCACGCGCCGAAGATGTAAAACTGAAGGATAGTGGCCGTGTGGTGGCTTCTATCTGGCACTATCACAATATCAATAAAGATCCGCAGGGCGCGTATTATCCAACTACTGAGTTAGACCTGATTGATGACCAGGTGAGCGTGATTGTATTCTTGAATAACGATGGCTCTGACGCCACATCGGGCCAGACTTATGAAATTCAGCCACCTGAAACGCGGCCATCTGAGTTACCCCCGGCTTTGTAGTGTCTTATAGCATCAGATAATGGCTGGATAAATAAAGGGCGCTTCAGGCGCCCTATATTTTTATACATGTCTGAAGCGTTTTACTTTTTCTTCAGGCTGTCACGGATCTCACGTAATAGCACAATGTCTTCCGGCGTAGCCGCTGGTGCTGGGGGCGGTTCTGCCTGTTTCAGGCTGTTCATGAATTTGACCATCTGGAATATGATAAAAGCCAGGATGATGAAGTTAAGCACGATGGTGATAAAGTTACCATAAGCAAGCACGGCACCCAGTTTTTTGGCTTCAACCAAGGCCAGGTCAGCAGATTGGCCGTTCAGCGGCAAATACATATTGCTGAAATCAAAGCCGCCGAAAATCTTGCCGATTACCGGCATAATGATATCGTTGACCAGAGAATCCACGATTTTGCCAAACGCACCGCCGATGATCACACCGACTGCCAGATCCATGACGTTGCCTTTTAACGCAAATTGTTTAAATTCGGATGCCACACTCATAACTTCACACTCCTTTAATTGTTATTTATACAAGATTGCATAACCGACTATAGGCGCTGGTTCGCCCGCTTGTCAATTGTCTGGCAGCGTCGAGTGGCAAACAGCGCTGTGTTATATTGCTGCGATCTTAAGCCTTCAAAGGGTAGGCACTACCATGCAGCTGTTTCATACCTTGCGCGAGTTGCGCGCTTTTCTCGATGATTGTGCAGGCCAGCGTACCGGTTTTGTGCCGACCATGGGTAACTTGCATGCCGGGCATTGCCAGCTGGTCAGCGAGGCTAAAAGCCGCGCGGATATCGTGGTGGTCAGTATTTTTGTTAATCCTTTGCAGTTCGGCGCCAATGAAGATTTCGGCAGTTATCCGCGTACACTGCAAGCTGATTGTGACCAGCTGCGTACAGTGGGTGCAGATGTGGTTTTTGCGCCTGTGGTAGATGAAATGTACCCTGATTTTAATGGCCAGGATTTAATGCAGCAGGTCATTGTGCAACCGCCACCTTTGGCTGATATCTTGTGTGGAGCCAGCCGTCCCGGCCATTTTGCAGGTGTCGCCACAGTAGTGACCAAATTATTCAATATGGTGAAACCTGACCTCGCGGTATTTGGTAAAAAAGATTACCAGCAACTGATGGTGATACGTTCACTGGTGCGCCAGCTTAATTTTGGCACTGAGATCGTGGGTGTAGAAACCATGCGCGAGCCTTCAGGCCTGGCCATGAGCTCCCGCAATGGTTATCTGACCCCAGAACAAAAAATTCAGGCCGCGCAGTTGAATGCGCAATTACAACAGATACGAACGGCCCTGGAAAATGGCAGGCGTGATTTTGTAGCGCTCTGCCAGGAAAGCGTTTCCGCACTCCAACAACAGGGCTGGCAGGTAGATTATGTAGAGATTCGCTCTCAATCAGATTTGAGTGAGCCCTCCCCGGATAAAACTGAACTAGTGATACTGGCGGCGGCCAAACTGGGTAATACCCGTTTAATTGATAATGGTGAAGTGAACCTTTAGGCAAATCGTCACGTTTTTATGAAAATTATTTTGCGCTAAGCTATTGATAACTTTATAATTACGACCTTTTCCGCGCTGGCGGGAATTAACCGAAGGGATGCAATGCAAAGAACCATGTTGAAATCAAAGCTGCATCGGGTGCGTGTAACGCACAGCGAGCTGCACTACGAAGGTAGTTGCGCCATCGATGAAGCCTTGCTGGAGGCTGCCAATATCCGTGAATATGAGCAGATCCAGATTTACAACATCAACAATGGCGAACGGTTTACTACCTACGCGATTCGCGCTGAGCGTCATTCTGGCGTGATTTCTGTGAATGGTGCCGCTGCGCATAAAGCAGATCCGGATGACCTGATCATTATCGCTTCATACTCACAGTACACAGAAGCCGAATTAGCCAACTACCATCCACAACTGGTTTATGTCGATACGCATAACCGTATTGTCGAACAAAAAGACCATATCCCGGCGCAAGCTGCCTGAACCCATTGAATGTGCCTATGCAATCTATAGATAAAACTTTCCCTCTTGAAGATATGAAAGCAGCCGTCGTTGACGCGCTGGAAGATATTAAAGCCTTTGATATTACGGTGATGGATGTGCGTCAGATGACCACTGTTACCAGCTACATGATAGTCGCGAGCGGTAATTCCACCCGCCAGTGTAAGGCGATTGCGGATAACGTCCGTGAGAAGCTGAAAGAAAAAGGCGTGGATGCGCGTGGCATTGAAGGTGAAAAAGATGGTGAATGGGTGCTGGTTGACCTTGGCGAGATCGTTATCCATGTGATGGTGCCTGCCACCCGTGCTTACTACAACCTTGAGCAATTATGGAGCGAGTCGCAATCGCGCCGCGCTGCTTCAGCCGCTTAATTTTAAGCATTCTGCACTTTCAAAATGTGCGCGCCCAATATTGCATTACAACCTAAAACCGGCGTGAATTTATGTTTGCGCATCGGTTTTGCGTGTGAGCGCAAACAGTATTTCTCCCGCAATATCCTCATCATTATCCCTGCATGAAACTGAATATCATCTCGGTGGGACATAAAATGCCCGGCTGGGTTGAATCCGCATGTGCTGAATATTTAAAGCGCATGCCGCGCGAACTTGAAACCCGCATCATCGAGATCAAACCAGACAAACGTGCAGCCGGTAAAAACAGCGAAGTGGTACAAGAGGCTGAGGCCAAGCGTATCCTCGAAGTCGTCGGGAAGGATTATCTGGTAGCCCTGGATGAGCGTGGTCAGGCTGTCACTACCTTGCAACTGGCTGACAAGTTGAAAAGCTGGCAGGAAATGGGCCGTGATGTGTCGCTGGTGGTCGGCGGGGCGGATGGATTGCACCCGCAATTAAAAAACCAGGCGCAGTGGTTATTCAGTCTTTCGAAGCTCACCATGCCACACGGAATGGTACGCGTAATGCTCGTCGAGCAACTCTATCGCGCCCATACGGTCCTAAGTGGTCATCCTTATCACCGGGAATAATCATGTCTAAAGCTTTGGTCTGGTTGCGTCGCGACCTGCGTATCGACGATCATGCCGCCTTGTATCATGCCTTGAAGCGTCATGAGCAAGTATATGTGGCGTTTGTGTTCGATACCGATATCCTCGATGCCTTATCTGATAAGTGCGACCGGCGGGTGGAGTTTATCTGGGAAAGTCTTTCTGAGCTTAAACTGGCGCTTCAGCAAAAGGGCGGCGACCTTCTGATCCGTCATGGCAAAGTGGAGGAAGAAATCCCCAAGCTCGCGCAAAAGCTTGAAGTGGCTGCAGTCTATGCCAACCGTGATTATGAGCCCCTGGCGATTGCGCGCGATGAACAGGTAGCGCAGGCGTTGCTACGCGCTGACCAAACCCTGCATTTATTCAAGGACCAGGTGTTGTTCGAGCAGGATGAAATCCTCACCCAGACCGGCAAGCCTTATGGCGTATTTACCCCTTATAAGCGCGCGCACCTGACCAAGCTGAATCCGTTTTACTTAAAAGCCTATCCGGTACAACGCTACCTGAAGTCGTTGGCCAGTGGCAAGGCTGAAAGTATGCCGTCTCTGGAAAGCCTGGGTTTCTCCCGTACCAACTTAAAAACCATGCGCTTGCCGACAGGGATGACGGGTGCGCAACAGTTGTTTGATGACTTTTTACAACGCATTGAAGATTATCACGATGCACGCAACTATCCTGCGATCAAAGGTGTCTCTTATTTGTCGGTGCATTTGCGGTTTGGCACTATTTCCATTCGCCAGTTGGCGCATGCAGCCTGGCAGTTGTCTTTAGCGGGTAATGAAGGTGCTGCGACCTGGCTGAGTGAATTGATCTGGCGCGATTTTTACTTCCAGGTATGTTATCACCGGCCGGATTTGCAACTTGAACGGCGCGCATACCGGCTGGAGTACGACAAGTTACCTTTTCCCAACAACCGCGACTGGTTTTCGGCATGGTGTGAAGGGCGTACCGGTTACCCAATCGTGGATGCGGCGATGCGGCAATTGAATCAGACCGGTTACATGCATAACCGCTTGCGTATGGTGGTAGCCAGTTTCCTGGTCAAGGATTTGCTGATTGACTGGCGCTGGGGTGAGCAGTATTTTGCCGAGAAATTAATTGATTTTGACTTCGCTGCCAATAACGGTGGCTGGCAATGGGCGGCATCGACCGGATGTGATGCGCAGCCTTATTTCAGGATTTTTAATCCGCAGTCACAGTCAGAGAAATTTGATGCAAAAGGCGAGTTCATCCGCAAATATGTACCCGAGTTATCGGGGCTGGATAACAAAAAGATTCATGTGCCATATGCGGATACTGCAAGCAAGAAAGATTTGTTTGCCAGCATGCCACAAATAGACTATCCGATGCCGATTGTAGACCATGCGCTACAAAGGCAAGACGCATTATTGCTATACAAAAATAATGTGAAGCAAAAATGACATTTGATGTAGAATAAACTCGTTTTACTTTGCAGTTTTTAAGGTAGTAGTAAGGATTTCGTTGTAGATCGCGATAGCGTTGTTGCCCTTCAATTTTTGAAGCAGGCGCCGATAAAAGTGATTGCAGGTGTTTTCAAGTCCAGGCTTGTAACATCCTAAGCTAATTTTTTAATGCTATTGATACCAAGGCGCTTGATCTAAATATAATGACAAATATGAAAAAACTAAAAGCCGTTTTATTGATTGCCGTACTTGTTGGCCTTTCAGGGTGTGCAACCACCAATAAAGACCCGCTTGAAGGGGTTAACCGCGGGATTTACAAATTTAACGATGTTGTCGATAAATATGCCATGAAGCCGGTTGCCAAGGCATACAAGGCAGTGACACCATCACCAATCCGTACTGGCGTCACCAACTTTTTCAATAACCTGGGCACGTTGACCACAGTCGTTAATGACTTGCTGCAACTCAAGTTTGCTCAGGCATTTACCGATGCGGGTCGTTTTGTGATCAACACCACTTTCGGTATTGCAGGCGTGATTGATGTTGCCAGCAAAGATAATTTCCCAAAACACCAGGAAGATTTCGGTCAGACTTTAGGTCATTGGGGCGTGGGCAGTGGCCCTTACCTGGTATTGCCGATTTTGGGACCAAGCACTGTACGTGATGCGGGTGGCCTGGCATTTGATACGGTGACCTCTGACCCGATTACCTATCTGCACAACACCGGCCAGATCCGCGCGCACAACCAGGTTCGTTTTGTACAGTTTTTAGACAAACGTACGCAGTTGCTCGATGCCAAAGACCTGGTAGATGATGCCTCTATTGACCCGTATGCTTTTATGCGTGATGCGTATCTGCAGCGCCGTGCAAGCCAGGTTCAGGATGGTATTGTGCCGGCTGAGTTGTTGCAGGATGAGTTTGAGCCAGACGATGAACCGGCTGCGAACGGTGCATCGTCTGAGCCTGCAGTTCCTGAAACTGTGGTATTGCAATCAGCTGCACCGATTGAGGAGCAGACAGTTGTGACAAATACCGATGTAACAACTGTAGAAGTGCAACAACCTGCTGCTGAAGAGTTGACAGTATCTACTGAGCAAACAACGCCTGATATCGCTGCTGATCTGACTGAAACACCTGCTATCGAGGCGGCACCAGAAGAAGCGTTGCCGCCATTGCTTGATCAAGTGAGTCAGCAACCGGCGGCAGAAGAGCCTGTAGTGATGGAGAGTATCGCTACTGACGTTGTAGCCGGTATCGACGATACTTTGCTCACGCTGGAAGCTAAATAAAATATCTAGCAAGCAGTTATGAGTGCTAGAAAAAAGGCTTTGCTTACATAGCAAAGCCTTTTTTAATTTCTAGTGCTCGCCTACCTGGCTAGTCAGCCGAGGCAACGGTCATACGGTCTATTAATATAGATCCGGTTAGCTTGGAACTGTTTGGAATGACATCGTTGCCAATTGCAACGATACCTTTAAGCATTTCCTGCATATTGCTGGCAATGGTGATCTCTTCTACCGGGTGCGTGATTACACCGTTTTCAACCCAGTAACCAGCCGCACCACGCGAATAGTCACCAGTGATCATATTCATGCCGTGACCGAGTAACTCTGTCACCAGCAATCCGGTACCCATGGTCTGTAATAATTGTTCCAGATTGTGGCCGGTAGAACGCACCAGGATATTATGGGCGCCGCCGGCATTCCCTGTTGATTGCATACCCAGTTTGCGCGCAGAATAGCTGCCTAGTAAATAACCCTGTAATACGCCATTCTCTAACAGGGAACGCTTCTGGCAAGCCACACCTTCATTATCGAACGGGCTGCTGCCAGCACCTTTGAGAAGGAAAGGATCTTCATCGATATGCAGCTGAGGGCTCGCAATCGTTTGCCCCAGGCTGTCGAGCAGGAATGAAGATTTCCTGTACAGGTTGCCGCCTGAGATTGCACTCAAAAGCGTACCAATCAGGCCACTTGCCAACGGCGCTTCAAACAACACCGGATACTGGCCGGTTTTGAGCGGGCGGGCGTCCAGCCTTTTGACTGTGCGTGAGCCTGCGATCTGGCCGACTTGTTCTGGTGACTCAAGGTCCAGCGCATCGCGGGCACTGGTATACCAGTAATCACGTTGCATCTGGTTGTTAGATTCGGCAATCACTGAACAGCTGATGCTATGGCGAGAGCTGGGGTAGCCGCCAACAAAGCCGTGGCTGTTCGCGTATACAAACGCACCACTTTGGCTGTAGACGCTGCCGCCTTCACTATTGCTGATGCGCGGGTCCACTGCAAGCGCTGCCGCCTCGCAGCGCCTGGCTAGTTCCAGCGCCTGCTCGACATCGATAGCCCATGGATGATGCAATGATAAATCCGGAAATTCTTTGGCCATGCGTTCAGCATCGGCCAGACCGCAAAAAGGATCTTCTGCGGTATATTTCGCAATATTGCAGGCGGCCTCAACGGTATCTTTAAGCGCCTGTGCACTCAGGTCAGAAGTGCTGGCGTAGCCTTTTCTCTGCCCAAAATACACCGTCACCGAGCAACCTTTGTCGCGGTTATATTCAATGTTTTCAGTCTCGCCCTGGCGTACCGAAACATTCTGGCCGGTGCCAAAACTGACATCTGCTTCGGCGCTACTCGCGCCTGCCTGCTTGGCCAGTTGAATAATGTCTTCAGAGATTTGTTTGAGTTGATCCAGTTGCATGCTATGAGCGCTTGTTTTTTGCTTGGCAATTAAAGCTGGTATCATACCGTGATTTGGCAGAGATTGCTTTTACCATAACTGCACAACCGCGAATGATAGCTAAGCCCATGGAAGATTCCCAACCCAGTAAAACCCAATTAAAAGCAGAGGCCGATGCCGCGCAGGAAATCGGTCGTCAATTGCTTGAGCTGCCTAAAGAGAGATTAAAGAAGTTACAGCTGGATGAAGCTTTGAGTGATGCCATCGTTGAGGCGAAGCGCCTGACCGCCAATGGCGCTATCCGCCGCCAATTGCAATATATTGGCCGTTTGATGCGCGACATTGACCTGGCGCCCATCATAGAGCAACTGCAAAAGTGGGAAGGCAAGCATGTGGAAGAAAATGCCCGTTTTCACCAGATGGAGCGCTGGCGTACCCGCTTGATAGAAGATCCAAAAGCGTTTGAAGCATTTTTGGTGGAGTATCCGCGTACCGATGTGCAGCAGATGCGTACATTGATCCGTAATGCGCAAAAAGAACTAGCGGCGAATAAACCGCCGAAAAGCAGCCGTGAGCTGTTCAAAATGATACGGGATTTGGCTGAAAGCTCTGGGACTGCGCCGGATGAACATGACGAATAAGGTTTGAGGTTGATCCGTGAGTTAGGCTGCCTGTTATTTCTTCAAGTACAAGGCTTGGACAATCAGTAACAAGTGCCGCTGGCGCAACAAATATCATCACAATTAAAAACAGTACCAGGCACTTGCCGCAGTATTGTTTAGCAAGGGGTTTATCGTGACACAAAATGTTGATTTAGAACTGGATTTAACAGGGCTGGAAAGTCCTGAACCAATGTTGAAAACCAAAGACGCCATTGATAGGTTGGCAGTGGGCCAGGTTATCCTGGTGAAAACAACCGCACTTGGCAGCGAGCAAAATATCCGTAACCTGATTACCAATCATCCGGTCACCTTGCTGTCTTTCAAAAAAGAAGACGGGATATTTCACTTTGTGATAGAAAAAACTTCCTGATAAAAATTACCAGTTTTGTACCGGCAACAAAGAAATTCTATTTAAATATTATTCTCTGAGTTGCCTGCAAACCTCGTCATAACTAGTGACTGGCTTTTTCGAGTCTAGACTCAATCTCAGCCTTTTTAGGCGGCAATATGAATTTCCATGGTTGTCGATAGAGCAAGGTCAATAATTCCAGCGCAAAAGCTTTCCAGTGCCGGTAGCGCACTTGCCGCGATTTCATGGCAACAAAAATGGCTAAACCAAAGCTGGTGAGCAAGTTGATTGTTGCCACCACAAAAATCCCGAGTAAGGCTGTGCCTAACATGTAATAGGTGATCTGGAAATCCAGCGCAGAGAATGCATAGCCTGAGAACGCAGCGACAAAGGTCACATGTCGGATATCCAGCGGCAAACCCAGCATTACGCCTAGCCCCGAAGCAAAACCAAGCAGGCAGCCAAAATAGAAGTTACCAGCCAGCGCGCCCAGATTGTGGCGTATGTATTCTGAGATACGCAGCAATCGCTCTTTACCCAGCAAGCGTTGTAACAAGGGCAGGTGGGCAATGCGCTCAGGGATACGATTATAAGCCGCCAAATTGTCATGGTAGCCCGCAATCAGGCCGGACAAAAACAGGCAAACACCTGCGACTGCAGCATAAAGTGCACTGAGGCTGATTAACGGATTGTTGGAATCTAGCAGGATATTGGCTTTGGCCTCGCCAATAAAATGATGGCCGCTATATTGCACCACCAGCCAGTCGATAAACATGGCCATTGGAATCACGACGATCACATTACCTAAAATGGCGATTGTCTGGCTGCTGGTAGTCTGCGCCACAATATTAACCAGGCTGTTTATATTTTTGCTATCGTGCCCGTCATCATCAATTGTCGCTGCAATCGTCGCCGCAGTCATCGCCGGTTGTTTGGTGGCGACGGTGAAATGCAGCAGGTGGATAAGGACAAACCCCAGACCATAATTCAGGCTGAAGAAAATGGCTTCAGCCAATGGCGCAAAATGATAGCTGGCGATGATGATTTTAAACATCGCCATTAAGGCAATAATCACGCCGGCGCCCATGGCAGACCCCATCAGCTTGAAGTACTCCTGCCGATGTTGTGCGATGTAATGTTCGCCGGTATGACTGGCGTTTTCCGTCACACGCAACGCCAGTAATTCGGTGTTATGGCGCCAGTATTCAGACAGGTTGTTTTTTTTGCATTCCGCGTATACCAGTTGTTTGAACAAGCGCGTAATCGCATCACTCACGTCATGCTTAAGTAACAGTCCATGCAGAATATCCACCAATAATTGCATGCGATGAATTTGCTGTTGCATTCTTTGCATCAATGCTGTCAGTGAAATACTGGTCCCGGTCTTGGCATTGGCTTTGCGGATTTCATCATTGAGCTTCTGGCAGCGTTTCAGTACGTCATAAATATGCTGTATGTCGTCTGCATTGGTAATCGAGAGGGCCAGGAATTTCTGGATTTCGATATTCTGGGTAATGAAAGGCGAGGAATTATTCTCCAGGTCTTCATGCTGCAAAATAAGCTCGGGGTCGAGGCCGGAGGCGGATAAACGATAAGAAAGTACCTGTAGTGCATCCTTCAATTCCTGAATGCAACTCTCTAGCTGTAAATCATTTCCTTCACCCAATGCCAGGGTATGTATGAAATCGCGCCATACCGTATTGGGTACGCCGGTTACCCAGTTGGCATCATCAGTATGGTGAAACACCTGACCAAAAACATCTTTCAGGAACCTTGGGTCAGGCACTTCAGGCAATAGTTTGTGGGAAAAGCGCCGGTAGGTTTCAGTGAAAAATCCCAGGTCAGACTGAATCCCGTGCTCGGAATACAGGGAAATCACGCTTTTTTCGTTCAACAGGCGCAGGATGCTGTTACGCAGTTCCAGGGCAAATGCAGGTTGCTGCTGTAGCAAGAAACAAAGTGCCTGTATCGACTTGCTGGCACTCTCGGTATCGTTGGAGTGCCGGGGACGGATATCATCGATCAGCGCACGAAGAAACTGGATGTCGTCGACATGACCAGACGCAATGCGGGCTGCCTGATGCTCGAACGTAACTTGAAACATGTGAAACACTTTCTTTTTTTATACTAATGACGATTCAGAACAGCTTGCTATTAAAGAGTGACCTTTAATGAAAGCGGTTCAGATTGCCGTTGAATGTTTAAAGTGACCGTATTGCCTTTGAAGCGTCTGACCAGGCTCGATAAAGTCGCAGCGTCATTGACCTTTTCCTGGTTTAAGCTCAGTAACTGGTCTCCACGCATCAATCCTCCTTGTTCTGCAGCAGAGCCATGTATCACGGCAATCACTCTGACACCTTCACTGACATCAGTCGCTTCTGCTTGTTCACCCTGTTGTGAAGATTTACGCGCAACCAGTTTAATCACATGTACACCTAGTAACGGCGGCGGCAATTTGGCCCAGTAGGTCGCATAATAGCGGTACTTGCCCGGTTCGACAGCCATATCTTTTTCGGTAAGCGATTGCCCTTTTTTAACGGCTTCTTTAATCACTTCCATTTTTGAGGCCGGCGACGCGTTACCGGATTTTTTAACATATACCAGGATAGTATCTGCCTGGATGTTGCGTCCGTGACTAATTGCCTGCTCGGGTGAAATGTCTCCCGCTTCAAATTCACTCAGGCCCATCAGGTCGTAACCGTTTTCCAGCATGTTGATATTGTCAGCATCACGACGGGTGCCGCTCAATAGTTGCGGTTCAGGATTGTTTTGCAGTGAATGCAAATTGCCCTGATTTTGCGCCTGGTAATTGGTGGCGTAAGGGTTCTCATCGGCCAATACTGTTTTCGAGAACATTGACAAGGACATGATTACCAGCGAAGACAAGAGAAAAATCCACTGGCTAGACGATGTAGCTCGTGCTGCGACATGCGCTGTATTGCATAAAACTTTCATCTGATTTCTCCATGATGAACGACACCTTTTAAGCTTACTGATGTGCCGGGTGATGTTATGATGTGCTGGTACATTAACACAGTCCACGTCAATACAGACCACTTAACCTACCTCAAAACATAGACTCAAGTTATGCAACAACAATTCACGCGCATTGGGCTGGTATCCATCAGTGATCGCGCATCGCAAGGCGTCTATGAAGACAAGGGAATTCCCTCATTGTCTTCCTGGCTTGAAAAAACCCTTACCTCGCCTTTTGAAATCGTCACCCGTTTGATTGCCGATGAGCAGGCCATCATTTCTGACACGCTCAGGCAATTGGCCGATGTGGAGCAATGTCATCTGGTGTTGACCACCGGCGGCACCGGGCCTTCAATCAGGGATGTTACTCCGGAAGCAACACTTGCAGTTGCCGATCGCGAAATGCCTGGCTTTGGTGAGCAAATGCGGCAAATCAGTTTGCGCTTTGTCCCCACAGCTATTTTGTCGCGCCAGGTGGCGGTGATACGCAAACAATGCCTCATTATCAATTTGCCAGGGCAACCAAAATCCATCCAGGAAACACTTGAAGGATTGAAAGATGCCGAGGGCAATACACTGGTGCCGGGCATTTTTGCAGCCGTGCCTTATTGCCTGGATTTGCTGGCGACAGAAAACCAGCCCATGCCTTATCTTGAAACAGCAGAAAGCATTGTTAAGTCTTTCAGACCCAAATCTGCGCAACGTCAAAAAACGAATGAATGATGAATTACAAAAAGATTTCCACCCTGATTTTTATCACCTGTTTCAGCATACTTACCTATTTGTTATTGATGGAAATGCCGCCGTCTAATGAGGTTTCGGTCTACAAAGACAAGATAGAACATATCATTGCGTTTGGCGGTGTGATGTTCTGGGGCCTGATGGCTTTCCCTGCGCATAGATTGTCTATCGCCATTGGATTGACGATATTTGGGGCATTAATGGAGGTGTTGCAAGGTGTGCTGACTACCACGCGTCAACCCAGCGTCTACGATTGGTTTGCCGATTTAGCCGGGTTAGGATTGGCCTGGTTAGTGGTTATTTTCCTAGAACGCTGGTGGAAAAAACGGCATGGCTGAATTTGATCTTATCGCTCAATATTTTACCCGTCCGGGCTCATCTGACTTGAGCAAGGCCGACCTGGGTATAGGCGATGACGCAGCATTAATCAGTGTAACACCAGGCTATCAACTAGCTGTTTCCGCCGATATGTCTGTATCCGGCACGCATTTTTTCGCGGAGGCTGATCCTTATGCGATAGGTTGGAAAGCCCTGGCAGTGAATGTCAGCGATATGGCCGCGATGGGCGCCGAACCTAAATGGGCGACATTGTCGATTGCTTTACCGGAAATCAACCATGACTGGTTGCAGGGTTTTAGCCAGGGCCTGTTTGCCTGCGCCGATGCTTATGGCGTTTCACTGATTGGTGGCGATACCACGCGCGGACCATTGAATATTGCGATTAATATATTTGGCGAAATGCCGCTGGGCAAAGCGATCAAGCGGAGCGGGGCGCAGGCGGGCGATGATATCTGGGTCAGCGGCACACTCGGTCAAGCCGCTTTATGGCTGCAAAATAAACTGGGTAAGCTGGATATACATGCAGACGATGTAGCTAACTTTGCACAGGCCATGCATCAACCGCAACCTCGCGTAGCCCTGGGGCTGGCATTGCGTGACATCGCGCATGCTGCACTCGATATTTCAGATGGCTTGCTGGCGGATCTGAACCATATCCTCAAGGCTTCCGGCAAAGGCGCCGAGCTTGATTGGGCCTTATTCTCAAAGCCTTCACTGCTTACCAATATTTCCCAGTCAGTCCTCCAGCAGGCAGTGCTGGCTGGGGGTGATGATTATGAATTATGTTTTACCGTCTCCTCGCAGCGGCGTGATGAAGTCAAAGCCTTGGCAACTGCGCTCAATGTGCCTTTAACAAGCATAGGCAGTATCACCGAAACGCCTGGCCTGACTGTTCGTGATGGTGAAGGGCAGATCGAGTTATCGCAGAAAGGGTATCTGCATTTTGGCTAACCAACGCTATCAAGCTACCGATCCTGACTGGGCACTGCTTCTTTCGCATCCTTTACATTTCCTCAGCCTGGGGCTGGGTGCCGGCTTGTTCCCCAAAGCGCCTGGCACGGCCGGCACTTTATTAGGTTTCCCGTTCTTCTGGCTCATCATGTACTTGCCTGAATGGCAACAGTGGCTGTCTATATTGTTGATGTTTATATTTGGCATCTGGTGCAGTGCATTTACCGGTCGCGCACTAGGTGTAAATGATCATGGTGCCATCGTCTGGGATGAAATTGTCGCCATGGCCGCGGTACTAATCACCGTGCCATTCACGTGGGTCTGGGGCTTGGCAGCATTTGTTTTATTCCGCCTGTTTGATATCTGGAAACCGTTTCCGATCAGCTGGGCAGACAGGCACGTCAAAGGTGGCCTGGGCGTCATGCTGGATGACGCACTCGCGGCCGTGATGGCAATCATCGTCTTGCAACTGATCAAATGGTGGCTGTAATGCAAGACCTCGATACATTAAGCGAAACCTTGGGAAAAGCGTTGCAAGCTAATGGTTTGCAGCTGGCACTGGCTGAATCATGTACCGGTGGCATGGTTGCACAGGCGATTACTGCCATCGCAGGCAGTTCAGGCTGGTTTGATCGTGGTTTTGTCACCTATAGCAACGAAGCAAAAACTGAAATGCTGGGTGTGCCGGAAATCCTAATTCATACGCATGGCGCTGTCAGTGAGCAGGTAGCGCAAGCGATGGCTTTAGGCGCGTTACGACACAGTCGCGCCAATATCAGTGCTTCCGTGACCGGTATTGCTGGTCCAGGTGGAGGTTCTGCACAAAAACCGGTAGGAATGGTTTGTTTCGGCTGGGCAATAAATGTCGGTAATCCGCAGCCAGAAAAAATACTGGTAGAAACACGTTTTTTTGACGGAGATAGAGCGGAGATCCGCCAACAAGCTGCCAGCCATTCACTGGCTGGCTTGCTCAAGCTGATTAAAGAAACCGGTCAGGTTTAGTGATGATGGTGGTGACCATGGTCATGACCACGTCCCCAGCCGCCGCCACGAGGACCACGGTTGTAATTTCTGTAGCCGCCATTACCATAGCCGAACTGTATAAAGCCTGGCGCTGGCGGCGCATAAGCATATCCGGGAGCACCGTAATAGCTGCTTTGCGGATGACGGTAAATCACTACCGGCGGTGGGGCGTAATAGACTGGCGGTGGCGCATAGTAAACGGGCGGCGGCGCATAGTAAGGGTTGCCGATCCCGACACCGACTGACCAATTGGTGTCAGCCTGTGCGGATAGAGCAGCAAATCCGCTCAATGCAATCCCTAAAATATATTTGGCGATACTCATAAAGGCTCCTCTCACGGAAAACTATCAATGCTTCCTGAATACTCAAACGACTAGGCCTTAATACGGTTGACAATTCCAAGTACTAAATCGTTCGAATGCCATATCACTGATGGTCGATTTATGAAATAATTAGCAGTTATTTATCTGATTATATAGCGTTTAAATTAAAAACGCATTTTCCCCTACATACAGAAGGCAACACCATGGATGACAACAAAAGCAAAGCACTCGCCGCCGCACTTTCCCAGATTGAAAAGCAATTTGGCAAAGGCTCCATTATGCGCATGGGCGATGCTGATATCGGTGAAGACTTACAGGTAGTATCAACCGGCTCGTTGGGCCTGGATATTGCCCTTGGCGTTGGCGGTTTACCGCGCGGCCGTATTGTTGAAATTTACGGTCCCGAGTCTTCAGGTAAAACGACACTGACCTTGTCAGTGATAGCTGAAATGCAAAAGCTGGGTGGCGTTGCTGCATTTATTGATGCGGAACATGCTTTGGATCCGCAATACGCGGCCAAGCTGGGCGTAAATGTGCCTGATTTGTTAATCTCGCAGCCGGATACCGGTGAGCAAGCGCTCGAAATCGCCGATATGCTGGTGCGTTCAGGTTCTGTGGATATCGTGGTGGTCGACTCCGTTGCTGCCTTGACCCCGCGCGCCGAAATCGAAGGTGAGATGGGTGATAGCCATATGGGCTTGCAGGCACGCCTGATGTCACAGGCTTTGCGTAAACTGACCGGTAATATCAAACGTACCAACACACTGGTGATCTTCATTAACCAGATCCGTATGAAAATCGGCGTGATGTTCGGTAATCCTGAAACGACTACTGGCGGTAATGCATTGAAGTTTTACGCTTCTGTGCGCCTGGATATCCGCCGTACCGGTGCGATTAAAAAGGGTGATGAAGTCACCGGTTCCGAAACACGCGTAAAAGTGATTAAAAACAAAGTCGCGCCTCCATTCAAGCAGGCTGAATTCGATATTATGTACGGCGAAGGTATTTCCCGTTTGGGCGAAGTGATCGAGCTGGGCTCTAACGCAAAACTGGTTGAAAAATCAGGTGCCTGGTACAGCTACAAAGGTGAAAAAATCGGCCAGGGTAAAGAAAATGCCAAGGAATTCCTGCGTGAAAACCCGGCCATTGCTGCTGAAATCGAAGCGCAAATTCGCGTTAACTCCAATATTCTGGCAGATGGCATGACTGCTCCCAGAACTGAGGATGATTAATTAATTTGCGGCAGCAGCCTGAGAAGTCGCTGCGCCAGCGCGCGCTGGAATATCTCAGTAAACGTGAATATTCTGCTGTTGAGCTGACGCAAAAACTTAAACCTTACGCTAGCGATACCGATGATGTCGGCGTGTTGATTGCAGACTTCAAAACGCGTGGCTGGTTGAGCGATGCGCGATACATGGAACAGATGGTGCATGCCCGCCAGGCAAAATTTGGCGCTGCGCGGGTCGCCAACGAGCTGAGGGAAAAAGGCATAGACGACCATCTGGTGGCTGAAGCAATAGCCACCTTGCAGGTTAATGAAGTAGAGCGCGCCGGAGAAGTCTGGCGCAAAAAGTTTAAAGCGGCCCCGGCAACCCGCGATGAATGGGCAAAACAAGCACGTTTTTTACAAAGCCGGGGTTTTACGTTTGATGTAATTAAGAAAATTTTGAATAGACACGCAGAAGATGACAGTTAAGTACGGGCAAAAACCTTCCAGCAAACAGATCCGCCAGGCATTCCTGGATTTTTTTGCTTCCAAAGGCCATCAGGTGGTGGCTTCCAGTTCGCTGGTGCCGCACGGTGACCCTACCTTGCTGTTTACTAACGCCGGGATGAACCAGTTCAAGGATGTATTCCTCGGCTTTGATAAACGTGCTTACACCCGTGCCACTTCTTCGCAAAAATGTGTGCGCGCCGGTGGCAAGCATAACGACCTGGAAAATGTAGGTTATACCGCGCGCCACCATACTTTTTTCGAGATGCTGGGTAACTTCAGCTTTGGTGATTATTTCAAACGTGATGCGATTACCTTTGCCTGGGAATTGCTGACTGAAGTGTATGCCTTGCCTAAAGACCGCCTGATGGTAACGGTGTATGCAGAAGATGACGAAGCCTACGATATCTGGAACAAGGAAGTCGGCGTGCCTGCCGGCAAGATCGTGCGTATCGGCGACAACAAAGGCGCACGTTATGCCTCCGATAACTTCTGGATGATGGGTGATACCGGCCCTTGCGGCCCGTGTACCGAGATTTTTTACGATCATGGTGACCATATTCCTGGCGGCCCTCCAGGCAGCCCGGATGAAGATGGTGATCGCTTTATCGAAATCTGGAACAACGTGTTCATGCAGTTCAACCGCGATGAAGCGGGCGTGATGCATCCGCTGCCTAAACCTTCTGTCGATACCGGGATGGGTTTAGAGCGGATTTCAGCAGTATTGCAAGGCGTGCATGCCAATTACGAAATCGATTTATTCCAGGCATTGATCAACGCCGCTGCGCGTGAAACTAACACTGCCGATCTGGAGAGCCCCAGCCTGAAAGTGCTGGCTGACCATATCCGTGCCTGTTCGTTCCTGATTGCGGATGGCGTCATCGCCGGTAACGAAGGCCGCGGTTACGTGCTGCGCCGTATCATTCGCCGTGCGATCCGTCATGGTTACAAACTGGGTTGTCGCGCTGCATTCTTCCATAAACTGGTTGCCGACTTGGTATTGGAAATGGGCGAAGCGTATCCTGAGCTGGTCAGCAACCAGGCGCGCATCGTTGAAGTGTTGAAACAGGAAGAAGACCGCTTCTTTGAAACCATTGAAAACGGCATGCAGATTCTGGAAACAGAATTAGCCACTAAGCCAGCGGTATTCAACGGCGACCTGGCATTCAAACTGCACGATACCTTCGGTTTCCCGCTGGATTTAACCGCGGATATTTGCCGTGAACGTGGCGTTACTGTTGATACAGCCGGTTTTGACGCCGCCATGGCGCGCCAGAAAGAGCAGGCACGTGCCGCCGGTAAATTTAAAATGGCGCTAAACCTGGAATATGAAGGCCAGGTTACCAGTTTCCATGGTTACGAAAAGCTGGAAACGCCAGCCAAGGTACTGGCTTTGTATAAAGATGGTAGCCCGGTTAAATCGTTGAACGAAGGTGATCTGGGCGTAGTGGTGCTGGATGACACGCCTTTCTACGCGGAGTCAGGTGGCCAGATTGGCGATAGCGGTGAATTGAAATCAGCCAGTGGTATTTTTGAGGTGGAAGATACCCAGAAAATTCAGGCCGCGGTATTCGGCCACCACGGTGTGCTGAAAACCGGCATGCTGTCTGTTGGCGATACGTTGACCGCGAAGGTTAACCTGCAGTCGCGGCATGCCACCATGCGTAACCATTCTGCTACACACTTGATGCACAAAGCTCTGCGTGAAGTATTAGGTGATCATGTGCAACAAAAAGGTAGCCTGGTGGATACTGAAAAAACCCGCTTTGACTTTGTGCACAATGCGCCAGTGACGGATGCGCAGATCGCCAAAGTGGAAGCGCTAGTCAATGCCGAGATTTTGACCAATACCGACACGCTGGCGAAATTGATGGATATCGAAGCAGCCCAGCAAACCGGTGCCATGATGCTGT
>JALDYP010000008.1:0-73314 GCA_032153875.1 Methylophilus sp.
GCAGCCATCATAAGCATCCACACAATTCATGTCATTGACCCGTTAGGGCTAATCAAAAGTGATGTTTTCTGAATGGCTAAAATGCTTGCTGGGGAATGGTTGCAACAATCAAGTTATGGCTTTAAATTTAAAAGGAATTTTGGTATAATGCTGTGGATTGATGGGCTTTACGCCCATTTTTCGTTTCTGGTCGATATGTTTGGGAATTAAGGCTCACCATGCAAGATTTGCATTCGGTTGTTGAAAAGACGGTTACCCAGTTGGGTTATGAGTTGGTTGACTTTGAAGTGGCCAACCGCGGTAAATTGCTGCGCGTGTTTATCGACAAGCTGAACCCTAAAGATACTAAAGACAGCGTGAATATTGATGACTGTGTGCTGGTAAGTAACCAGTTAGGTAATGTATTGACCGTTGAACTGGACATTGATTATGACCGGCTGGAAGTTTCTTCCGCTGGCCTGGATCGTGTGTTGCGCAAAGAAAATGATTTTATTCGCTTTATCGGCGAGCGCGCACTAGTTAAGCTGCGCATAGGTATTAAAGATGATGGCCCTAAAGCCACGGCAACCACCTTACCCAGGAAAACCTTTTTAGGTGTCCTGCAAGGGGTTGAGGATGGCAAAGTGAAGATCGAGTGCGATGGCTGGCTGTATAGCTTTTCGCTGGATAATTTAGACAAGGCTCGGTTGAGCCCGATTTTTGATTAATTTGTTTTAATTAATCCGTACGGTGCGTTGGAGATTGCGATGAGTCGTGAAATATTGTTGTTAGTTGATGCTCTGGCACATGAAAAAAATGTCAGTAAAGAAGTCATTTTTACGGCATTGGAGCTGGCATTGGCTTCTGCAACCAAAAAGAACCATGAAGAAGGTGCTGACATTCGTGTCGAGATTGACCGTGAAAGTGGCGATTACAGTACTTTCAGACGCTGGCAATATGTTGAATACGACCTGCTCGAAAGCTCAACCTACCAGTTCGACGAAGAAGACGCGCGAGCAGAAGGTCGCCAGATTGGTGATTACTATGAAGAGCCACTAGAGTCTATTTCTTTCGGACGTATTGGCGCACAAGCTGCCAAGCAAGTGATTTTGCAAAAAGTCCGTGAAGCTGAGCGCGAGCAAATGATTCAGGACTTCCTGGGCCGTGGCGAAAGCTTGGTGACCGGCGTGATCAAACGCATGGAAAAAGGTAATGCGATTATTGAAGTAGGCCGCATTGAATGCCTGTTGCCACGCGAAGCGATGATCCAGAAAGAAAACTTGCGTGTAGGTGACCGCGTGCGTGCCTATCTGTCACGCGTAGACCGCGGTGGTCGTGGCCCGCAATTGATTTTGTCACGTATTGCACCTGACTTCCTCAAGCGTTTGTTTGAACTTGAAGTGCCTGAAATCGAAGAAGGTTTGCTGGAGATTCGTTCAGCAGCCCGTGACCCAGGTTTGCGTTCAAAAATCGCAGTGAAAACCAATGACCAGCGCCTTGACCCGGTAGGTACTTGCGTAGGTATGCGTGGTTCACGTGTGCAGGCTGTGACCTCAGAACTTGGCGGCGAGCGTGTGGATATCGTGCTGTGGAGCATGGACCCGGCGCAGTTTGTCATCAATGCATTAGCGCCAGCTGAAGTGAGTTCCATCGTGGTTGATGAAGATGCACACAGCATGGATGTGGTTGTGAGTGAGGAGCAATTGGCAGTAGCGATTGGCCGTAATGGACAAAACGTACGCCTGGCTTCAGAGCTCACCGGCTGGAGTTTGAATATCCTGACCGAAGAAGCCGCTGCACAGAAAAACCAGGACGAATACGCGAAAATCAGCCAGTTGTTTATTGAAAAACTGGATGTGGATGAAGAGGTTGCTGACATCCTAGTGCAAGAAGGCTTTAGTACGCTGGAAGAAATTGCGTATGTGCCAATCGCCGAAATGGCAGAAATCGACGCGTTTGATGAAGATACCGTGAATGAATTACGTTCACGTGCGCGTGCCGCTTTGCTGACTGAGGCGATTGCCAAAGAAGAGAAAGTTGAAGAAGACACGCATGATCTGATGACGCTTGAAGGCATGGATGCCGACACTGCGCACAAACTGTCGGCAAACAACATTCACTCAACTGAAGATTTGGCTGAGCTTGCAGTGGATGAGCTGGTTGAATTGACCGGAATAGATGATGAGCGTGCCAAGGCATTAATCATGACCGCACGCGCGCCTTGGTTTAAATAGCCTGGCGTGAATAAACCCAGGTATCGAGCCTGGGTTTGTAACCTGAGTTTAAGTAATTAGCGGTTTCTTGTAACCCGCCAGGCAAGAATCATGCGTACACCTTAAATTAGAATATAGAGTAATTGAACTGGAGCAGTACATGGCACTTTCAACCGTCGCACAATTTGCCGCAGAGCTGGGTCTTCCAACGACCTTGCTCATCGAGCAACTGAAAAGCGCAGGCGTTAATAAAACGTCTGTGGATGATTTTTTGGAAGAAGGTGACAAGACTGCATTGCTGGATTACTTGCGTAAAGAGCATGGCGCTGCCAATGCCCCAAAAAACAAAATCACGCTGATGCGCAAGCAAAATACCGAAATCAAGAAAACCGATAGTTCAGGTAAAGCCCGCACCATTCAGGTGGAAGTGCGCAAAAAACGTGTATTAGAGCGTCCTGAAGAAATTGGATATGAGGCTCCTGCAGAAGCAGCCATTGAAGAGCCGGGTATTGCTGAGCCTGAAGTAATTGAAGAAGCACCAGTGGCGGTTGCTGAGCCGGAAATTGAAGTACCTGCCGTAGAAGTTGAGCCGGAACCAGAATTAGAGCCTGTCGCTGAAGTGACCGAACCTGCGGCTGAAGCAGAAGCCCCGGTTGCAGCGCCAGCTAAAAAAGCTGCAGTGCTATCTGTGCAAGAGATCGCTTTACGTGAAAATGAAGCTGCGCGTCATGCCAAACTGTTGGCACTGCAAGCGGAAGATGTACAACGCAAACAGGCATTGACACAACGTCGCGCTGAAGAGGAAGCAAAACGTCAGGCGGATGCTGAAGCGGCTAAAAACAAGCCTGCACCCACTAAATTATCTGAAGGTACGCTGCATAAGCCAGCGAATAAAGTCACTGACAAGCCAGCGGAAAGCAAGGATAAAAAGAATAAACCTGGTAACCGTGACTGGAACGATAACGAAAACAAAAAACGTGGCATTAAAACCCGTGGTGATGCGGCTGGCGGTAACTCACAAGGCTGGCGTACACCTAAAGGCAAGCATCACAAGTCAAGTAAAGATGACCAGCATGCATTTAATGCGCCGACTGAGCCAGTCATTAAAGATGTAATGATTCCTGAAACCATTTCAGTCGCAGACCTGGCACACAAAATGTCTGTGAAAGCAGCTGAAGTGATCAAGGCGCTGATGAAAATGGGCATGATGGTCACCATCAACCAGGTGCTGGATCAGGACACTGCCATCATTCTGGTAGAAGAAATGGGTCACAAAGCCCAAGCTGCCGCCGCTAACGATCCTGAGAGTTTCCTCGAAGAAACTGACATGACGGAAGCAGTGCTGGAATCACGTCCACCAGTAGTAACCGTCATGGGTCACGTTGACCATGGTAAAACTTCATTGCTGGATTACATCCGCCGTAGCCGTGTTGCTTCTGGCGAGGCCGGTGGCATTACCCAGCATATTGGTGCTTACCACGTAGAAACACCGCGTGGTATGGTGACTTTCCTGGATACGCCAGGCCATGAAGCCTTTACCGCCATGCGTGCGCGTGGTGCCAAGGCTACGGATATTGTGATTCTGGTGGTTTCTGCTGATGACGGCGTCATGCCGCAAACGATTGAAGCGATTCACCATGCTAAAGCGGGTAATGTGCCTATCGTAGTGGCGATCAACAAGATCGATAAACCGGAAGCGCAGCCAGAACGCGTTAAAAACGAATTGATCACGCATGAAGTGGTTCCGGAAGAGTATGGCGGTGAAACCATGTTCCGCGAAGTCTCAGCCAAAACCGGTAAAGGTATTGATGAGTTGCTGGAAGCCGTGCTGTTACAGGCTGAAGTACTTGAGTTGACCGCACCACAAAATACCCCGGCGACAGGCCTGGTGATTGAAGGCCGCCTGGACAAAGGCCGTGGTCCTGTGACTACTGTATTGGTACAGTCTGGTATCTTGCGTCGCGGCGATATGCTGCTGGCGGGTACTGCTTATGGCCGTGTGCGTGCCATGCTGGATGAAAACGGCAATGACATCAAAGAAGCGGGTCCATCTATCCCGGTAGAAGTATTGGGCTTATCAGATGTGCCAAGTGCCGGTGAAGAAACGATTGTACTCAATGACGAACGCAAAGCACGTGAGATTGCCATGTTCCGTCAAGGCAAGTTCCGTGATGTGAAACTGGCTAAACAGCATGCGGCCAAACTGGAAAACATCTTTGAACAGATGGCTGAGGGTGCGGTGCAAACACTGAACCTGATCATCAAATCAGATGTTCAGGGCTCCTTCGAAGCGTTGACCACCAGCTTGCAAAAACTGTCTACTAAAGAAGTACGCGTCAATATCATTCACACTGCAGTGGGTGCTATCAGCGAGTCAGATGTCAACCTGGCAGCGGCATCTAAAGCCGTATTGATCGGTTTCAACGTCCGTGCCGATGCTGGCGCGCGTAAACTGGTTGAAACGCTTGGTGTCGATCTGCGTTACTACAACATCATTTACGAAGCGGTAGACGAAGTGAAAGCTGCCTTGGGCGGTATGTTGCCACCAGAGCATAAAGAGCAAATGATCGGTACTGTGGAAATCCGCGAAGTGTATCGCATCTCCAAAGTGGGTGCTGTAGCTGGTTGTTATGTGCAGGATGGTTCGGTTAAACGTAACGCTAAAGTCCGTTTGCTGCGTAATAACGTCATTATCCATACTGGCGAACTGGATTCACTGAAACGTTTCAAAGACGACGTTAAAGAAGTTAAAAACAACTTTGAATGTGGCCTGTCGCTGAAGAACTACAACGATATTGAAGTGGGCGATATTCTGGAAGTCTATGAAGTCGTTGAAGTGGCTCGTACACTTTGATAATCAGGAAACTCAATGGCTAAAGCCTTTTCCCGTAACGACCGCGTCTCTGAGCAAATTCGCCGTGAACTGGCGGATTTGCTGATGTTTGAAGTGAAAGATCCGCGCGTGCAAATGGTCACCCTGACTGATGTTGAGGTAGCCGGTGATATGGCGCATGCCAAAGTGTTTTACACCGCGGCAAAAAACAGCAAAGGCCTGCAGGAAGGCCTGGAAAAAGCCGCCGGCTTTTTACGTTCACAGCTGGGTAAACGCATGATGCTGCGCACAATGCCGCAACTGCATTTTGTGTATGACGAATCGATAGACCGTGGCATGCATATGGATAAGCTGATTGACAAGGCGATCTCCGAGCAGGCACCGGAACAAGCTGCACCTGATACCCCCTCGCAAGAATAACTTTCTATGCAAACCAAACGCATCAAACGCGCCGTTCACGGCGTGTTACTGCTTGATAAACCGCATGGTTATTCATCCAACCAGGCACTGCAAAAAGTTAAATGGCTTTATCAGGCACAAAAAGCCGGGCATACCGGCACGCTTGATCCGCTGGCGACTGGCGTTTTGCCCATTTGCCTGGGTGAGGCCACTAAGTTTGCCCAGCACCTTACTGATGAAAATAAAACCTATGTAGCCACCGTCAAATTTGGCGTCACCACCACAACCGGTGATAAAGAAGGCGATGTTTTGCAGCAGGTTGCGTGCAATGTGCAGTCCAAAGAGATTGAAGCAGTATTGCCTGCTTTGACGGGTGAGATTACCCAAATCCCTCCTATGTATTCTGCGCTCAAGGTTGATGGCAAACCTTTATATGCTTACGCCAGAGAAGGCATAGAGCTGGAACGCAAGCCGCGCCAGGTGACTATTTACGCCATGCAATTGCAGGATTGCCAGGATAATATTGCGCACATTGAAGTCACTTGCAGCAAGGGTACTTACATCCGCACACTGGCTGAAGATATTGGCAAAGCATTGAATGTGGGCGCACACCTCATAGACTTACGCAGAACGGCTACCGCGACATACCAGATAGCGCATACCGTGACGCTTGAAGGGTTGGAAGCCATGAGCATGGAAGCGCGCGATGCCTTGTTATTGCCGGTTGATACTGCGATTAGCGCCTTACCGAAAATAGAGCTGCATGCTGATGCGGCGTATTATTTCAAACAGGGTAATCCGGTATGGTTGCCGGGCATCATTCCTGACGGGGATGTGCGGGTTTACAGCGAAACAGGTTTATTTTTGGGTCTGGGCGTGCAACTGGCTAACGGAAGAATTGCACCCAAACGCGTCGTTAATCTGTAATTCTATTCACTTGTTGTTTTATGCCAGCGGATGGAATCGAGTCAAAGCTTGAGGAGCGCGGCAATGCATATCCTTCGCCATTATTTTATCAGTCTATTGCTGTTATCAGTGGCCCCCATCGAAGCCCAAGCCGCAGCGGTCACTGTGCTTTATGATGATCGTTTCCTGCTGCACGATACCGGCCCCGGTCACCCGGAAAAGCCGGACCGGCTTGGCTTTATTGTCCAGCATCTCAAGCAAAATAAACCTCTAGGCGTTCACCTGCGTTGGCCGGCATTTTCTATGGCGACACGTGAAAATTTACTTGCTGTGCATCACGCCAGTTACCTCGATTTGCTGGACGCTGAGCAGCAGCAACTGACTCCCTCCCGTCCCTATCTAACTCTGAGTACCGGCGACACCGTCATCTCGAAAAATTCACTGGATGTTGCAAAACTGGCGAGTGGCGCAGCCATGGCTGGCATTGACGCCGTCATGCAAAACCATAGTAAAAGTGCTTTTGCGCTGGTCAGGCCGCCTGGCCATCATGCAACCGCTGATCGTGGCATGGGTTTCTGTATTTACAATCACGTGGCGGTAGCGGCGCGTTATGCACAAAAGAAGTACGGAGTGCAGAGAGTCCTTATTGTGGATATCGACGTCCATCACGGTAACGGTACGCAAGATATCTTTGACCAGGATGACAGCGTTTTCTATTTCAGTGCGCACCAGCATCCGCTTTATCCAAGATCTGGCAGGCCGGCGGAAAAAGGGCATGCTAAAGGAGAAGGCTACACCATGAATGTAGATGTGCCTGCCGGCAGCGATGAGGCCGTCGTTCTAAAAGAACTGGTCAGGCAACTGGAACCCGCCATGCAACGTTTCAGGCCAGAGCTGATTTTAGTCTCGGCGGGACTGGATGCACACCAGAACGACTTGCTCGGTGGATTAAGCTATACAGACGCAGGCTACGTATCTATCGCAAAACAGCTGGTAAAACTGGCCAACCAATATGCGCAGGGCAGAACAGTCTGGGTACTGGAAGGCGGATATGTGCCGGAAAATAATGCTAACGTGGTGGAAGCCATATTAAAAGTACTGATAGACAAGTAGACATAATTTTGCAACAAAATTGCATATCAAGCGTTGCGAGATATGTTAATATATTCAACATGTTAAAGCGGTTTTATACTTATGTGCTCATTTCTCTGCTGTTTGCGTTCACGCAAATCGGCATCGCTGCACATGAAATCAGCCATTTAACCGACCTCAGCAATCAATCACAACCTGATCATCAACATACTGGCGGTGAGCCTTGTACCTTATGTCTGGGCTTATCAGTGATTGCCGGCGGCATGCCTGCAACAGCCTTTGTTACCCCTGTGATTGCATGCGATAAACCCCATTACATTTCAACCTCGTCATCCGTGGTGCAGTCCTTTACCAAGGTCTATGCCGCCCGCGCACCCCCTTCTGTTTCTCAGCTTTAATTTCTACTGAATGCGCCTGGAGCGCATCTAAATCCTTGCCTGCTAATGTGGCTACCGCAATCTTTGGGGTGACCGGCATTGCAGGACGATTAATTGTTGAGAAAGAATGATCATGAATATCGCTAAGCACATCGCACGTGCTCCACATTGTCAGCTAAGCCCGGTGTGGCTGGCGCTTACAACCGTCCTTGCCTTCCCTGTTTCCACTTTGCATGCCGAAGAGCATAGCCATACGCTGGATCTGGACAATGTGCCTATCACCGGTAATCCGCTAGGGGTAGGTTCAGATGATATGGTGGTGCCGGTGTCTGTGCTGGGTGGTCGCGAATTAAGCCTGCGCCGCGAAGGTACCTTGGGTGAAACACTGAATGGCATTCCCGGCGTCACCGCCACGCAATTTGGCCCCAATGCCTCGCGCCCGATTATCCGTGGCCTCGATGGCGAGCGTGTGCGTATCATGCAAAACGGTGTCGGTATCCTGGATGCGGGTTCTCTCAGTTTTGACCATGCCGTAGCGATTGATCCCCTGATTATTGAACAAGTCGATGTAGTGCGGGGACCTGCGGCATTGCTGTATGGTGGTAGCGCAGTCGGTGGTGTAGTAAATGCAATCGATCATCGCATCCCCAAAGAGTCTTTAAATGGTATGACAGGACGCGGCGAAGCGCGATTTGGCGGGCCGGATAATGCGCGCAATGGTGCCGCGGTTGTCGATGTTGGTAACGGCACATTTGCCATCCATGCCGACGTTTATTCACGTAAAACCAGTAACCTGGATATTCCTGGCTATGCCGTATCAAAACGCAAAAGCCTGGCAGATGGCACGGCACGGGGTGAGAAGGGCAACGGCAAACTGAATAATAGCAGTGCCTTGTCAAATGGGGGTGCGCTGGGTGCGGCATGGACCTTTGATACCGGCTACCTGGGTATTTCTTACGCCAGCTTGAATAATAACTACGGCGTAGTGAATGAAGATGACGTACGCATTGATATGGAGCAGCAACGCTGGGAGCTCGCTGGTGAAGTCAGGGAGTTGCGCGGGCCAATCCAGAAACTGAAATTACGCATGGCGCATACTGATTACCAGCACGTGGAGCTGGAAGGCGGCGAAGTAGGCACTACATTTAAAAACCGCGGCATGGAGGGCAGTCTGGAAGCAACCCATATCCCCTGGGCCAGCGTCAATGGCGTCTTCGGCTACCAGTTCCAGAACACCCGTTTTCAGGCACTGGGTGAAGAGGCATTTGTACCAAGCGTCGTGACTCAGACACAGGCGCTCTATGTATACGAAGAGTTACCGATAGACAGGCACAAGATTACCTTCGGTGGCCGCGTTGGTGAAACTTCAGTATCTTCCAGTGCCGATAGCGTATTCACGCAAGCGTTCAACAACCGTTTTAACCCGAACAGCTTTGCACTAGGTGGTTTGTACACCATTAATGATGCCTGGAGTGCGACGGCCAATCTTTCCCATAACGAACGCGCGCCTAGCTACTTTGAGCTGTATGCCAATGGGGAACACGTAGCGACCGGCCAGTTCGAAGTGGGTAATGCCAACCTTGATAAGGAAGTTTCCAACGGTGTTGATGCGCAGTTAAAGTGGAAAGCCAACGGGCACAGTATTACGCTGGGCGCGTATGCAACACGCTTCCAGAATTTTATTGGCTTATTGAATACAGGGGCGACTGACCCGGGCACCGGTCTGGCGATTGCCAACTTCACTGCCGTGCCTGCTTTGTTTAAAGGGTTGGAGCTGGAAGGTAAGTTTGCGTTGAATGATGAGTGGACACTTAAAATGCGTGGCGATTATGTGCATGCCAAAGACACCCGCAACAATGAGTATTTGCCGCGTATCTCGCCATTACGCCTAGGCGGAGGGCTGGATTACCGTTTGGGTAACTGGAATGCGCGCATGGATGTATTGCATGCGTTTAAACAAAACGATGTCGCTGAAAACGAATTGAAAACGGATGGCTATACCAATTTAAGCGCTTTGCTGGCTTACAAGCTACCATTGAAATATAACGTTGAGCTGTTTGCCAAGGCCAATAACCTGCTGAATGATGAAATCCGCGAACACGCTTCTTTCCTCAAGGATATTTCTCCCGCAGGATCACGCTCAGTGCTGATTGGTGCCAGGGCAGACTTCTAAGAGAAGGCAGGCAATAAAAAAGGTTGGCAATTGCCAACCTTTTTTATTTGGATAATTGATTAACCAAACAGGATCAGTCCCCAGACAATGCCGAGATTGATCAGGGCCAGCAACACAGCGGCACTGCCAATATCCTTGGCGCGTTTGGCCAGAGCGTGGCGCTCAATCGAGACACGGTCAACCACAGCTTCAACCGCAGAATTAAGTAATTCTACGATCAACACCAGCATGACGCTGCCTACCATCAGGATACGGTGCAAAGCTTCTGTTTCCAGGTAAAAGGCGAATGGAATCAGCACCAGTGATAACCAGACTTCTTGCCGGAAGGCATCTTCGTGCTGGTAAGCGGCTTTGAATCCATCCATGGAATAGCCGAATGCATTGACCAGGCGACGGATGCCGGTTTTGCCCTTGAACGGGCTTTCTTCATGTGACGGGGAGGGTTGGTTTTGCATGGATTCTCTCTAAAAATCTACATCACATTTTAACATGCGCTATGATAACGCTTTTAGCAGTGTAATGAGGGTTAACATGGCAAGAATGGTGCAGTGCGTGAAACTGGGCAAAGAGCTGGAGGGGATGGATTTCCCGCCATATCCTGGTGAGCTGGGTAAAAGGATTTATCTGCATGTGTCTAAAGAAGCATGGGCAGGTTGGCTGAAACAGCAAACCATGCTGGTCAACGAGAACCGCCTGAGCCTGGCCGATGCCAGTGCCAGGAAATATCTCGCTGAGCAAACTGAAAAGTATTTCTTCGGGGAGGGTGCGGATGTGGCCACTGGTTATGTTCCACCCAGTGCTTGATTAGCCGGGCATAAAAAAAAGCACTCTACGGAGTGCTTTTTGTTTGGATGATCAAGACATCGTCTCGCGCTTGATGTCTTCCAGGCTGGTATGGCGGATATCTTTGCCTTTAACCATATACACCACGTATTCAGAGATGTTTTTGGCATGGTCACCGATACGCTCAATCGCTTTTGCCACAAACAGTACTTCCAGCGACATGGAAATGGTACGAGGATCTTCCAGCATAAAGGTAATCAGCTGACGCATGGCCGCACGGAACTGCTCGTCCACCTGCTCGTCCTGCTTGGCTACTTCAACTGTCTGGCTGACATCCAGGCGCGCAAATGAATCCAGTGAGGTACGCAGCATTTCACGCACCAGGCCGACCATGGACTTAATTTCGTTGAAACGCGGTTTGTACATGCGGTCCTGCTCATAAATACGTTGGGCAGTACGCGCAATTTTAGTCGCTTCGTCACCGATACGTTCCAGATCCGTAATGGTTTTCACCATCATCATGATCATGCGCAGGTCGCGCGCCGCAGGCTGGCGACGGGCAATGATATGGCTACAGTCTTCATCGACTTGCACTTCCAGCGCATTCACGCGTGCATCACGCGCCATCACATCTTTAGCCAGATTCACATCAGCCGTAGTCAGTGATTCCAGCGCGTTTACAATTTGCTGTTCAACCAGCCCCCCCATTTCCAGAACCTTGGCGCGTACCGATTCCAGTTCAACATCATATTGTTTTGAGGTGTGTTCAAATTGCATGACGTATTTTCCTAATTATTGTGCCCGCTAGGTTACCAGTACAATATGACAACTTTATGATAGTTGTTGGCGGGGTGGTTCTCGATTATTTTGTCAGGGTTTTAACACCGTTTGGCGTTGCCAGCAGCAACACATTCGCCGGACGTGATGCAAACAGACCGTTAGTCACTACGCCCACAATTTGATTGATTTTGGTTTCCAGTTCGATCGGGTCGCTGATGGTCAGGCCGTGTACATCAAGGATGATGTTGCCATTGTCAGTCGTGAAATCACGCAGTTTTGGCTGGCCGCCGAGTTTGACCAGTTCACGCGCTACCTGGCTACGCGCCATAGGCAGGACTTCGACCGGCAACGGGAATTTACCCATCACTGGCACAAATTTGCTTTCGTCACAGATACAGATGAAAGACTTGGCTACCGCGGCCACGATTTTTTCACGCGTCAATGCACCGCCGCCACCTTTAAGCATATGCAAATGCTCGGTAATTTCATCAGCACCATCCACATAGATATCCAGGCTGTCGACACTGTTTAAATCAAATACTTCGATGCCGTGATCGCGCAAACGTTTGGCAGTCGCTTCCGAGCTGGCCACAGCACCTTCGATTTTGTGTTTAACCTTGGCTAATTCATCAATAAAAAAGTTGGCGGTTGAGCCGGTGCCGACACCGATAATGCCATCTTTTACATAGGTGATTGCTGCTTTTGCTACTTCCAGTTTAAGTGCGTCTTGTTGTGCTTTATCCAATGCCATCTGCTTCAATCCTTGATTAATTCTTTATAATACAAACAATTCCCTATCATACACTGCAACCTTGCGGTTTTAAAACCTTAAAGCATTTGATGAACACCGACTACCGCGAAAAAATCGAACACTCCCAAGTCTACGCCGTGGCCCGCCACACACCGCTGGATATAATGCCTAATCTGTCCGTGAGGCTGCGTAACCAGGTCTTGCTCAAGCGAGAGGATATGCAGCCGGTATTCTCATTCAAGTTGCGCGGTGCCTATAACAAAATGGCCAATCTGCCGCAGCAGGCGCTTGCGCGGGGTGTGATTTGTGCCAGTGCCGGTAACCATGCACAAGGTGTTGCCCTCAGCGCGCAAAAGCTGGGTTGCCGTGCCGTGATCGTCATGCCGACCACGACGCCAGCGATCAAGATCAATGCGGTGCGGGCGCGTGGCGCCGAAGTGGTGTTGTTTGGCGACAGCTATTCAGACGCGTATGCACATGCCCTTGAAGTTGAAAAAAGCGAAGGCCTGACCTTTGTGCATCCATACGATGACCCTGATGTGATTGCCGGACAAGGCACCATCGCCATGGAAGTGTTGCAGGATCATCCGGAGCCTATTGAAGCGATTTTCTGCTGCGTTGGCGGCGGTGGTTTGCTGGCGGGTATTGCCGCCTACATCAAAGCATTGCGTCCGGAAATCAAAGTCATCGGGGTAGAAGCGCAAGATGCTGAAGCAATGACCGAATCGCTGAAAATAGGCGAGCGCGTAATGCTGGAGCAAGTGGGTTTGTTTGCCGATGGTGCAGCTGTCAAGCAGGTGGGCGAGCACACCTTCGCACTGGTGCAGCAATATGTCGATGAGATGATCGTGGTCGATAACGATGAAATCTGTGCTGCGATTAAGGATGTATTTGAAGATACGCGCAGCATTTTAGAGCCGGCCGGCGCTTTGGCCGTGGCTGGCTTAAAAGCCTATGCCGAAAAGCATCAACTGCAAGGCAAAAGCCTGGTGGCAGTGGCTTCCGGGGCCAATATGAATTTTGACCGCCTGCGTTTCATTGCCGAGCGCGCCGAGTTGGGTGAGCATCGTGAAGCGGTGTTTGCGGTGACGATTCCCGAAATACCAGGTGCATTTAAAACCTTCTGCCGTTTGCTCGGCAACCGCAATATCACTGAATTCAATTACCGCTATTCCGACTCCAAAGATGCACATATTTTTGTCGGTGTGTCAGTGCAAAATCCGAACGAGCCAACAGAAATTACGCGCGCACTGGAAGCTGCCGGACTGAAAGCTCTGGACCTGACCGGCAATGAAATGGCTAAATTGCATCTGCGCCACCTGGTGGGCGGGCACGCGCCGCAAGCCCGCAACGAAGTGGTTTACCGGTTTGAGTTTCCGGAAAAACCCGGCGCTTTGATGAACTTTCTTGAATCTATGGGTCACAATTGGAACATCAGTTTGTTTCATTACCGTAACCATGGTGCCGACTTTGGCCGGGTGCTGGTAGGCATGCAGGTGCCACAGGAAGATAAAGCTGCTTTTGAGCAATTCTTGAAGCAGCTCGGTTATCCATGCTGGGATGAAAGCAATAACCCGGCTTATCAGTTATTCCTGGGGTAGATGCCTTTGGTTTATATCAGCCAATGTGGTGGTTTATATGAACCGCTTTTTGCAGGTGATTGATTGCATTTGGCGTCATGTAATGCCTCAAGCGCTGAGAATGAATTTTGCTGGTGTCATTAAACTTAAATAATAATCAGGAGATAGATTGCATGTTGAATTCACCCTTAGCGCGTCGCGCGCGCACCAGTTTGCTGTTGCTGGCGCTGGTTGCCTCTGTGGCTGCCTGTAATAAACCGGAAGAACCAGTTGCTGAAGCAGAGGCGCCTGCCGCTGACAATCTGAGCAAAGGTCCGGTAGCCTACGTATCCACACAAGACGCTGGTGTTGACGTGATTGACCTGGTGACTATGCAAGTGTCCAAGCAGTTGAACGTGAAAGCGGAAGGTCCTCGCGGTCTGGCAGTGACTGACGACGGCAAGAAACTGATAGTTGCCACTAAAGATAACGAAAGCATTTCGGTGATTGATACTGCAACCGGTGAAGTGTTGCAGCAAATCAATGTCGGTAAAAATCCGGAGTTCGTGCGCGTGAATGGCAATTATGCTTTCGTATCGTCTGAGCCAAGTTCTAAAGGCGGACCTCCACCTAAAGCGGGTGAAGAAGAGGATGACGATGATGACGAAGAAAAAATCCCGGCAAAAATCGCGGTGGTTGATTTAACCAAAGGTGAAAAAGTACGCGAAATCACTGGCGGGCCTGAAACCGAAGGCATTGAGTTTTCAGCCGATGGCAAACAACTGGTCATTACCAACGAAGCTGACAATACAGTTACCGTACATAACATCGAAACCGGCGAGCTGATCAAAACCGTGCAAACGCATGAACATGGCGACCGTCCTCGTGGCATCAAGGTTTCGCCAGATGGAAATACTTACCTGGCTACACTGGAATTCGGTAACAAATTCCTGGTGCTGGATAAAGAGTTTAACGTGGTGCGCACAGTAGATACTGCAGAAACACCGTATGGGATTGCCTATGATGCGAAAGGCGAGCGCATTTTTGTGGCGACTAACAAAGCGAAATTGCTGCAAGTGTTTGATGCCAAAACCTTTGAGAAAATCAAAGAAGTACCTACCGGTAACCGTTGCTGGCATTTCAGCTTTACCCCGAATAACAAGGATGTCCTGTTGGCGTGTGGTAAGTCTGATGCGGTGCTGGTGATTGATGCGGAAAAGCTTGAAGTGACCAAGCAGATCGCCGTTAAAAACATGCCTTGGGGTATCGTCACCTACCCGAAAGCCATGGGTAGCCTGGAAAGCGTGAAGTAATCGTTAACTCCAGAAACAAAAAAGCCCGCAGAGATGCGGGCTTTTTTAATGACTATGCCTGTTTAAACAGAGCGGTTAAGGCGTGCGCTTTTTAATCCAGAATGTGAAAACGCCATCGCTCTCTTGCAACTCAAGCAGTGTATGGCCGGTCTGGCGGCAAAATGCATCGAAATCTTTTTTTGAGCCAGGATCTGTCGCCATGATTTTCAGTACTTGCGACGGGCCTAAATCATTCAGTGCCTTTTTACAGCGCAAGATGGGCAATGGGCAATTCAAGTTACGGGCATCAACTTCTTTATCGCTTAACATTTGAATGTCCTGGAGTGAATATTTAATTTGGATGCTTATATAACTAGACTGGCTTGATTGGCAAGCCAGCGCCAGCCCATGCCAGAATGCCGCCCGCCAGGTGTGAGACGTCAGCACAACCTTGCGCAAGCGCGAACTCACCAGCCGATACGGAGCGAACACCACTGCGGCAATAGAACACCATTTTTTTATCTTGCGGCAGCTGATTAAACGCGCTGGCGAGATTGCCCAAAGGTACATGCAGCGCACCAGGCAATATGCCGGAGACCAGCTCGTGATCATTGCGGATATCAATCAGCAATAGCGACGGGTCATTCAGTAAGGGGTGTAATTCATCCGGTGTTAAGTGTTTTAATGACATCAACAAACCCAGGAATAATATGCCGGGAGGCATGAAAGAAGTGGTGGCCAGAGGCAGAATCGAACTGCCGACACGAGGATTTTCAATCCTCTGCTCTACCGACTGAGCTATCTGGCCAACAACAATTCGAGATAGCCCCGAATTGCAAGAGGCGCATTATAGCAAAGTTATTCGCGTATGCACACAAAAGATAAAAAAATTACTTAGATGGCTGTTGTGGTTGTGCTGCGCACATTGTTTCAAGCAATTGCCGGTTAAGTTTAGGTGAGTGAAATCTATTGTAATCATGCGGGTCTCAACTTTTTCCATTTCAATCAGCAAGTATTTAATGAGTGTTTAATTTTAGTGCAACAATGGATTAGGCTTGCGGTCACACCTTTTACTAAAAGGCGCGATTGAAGTTTTTCAAAACGCTTCCTCCTGCACATTAATAAGCTGGCCAAATAAAAATAGGATAAACGTATGTCAAATTCAGTCATGATTCTAGGCGAAGTATTAGGAGATGTTTTTCCCGAGCAGACCATCATAGGCGGTGCGCCATACAATGTGGCGCGGCACTGTCATGCGTTTGGCCTGGATGTTCACCTGTTAACTGCGGTAGGCAAAGATGCCCTGGGTCAGCGCATACTCGATGAAATGCACAATAAAGGTTTATCGACCAAAGGCGTACAGGAGCATCCATCGTTGCCAACTGGCCAGGTGCATGTGCATTTCGAGCAGCACGGCCATCGCTTCGAAATACTGGATAGCCAGGCCTATGATGCACTGGACTGGTTGCCGGTTGAAGCGTTAACCGAACAAACTTCCCCCGAGCTGATTTATTTTGGCACCCTCGCGCTCAGGCATGCGCCCATGCAAGCCGTGGCAGAGCAATGGTTAAAACTTTGCCACAGCGCACTGGTATTTTGCGATATTAACCTGCGTGAGCCCTGGTATGACAAAACCAATATAGAGTTGGCCTTGCAGGCGGCCGATATCCTGAAGATCAATCATGAAGAGTTGCCTGAAGTATCCACATTGCTAGGGTTGCCGCAAGCGCCTGACCTGGATGCGCAAGCCAGGCAGTTACTGGAGGCATTTAAATTAAGTGAAATGTTTGTTACCTGTGGCGAGCAGGGCAGTTTCTGGCTGGATGAAAATGGCAGCAGTTTCCGCGAGGCGCCGGTGCCATTAAAAACAGCATTCGTCGATAGCGTAGGTGCAGGAGATGCTTACACTTCTATTGTGATTCGTGGCCTGCTCGCTAATATGCCGAGGCAAGCAATGCTCACCGATGCGGCCAGATTTGCCGCCGCTATTTGTGGTATCCGTGGCGCAGTGCCTGAAAGCGCAGCGTTTTATAAAGATTTTTCTTAGCTGGTGTTTGTGGCAAAACGTCTAAAAAATTAGCAAAAACAGAAACTTACTTGAACAAACCGCTTTGCAAGGTGAGTCTTTGTCTCTATAATGCTCGGTTCGAGTAAATTGAATGTCGACGCGGTAAGGCAAATAGGTTGTCTGGCTGCAGCGATATTGACGCTAATTAGGAAAATAAAGATGGCTGTTACCGCAGAACAATCCGCAAAAATCATTAAAGAATTCCAACGCAGTCCAGGCGACACGGCTAGCCCGGAAGTACAAGTTGCTTTGTTGACTAACCGTATTACATACCTGACTGAGCACTTCAAAGCTAACAAAAAAGACAACCACTCACGTCGTGGTCTGTTGGCAATGGTTAGCCAACGCCGTAGCTTGCTTGATTACCTGAAGAGCAGAGATGTTAGCCGTTATCAGACTCTGATCGAGCGTCTGAACCTGCGTAAATAATTTGGTTAAAGTGGCGAAAGTTACAGCGCACTTTTAACGAAATAAAAAGCCGATGGCATGGTGATTGCCTCGGCTTTTTTGCTTTCAAAATCCCTGAAAATGTTGAAACACCGGGGATAAAAATCACCACTGGGGTGGCTTCTGTGGGTACGTTTGAAATTAAGCGCACTGACAGAAGTCACCGCATATCGCGAAACTTGGAATAAATGCTTGTTCCAGGTTTCTATTGTTGAGATTGGCTATTAGGTAGTGAATAGCCATGGTAGAGAAAAGGAAAAACAATGTTTGAAATTACTAAAAAAAGCATCCAGTTTGGTGCGCACACCCTGACGATTGAGACAGGTGAAGTGGCACGCCAGGCAGATGGTGCCGTGATGGTGAGCTATGGAGATACAGTCGTACTGGTAGCAGCGACTGCGAAAACAACAGTGAAAGAGGGCCAGGACTTTTTCCCGCTGACTGTTGATTACCAGGAAAAAACCTATGCGGCCGGCCGCATCCCGGGTGGTTACTTCAAACGTGAAGGCCGCCCGACAGAAAAAGAGACACTGACAGCGCGTTTGATCGACCGCCCTATGCGTCCTCTGTTCCCGGATGCTTTCTACAACGAAGTGCAAATCGTAGCGACAGTATTGTCTTACGACCCTGAAATCGATGCTGATATTCCAGCCATGATCGGTGCTTCTGCTGCAATCGCCTTGTCAGGTATCCCGTTCTACGGCCCTATGGGTGCTGCCCGTGTGGGTTACATCAATGGTGAATACGTATTAAACCCAACCGCATCACAACTGACTGAGTCTGCACTGGACCTGGTAGTGGCGGCGACTGAAACTGCCGTCATGATGGTGGAATCCGAAGCGAAAGAATTGCCAGAAGACGTAATGCTGGGCGCTGTTGTTTACGGTCACGAGCAAATGCAGTCTGTGATCAAAATCATCAACGAACTGGCGAATGAAGCGGGTAAAGATGCCTGGGACTGGACAGTACCAGAGCCGGACACTGCATTGATCGAAAAAGTGGCTGCCATTGCTGCTGCTGACGTGAATGCTGCTTTCGGTATCAAATCCAAAGGTGAGCGTTCTGCCAAGCTGGATGAAGTGAAAGCGCGCGTCATGAGCACACTGATCACTGAAGAAACTTCTACGCTGGAAGCCAACAAGATTAAAGACGAGTTCTTTAAACTGGAAGCTAAAACTGTACGTAGCCAGATCCTGAACGGCGAGCCACGTATTGATGGCCGCGATACACGTACTGTGCGTCCTATCGTGATCCGTTCCGGCGTATTGCCACGCACACACGGTTCTGCACTGTTCACCCGTGGTGAAACACAGGCGCTGGTAGCCACGACTTTGGGTACCGGTAAAGACGAACAAACCATAGACGCTTTGGGTGGCGAGTACTACGACAGCTTCATGCTGCATTACAACATGCCTCCGTTCGCCACTGGTGAAACTGGCCGTGTAGGTACGCCAAAACGCCGCGAAATCGGCCATGGCAACCTGGCTAAACGTGCATTGAAAGCCGTATTGCCAGCCAAAGGTGATTTTGACTACACCATCCGTGTGGTGTCCGAGATTACTGAATCTAACGGTTCCAGCTCAATGGCTTCTGTCTGTGGCGGTTGCTTGTCCATGCTGGACGCTGGCGTGCCACTGACTGCGCACGTTGCCGGTGTAGCGATGGGCCTGATCAAGGAAGGTAACCGCGTAGCGGTGCTGACTGACATTCTGGGTGACGAAGACCACCTGGGTGATATGGACTTTAAAGTAGCGGGTACTGACAAAGGTATTACTGCACTGCAAATGGACATCAAAATCACCGGTATTACTGCACAAATCATGCAAGTAGCCCTGGCGCAAGCCAAAGAAGGCCGTTCACATATCCTGGGTCTGATGAAGCAGGCCGTGTCTGGTGTAAACACTGAAATGTCACAATTTGCCCCACGTATCATCACCATGAAAATCAATCCGGACAAAATCCGCGACGTGATTGGTAAAGGTGGTTCCGTGATTCAGGCACTGACCAAAGAAACCAACACCAGCATTGATATCGAAGAAGACGGTACCGTGAAAATCGCCTGCACCAGTGCAGAAGAAGGTGCTGAAGCGCAACGCCGTATTGCGCAGATCACTGCTGAAGTGGAAATTGGTCAGGTTTACGAAGGCCCGGTAGTCAAGATTCTTGATTTCGGTGCTGTGGTTACTCTGTTGCCAGGTAAAGATGGCCTGGTACACATTTCACAAATTGCCCACGAGCGCGTAAAAGCGGTAGGTGACTACCTCAAAGAAGGCGACATCGTGAAAGTGAAAGTGGTTGAGCTGGATGACAAAGGTAAAGTGCGCCTGAGCATCAAAGCCCTGATTGACCCACCAGCTAGAGAAGAAACACCAGCTGCTGAGTAATTGACAGTAAAGTAAAAAGCCCGCGCAAGCGGGCTTTTTTATTAACAATCTGACCATGCTAGAATTTTTAAGATTAGCTTGAGATCCAAATCCATATAAATGCAGCTAAAACGACTTGATTGAATTTATCATTTTAAAATACACAAGACTAAGATTTCTATGGTTAAAACTCAAAAACTGACAGTGCGTGAAATTTCTCAACAAGACATACCTTCGCTTCTTGAGTACAAACAAAAAAATCGCACTCGCTTTCAGGAGTGGGAGCCATTAAGGGAGGGAAATTATTTTTCCCTGCTTGATACTGAAAGCAGGGTGTTGAATATGCTCGCGGCTATCAAGAATGGCAGTGCGATGCATTTTGTGATGCTTTATGGAGAATCCTTGATTGGTTGTATTAATTACACCAATATCATCAGGGGGCCATTTCTGGCATGCCATCTGGGTTTTTCGATTGATCAAGAGTTTGAGGGCAAAGGATATATGTTTTCCTCACTGGAGCAGACGCTTGATTATGTGAAGAGCGAGTTGCATCTGCATAGAGTCATGGCAAACTACATGCCACATAACCAGAAAAGTGAGCGTTTGTTGACGCGCCTGAATTTCAAAAAAGAGGGCTATGCTGAAGCTTATCTGAAAATTAACGGGCAATGGCAAGACCACGTATTGACCTCATTAATTTTCAGCTAAACACATATTTGGCTACACGAATATCCTGCGCTGTTTTTACTTCACTTTCGCCAGAAACGCTTTACTAAAATAGCGCTTCATTACGAAGAGCGCCCATCGTAATGCTGTACAGGAATGCTTTCCAGATCAATATCTTCTATGCAGCGGATATTGACTGCTGCCATGGCATTGCCTTGCGCATCGACACCTTCGCCGTAAGGATGGATGCCACAGTTTTCGCAAAAGTGATGTTTGATGATGTGTTTATTGAAAGTGTAGGTGCTAATCGCAGACTCTGGCGTCAGCAGCTTTAATTCTACAAGTGGCACAAACCATAGCAGCGAACCTTTGCGCTGGCAGAGCGAGCAGTTACAAGACAATGCTCCCTTGATCTCACCCTCCACTTCAAATGCGATATTGCCGCAGTGACAGCTGCCTTTATATTTCATGGTCGTTTCCCTTTCAGGTTAGAGTAACTTGCTACCTAATGGTACTTCATGTTCCGGCATACAAAGCGTCACATTGCCTTCGGCATCATGAAATCCTGTCACCAGGCATTCAGACATAAACGGGCCAATCTGTTTGCTGGGGAAATTCACCACCGCGACCACCAGTTTTCCAACCAGTACTTCTGGCGTGTAGTGGGCAGTGATTTGCGCACTGGATTTGCGGATACCAATCTCGGGACCGAAATCGATTTGTAATTTATAGGCTGGTTTGCGTGCTTCCGGGAATGCTTCCGCTGAAAGTACGCGGCCGACGCGTAGCTCTACTTTGGTGAAGTCACTCCATTCGATTTGATGCATTTTTAAGGTAACTCTAAGTCAGCGACAAAGCATTATCGCAGAAAGTAGAGGCGACAATCGTTGCGAAGGACCTAGCGTATCAGCGCAGAGATCGCTTTAAACTGTGGATGCGTTGCGCCTTGCATAGGCTCGAATAACACTGATTCTGTGTTGGTGATCATGCAGCCAGCTGCCTGCAATCTCGCAAGCGCATTTAAGCGGTGCGCTTCATTGCGCGAGATCACCGCATCTTCCACCACAAACACCTGTTTGCCGGATGCCAGTGCATCCAGTGCGGTTTGCAGGACACAGATATGTGTTTCCAAACCAAACAGTACTACTTGCGGCGCGACGCTGACGGAAGATTCTTGCAATGCGGCTTCATGCCAGGCCGAGAATGCGAGTTTGCCGAAACGTGGTGTGTATTCAGGTAACAGCGCCTGTAGTTCAGGTAGCGTTTCGCCCAGCTTTTCCGGATATTGCTCAGTCACCCAAAGTGGAATATTAAGCAGTTGTGCGCCCTGGATCAGCCGCTGGATGTTATTCACGACGGTGGACATGGCATCTTTTTGCATCACAGCACATAAGCGGGTTTGCACATCAACCAGCATCCAGACAGCGTCCGTACTTGCAATGGTGGTATTCATATTATTTCCTCGCCAGTTGCTGGTCTATATCCTGCAAATCCGCTTCAGACACAATACCGCTGGCGGTTTTCAGGCGGATGATATTCACCAGGTAGTTATAGCGCGCCTGTAACAAATCGCGGTTGGCGCTGTAGTATTGCTGTTGCGCATTAAGTACATCTACGCTGGTGCGCACGCCGACTTCGTAACCCAATTGTGTGGAATCCATCTGGCTTTGGCTGCTTTTAAGCGCCTGTTCCAAGGCTTTCACCTGTGCGATGCTGGTACTCAGGTTTAAATAAGCGCGCTGGGTTTCCAATGTGGTCTGGCGCATGGCATTCTGCAAATCATCCAGCGCCCTTTGCCGGTTAAAGGCCGCCTGGCGCACGCGCGAAGTCACTGCGCCGCCCTGGTATAAGGGCATGGAAACTTCCACGCCTATGCTGGCACTTTTCAAGTCGCCGCCAAACCCATATTGGCCGCCATTGCTGTAACTGTCCTGATAGCTCGCCACCGCATCCACCGCCGGGTAGTGTCCGGCGCGCGCAATTTCTATGTCTTTTTCACTGACCTGCACCGTTTCCTGCTGGATCTGGATATTCAGGTTGCTGGCATTGGTGACATCCTGCCATTCCTGCATGGGTTTCAAATTTGGCGTGATCTGGATGTCTTCTCGCACAGCGGCAAGCCGCTCCGGTAATCTGCCGGTAATTGCCTGCAAGCTGTGTTTGGCGATTTCCATCTCATTCAGCGCAGAGAGTTCCTGTGCGCCAATCAGGTCGTAGCGCGCCTGTGCTTCATTGACATCGGTGACTGTGGCGGAACCTACATCAAAAGTAGCTTTGGCTTGTTGAAACTGGCGTTGAATGGCCTTCTTCTGTGCATCTATCAAATTGATTCTGTCTTGCGCCAGCAATAAATCAAAATACGCCTGTGTCGTCCGCAACATCAGGCTTTGCTGGGCCAGGTGATATTGCTTGTCGGCAATGCTGACCTGCACTTTACTTTGATCTATGCGTTCCAGGTTTTCTTTGCGGAAGATGGGTTGCCTGGCTTGCAGCTGTGCCTGGTAGCCTTCAAAGTTATTGCGCCCGCCGGGGAAAGGCGCCGGACTACCCACAATTTTTAAATCGGTACGGTTGGCATTGGCACCGGCCAGAAAATTAACCGAAGGCCGGTAACCGGCTTTGGCTTGCTCTATGATTTCCTGCGCTGCCTGGTTCGCACTGCCGGCGGAAGCCAGCACCGGATCATTGGCTTTGGCTTCCTGATACACGTCCACCAGGCTTTGTGACGCTGCCAGAATGGCTTGCGGCACACACAAGGCGGTCAGTAGCAAAACCCGTGGCAAAGTATTCATAAAGCGTTACGTCACTTAAAAAGAGAATGCCTGTGCTTGTGGCGCGTTTTGCATTTCTGTCAGGCTGGTCTCAAACAGCACGTCCTGTTTGTAGCTATGTTCTGCTAGGCGCTGGATCAGGGTTGCCTGCATGACCGGGGCTTTACCCAGCACGATCAGCATACGGCCGCCTATGCTCAGCTGGCGACGGACACCCTCGGCTTCTACCGGGCTGGAGGCAGTGAATACTATCGCGTCAAACGGCGCATTGGATTCAAATCCGCTATGACCATCAGCCTCAATCACCTGCACATTCTGGATGCCTTGTTTGCTCAGGTTCTGGCTGGCTAACGCGCATAAGTCAGGGAAAATCTCCAGCGCGGTGACCTGCGCGGAATGTTGTGCCATCAACGCTGCCAGGTAACCTGTGCCAGCCCCAATCAGCAATACTTTGTCTGTCGTCTGCAGTTGCAAGGCCTGTAGAAAACGGCCTTCTACTTTAGGGCTCAGCATTTGCTGCGCATGCGCCAACGGGATCTCGATATCGGCAAAGGCCAGCCCGCGATAAGCATCCGGCACAAAGTTCTCACGCGGAATGCTATTGAGTGTCGCCAATACCTTGGGATCCAGCACCTCCCAGGTGCGGATCTGTTGCTCAATCATGTTAAAACGTGCGGTTGCCTGGTCTGTCATGGTCTAGTCCTGTGTGTAAGTTCAATGTCCATCTACTTGCAGAATTCAAGATAACTACCTTTAAATCCTGCCCTGCGTTTCATGCCTGTTTGTCCCGGTATTATAGTTTATTGCGTCATCATTTCGCGGTTCTTGCCGTGAGCCGTGCCCAGAATGTATACAGCGCAGGCACAAACAATATGGTCAGTACTGTCGCCACTGCCAGGCCACCCATAATGGCAACGGCCATCGGGCCGAAGAACACACTGCGCGTGAGCGGAATCATCGCCAGGATCGCCGCGGCAGCTGTGAGTACAATCGGCCTGAAGCGGCGTACGGTAGACTGCACGACTGCCTGCTCCAGCGAAGCCCCTTCGGCGATATCCTGGTTAATCTGGTCCACCAGAATGACCGAATTGCGCATGATCATGCCCGAAAGTGCAATGCTGCCGAGCATGGCCACAAAACCAAATGGCATATTGAATAGCAGCAGGGCAAAGGTGATACCTATCATGCCTAAAGGCGCTGTGAGTACCACCAGCAAAACATTCGAGATGCTGCGTAACTGCAACATTAATAAAGTAAACACCGCCGCAAAAAACAGGGGCACGCCTTTGGCTACCGATTCAGCACCTTTGGCGGATTCTTCAATCGCACCACCCGTTTCTACAGTGACGCCCGCAGGCAGTTGTTGCAATATCGGCTGAATAGCCTGCGCGATTTGTGTAGAGACTACCGGCGCCTGCATATTGCCGCGCAAGTGGGCGCGTACCGTCAGCGAAGGTACGCGGTTGCGCCGCCATATCACGCCCTCTTCAAATGCATAGTGGATATTGGCAACCTGTGCCAAAGGCACGCGCTCACCACGCTGGCTTAATACCGTTAACTGCGCCAGTTGTGAGAGCTTGGCATGTTCCTCTTGAGTGCTACGCATGACCAGGTCTATACGTTCATTGCCTTCCCTGAATTCACTGACTACCTGTTCGTAGTATTGGGTATTCAACAGTTGTGCGATATCAGGTGAACTGACTCCCAACAGCCTGGCTTTATGCTGATCAATATCCACGCGAATCACCTTGCTAGGTTCTTCCCAGCCTAGCTGTACATTACGCAAATGTGGGTTGGCGCGCATGGCATCGGCAATCTTGTGTGCTACTTGCCTGATTGCCTGTAAGTTCTGGCCATCGACACGGAACTGCACCGGGAAACCCACTGGCGGGCCATTTTCCAGCCGCAGGATAGACGCACGTAACTGAGGGAAATCATGCTCAAATAAAGTCAGCAGGTCGTTACGTAAAGCTTCCCTTTGTTGCAGGTCTTTACACAGAATCACCAGCTGCGCAAAGGCACGGTGCGGCAGTTGTACATCCAGTGGCAAATAGTAACGCGGCGCGCCGGAGCCCACATACGAAACTACATTCTGCAACCGTGCGTGATTTTTTTGCCATTGCTGTAACCAGTGCTCAAGTTTTTTCACTGCAGCATCAGTGGACTGGTCGCTGGCATTTTCTGCCAGGCGCAGATCGACCACAATTTCCAGCCGGGTAGAGTCAGGGAAAAACTGTTGTTGTACCTTGCCAAAACTGAACATAGCTACCGCAAACAGAATGATGGTGGCGATAATAACAATGCCTTTATGCATCACACACCAGCTGACGATACGGTGCAGACGTTTATAAAAATTTGTTTCATAGATATCATGATGGTGAGCACTTGCTTCGCTTTTGACCTGTTTTTTAAAGCCAAAGGAGGATTTTATTCTTTGTATTAATCCGTCAGGCACCGTGGTCTGTTGTGCAGAATCCGGTAGCAGGTGATAGCCCAAAAACGGCACCACGATCACCGCAGCGACCCAGGACAAACTCAGCGCAATGGCCGAAACCTGGAAAATGGAGCGGGTGTATTCGCCGGTAGAAGAAACTGCAGTGGCAATTGGCAAAAAACCGGCAACCGTGACCAGTGTGCCGGTCAACATTGGCATGGCTGTAGAGGTGAATGCAAAGGAGGCCGCCTGCATCCTTTCCCAGCCTTGTTCCATTTTGGATGCCATCATCTCCACCGCAATAATGGCATCGTCGACTAACAAGCCTAATGCGAGGATCAAAGCCCCTAACGAGATCTTGTGCAAGCCGATGTCAAACCAGTCCATCAGCAGGAAAGTGCCAGCCAGCACAATCGGGATTGCCACAGCGACCACAATGCCGGTGCGCAAGCCTAAAGAAAGCAGGCTAACCGCCAGCACAATAACCAGCGCTTCTGTCAGCGAATGCACAAAGTCTTGCACCGAATGCTGGACGATATCCGGCTGTGATGTCACCAGGTTCAATTGCACGCCTACCGGCAACTGTTTCTGTACGCTGGTGATGCTTTGTTGTAGCGACTCACCCAGGGCGATGACATCGCCGCCTGCCTGCATGCTGACACCTATCAGTAAAGCAGGTGCGCCATTGAAGTGTATGCGTTGCGCGGGCGGCTCGGCATAGCCGCGCGCTATGTTGGCAATATCTCCCAGGGTCAGGTTCTGGTTGCCTGCGCGAATGGGAAATTGACGTAAGTCTTCCAGTGTTTGTAAGCGCCCGCTTACGTTTAACCTGATACGTTCCGGGCCGGCATCAAACGTTCCTGAGCTAATCACGGTATTCTGCTGTTGTAGCATCTGCGCCAGTTGGGCCGGGCTGATACCTAGCGTAGTCAGTTTCTGGTTAGAGATTTCGATGATGATTTTCTGTGGCTGTTCACCAAACAAATCTACTTTTTCCACATCCGGCAGTTTAAGCAACCGTGCCCGTACCCACTCTGCCTGCCGTTTCAGTTGTTGCGGATTCAGCCCATCGGCTGTGATGGCGTATATGGTGCCGTAAACATCGCTGAACTCATCATTGAAGGTCAGGCTTTGCAGGTCACTGGGAAAGGTATGGCGGATATCGCCTATTTTTTTACGTATCTGATACCATAATTCAGGAATCTTCTCTGAAAAAGTATTATCCCTGATCACAATAAACACGACTGCTTCGCCCGGCCTGGAATAGCTGCTGGTGTAATCAATAGAGGGAATTTCCTGCAGTTTTTTTTCTATGCGGTCGGTGACTTGCTGCTCCACTTCCTGGGCTGATGCACCCGGCCAGCTGGCGCGGACCAGCATCACTTTAAAAGTAAAGGGCGGGTCTTCAGATTGCCCAAGATGGGTGTAAGCCAGCACGCCGCCAATCAGCGTCAGGATAATAAAATACAGCACCAATGCCTGGTTTTTCAGCGCCCAGGTAGATAGGTTGAAACGCTGGTGTTCCTGCTGCTGGTTATCCGGCATATGAGGCGCAGTCATTTAGCGAAGAACCTCGGTGGCAGGTGTCACCGCTTGTACTTGCAACCCTTCGGTCAATGTATGCACACCGATCGTGGCGATCGTTTCGCCAGCCTGCAGGCCGGAAGTAATTTCTATGCCCTGTTCGCTGAGTGGGCCAGTGGTGACAATGCGCTTGTGTACTTTATGTTGGGGGTCTATGACCCATACTGCCGCTTGCTTGTCAGCTTGCGTCACAGCGGTGGAAGGGACGATGATTTTCTGTGTTGTATTCGCCTGCGAAAAAGTCACGTCTGCAGTCATCCCCAGTTTGATGCGCTGATCAGTATTGAGTAGCTGTATGCGTAAATCAAAGGCATGCGTCTGGCTGTTGGCTGCGGGTGAGATTTCACGAATGCGCCCGCTGTAAGCTTGTGCCGACTCATTAAGCCTGACTTCTGCCATATCCCCGATTTTCAATGCATCTATGGTTTTTTCCGGCACAGAAATCTGGATTTCCAGTGTCTGCAAATCATATATTTGCGCAACCGTTTGCCCGGCTGCCACCACTTGTCCAGGCTCTGCCTGAATCATGCCAATCACGCCAGCGCGGTCGGCAAACAGTTGTGTATAAGCCGTCTGGTGCTGGCTGACAGCCGCTTGTGACTGTGCCTGGGCAACGCGTGCCTGCGATGTTTTTACTTGTGTTTCGTAGCTTTCCAGCGCAGATCTGGAAATGAATTGTTTTTGGTAAAGTTGCTCGCGGCGTGCCAGTTCAGACTTGGCCAGCGCGAGATTGGCTTGTGCGGTTTGCACTTCGGCACTGGCTGCTTGCGCATTAAGCTGTGTATCATTCGGGTCCAGCCGTGCAATCAGCTGGCCCTTTTTAATCATGTCTCCTACGTTGACCTCGCGAGCAGTGATCTTGCCGCCGATCCGGAATCCGATGGTGGATTCATAGCGCGAGCGTACTTCGCCGGTGTAGCTGCCACTGGTCTGCTGCCCGCTGGCGCCTACTTTCATTACCCAGACCGGGCGCGGCGCAGCCACTTCCTCAGTTTCTTTGTGGCAGCCAGCCAGGAGCAGACCAGTGCATAGGATCAGTAAAGTAGAGTTATTCATGAGGAGCGGCTTTCAATAATCCGTGCAGACACATGTTTACCATCATCTCGATACGCGTTTCCATCGGCCGCCAGTCTATCCATGCATCCTCGGCAAGGTTAATCTGCAAGGCACATAAGCCGTGCATGGCAGCCCATATCGTCTGCGCGATCAGCACCGGGTCAGTGAGTTCGTCCTTGAAAATACCTGCTTCACAGGCATTGTTCACTACGCCAATCAGTTGGGCATAAGCATCTTGTTCGGGGTTGTGCTGTTCAATGCTCGAGAGTGCAGGGTCGCATGGTGGATGTTGTGTCATGAACATCATGCGGTAATGATTGGGGTTGGCCAGTGCAAATTGCACATAATGCTTGCCGAATTGCAAGAAACGCTCCAGAGGATCGCTAATCTTCAACGTGGACTGCAGTGCCTGGGCCAGTTTAAGCACATCTGCATCAACCACCGCGCGCAGTAGCTGTTCCTTGTCACTAAAGTACAGGTAAATACTGGTGGCCGAATAGCCAATCTTGTTGGCAACAGCGCGCATAGTGACCGCGTCTACACCCTGGTGGATAAACAACTCACGCGCCGCATCCATAATGACGGTGCGGATAAGTTGTTTTTCAGCGTCGGTTTTGACTTTAGGCGGCATAGATGCAAATTAATTATTAACGTCGTTAACTTAACACCGTTAATTTAATAAGTCAATTCTTGCTGGTAATTCATTTCATAATGGTGCAGAGTAACAAATGTGATACAGCGGTGGTGAGGCAGGGATGAATAGCTGAGTGGACAAATTCTCTTTCACCGCATGCATCATAACTATGCCCGTAGCGATCAAAGAATTGCGCGGGCTGCGAGGCTAAAAACGATCAGGAGCGATTCAGTATGAATGTCCGGCAGCGTTGGGTTAGTTTTATGGGGCGTGTTTTATTATCTTTAATTTTTATCATTAGCGGCATTATTAAACTGTTGGATCCGGCGGGCACCATCGCTTACATCGAAAGTGCCAATTTGCCATTGCCGCAGATAGCCTATGCGCTGGCAATATTTGTCGAACTGGGCTTGGGCACTGCTTTATTAGTCGGATTCAAGTCGCAAATAGCCTCGGCGGGAATTGCCATTTTTACTTTTGTCACCGCATTGATGTTTCATAGCAATATGGCCGATCCGGTGCAGGTCATCATGTTCCTGAAAAACATCACTATTATCGGCGGGCTGCTGGTGGTGATTGCATTTGGCCCTGGCGGCTACAGTGTGGATAACGGCAGGCGGCTGGTGCTGGATCAGTAATCAAAACTGGACGGTTTCGAGTCTGGTCTCACCTGATCCGAACCATTGCTGCAGATGCGCAACCAGCGCCAAAGTGTTGGCAGAAGCCTGTTTATGATATGGGTACATGGCGTAAATGCCCGCCTGTGGCGCGGTGTAATCAGCCAGAACCTCAACCAGTTTTCCGGCTTGCAACGCTTCCATTATATAAAATGCAGGTAAGCCGGTAATGCCAAGCCCTGCGATCGCCGCATCGCGCAACACCTCACCATGGTTGGACCTTAGTCGCGGCTGGATATGAATCCGGTGTAGCTGCTCGCCTTCGCTAAATATCCATTCACTGGCGCGGTGCGTCAGGCATGCATGAGATGCCAGATCTTGTGGAGATTGCGGCGCGCCGTAACGCGCAATATAGTCCGGGCTGCAACAAAAGCGCATGGCCGCATCTTCCAGCTTGCGCGCCACCATGCCTTCTTCGGGCTGGTCAGTGACACGTATGACCATGTCATAACCTTCACTGACAATATCCACTTGCCGGTTGTCTGCATCCAGCCAGATCTCAAGCATGGGATGCAGTTGCATAAAGGCGGTCAGCGCGGGCGCTAACCTTAAGTTGGCGTAAGAGAGCGGGGTAGAGATTTTCAGGAGCCCGCGCAATTTATCCGAACGATGACTGATTTCAACTTCGACATCATGCATGGCCTGCAAAATATGCTGTGCCCGCTGGAAAAATAATTTGCCGGTTTCTGTGGGCGACAGCTTACGCGTGGTGCGTTGCAATAAACGCACGCCCAAACGCGCTTCAAGTGCAATGATTCGGCGACTGACCAGCTGTTTGGATATGCCTAATACTTTAGCTGCGCTGGTGAAGTTGCCATGTTTGACCACTTCAATAAAAAAACGCATTTCTTCAAATGAATGCATAGATTGTCAACTTCAACGAGACAGTGATACTTAAATAACAGGGATTATCAATTTTTTTATTCAGGCATACAATACACCGTATTAGTCATTTCCATTACAAGATTATTCAATGGCTAATACCCATCCATTAAAACAGGAGGAATAGGACATGAATTCATTTCAATCAGCAGTCAGCGTCTTGGGACGTGTTTTGTTATCACACATTTTTATTATCAGCGGCATCGGTAAAGCCGCCAATCCTGAAGGTACTATCGGCTACATCCAAAGCGTAGGTGCTCCTATGCCGGAAGTCGCTTACGGCATAGCCTTGTTTGTTGAGCTGGTTTTGGGTATCGCCTTGCTGATAGGTTTTAAAGCACGTTTGGCTGCTGCCGGTATCGCCCTGTTTACACTGGCAACCGCATTCCTGTTCCATTTCAACCTGGCTGACCAGATGCAACAGATCATGTTCCTGAAAAACCTAACCATCGTTGGCGGTTTGTTACTGGTAGTGGCGTTTGGCGGCGGTGCTTATAGCCTGGATAATCGCCGTCGTTAATTTGTAATATTGCCGGAAGCTGTTCAATGACGACTGTATTCGTATCGCATGGCGCACCGACTTTGGCGCTGGAGCCAGGGGAGACCGGCAAAATGCTGGCAAGCCTGGCGGTGTCATTGCCTAGGCCCGACGCCATACTGGTGATCTCCGCGCATTGGGATACGCGCGTGCCTACCGTCAGTCTGGCAGCGCATCCGGCAACCATCCATGATTTTGCCGGATTCCCGGCGGCGTTGTATGCCATCAATTATCCGGCACCGGGCGCACCCGCGTTGGCGAATAAAGTGCTTGAGCTGTTAGCGGCACATGATATTCCGGCACAAACGCAGCCCGACCGTGGTTTGGATCACGGTGCCTGGGTGCCGTTGTCGCTGATGTATCCGGAGGCTGATATTCCGGTTACGCAACTCTCGATACAGAGCCGCACGACACCTGCAGTGCAATTCGCGCTGGGCCAGGCACTTCAGGCATTGCATGCGGAAAATGTGCTGATCCTGGCTTCAGGCGCGATTACGCATAACCTGTCTGATTTCTTCACAGGGCAACGTGATGCTGCACCATTAGCATATGTAAATACGTTTCCCGATTGGGTGGCTGGTCAATTGGCAACAGAGCAGGCGCAAACATTATTGAATTACCGCTCTGAAAACAGGGAAGGCATACAGGCGCATCCTAGCGAAGATCACCTGATGCCATTGTTTGTGGCGGCTGGCAGCGCGCATGGCATACCGAAAAGATTCACACCGGAAACCACTTACGGCATTCTGGCGATGGATGCTTATGTGTGGGAAACCTGACCAAGTAGTCATTGCTTAACGCAAATCGTATTGGTTAAGTTTATTCCAGAGTGACCGCTCACTGATTTCTAACAGCTTGGCTGCTTTGGTTTTATTGCCTTGCGATGTTTCCAGCGCCTGCACAATCAGGCGTCTTTCGATGGCTTCCATCGTGCGGGGAATGGATAGCGCATTGGTATCTGGGATTGCACTCTCACTCAATGTTTCAGGGCTATGATTTCCGATATCCGGTTTGCCAATATCCGCTGGCAAATGTTGCGGCTGTATGGTCTGGTTCGCTGCCAGGATGGCCGCACGTTCCAGAATATTTTCCAGTTCACGCACATTACCCGGCCATGCATAATGTTGCAGGCAAAGCCGCGCACTTTCACTTAGCTGGCACTGCCGTTTTTGCAGGAAAAACTCGGCCAGCAAGCCTATATCGTCGCTACGGTCTCGCAAAGGTGGAATCTGTAATTGCAGTACATTCAAACGGTAATACAGATCTTCCCGCAGCTTGCCTTCTTTAACTGCCTGGATAGGGTCCCGGTTTGTAGCGGTAACCACCCGCACATCCAGCGCAATCTGCCGGTTACCGCCCAGTTTCTCGACTACATTTTCCTGCAGTACCCGCAACAGTTTTGACTGTAATTGAATCGGCATTTCGGTAATTTCGTCTAGAAATAAAGTGCCTCCATTGGCCAGTTCAAACTTGCCGATGCGCTCCTTCACGGCACCGGTAAACGCACCTTTCTCATGCCCGAACAATTCGGATTCAAGGATATCTGCGGGTATTGCCGCGCAGTTGACCGCTACAAACAGTGCAGTATTACGTGAAGAGGCTTCATGCAAGGCTTTGGCTACCAGCTCTTTACCGGTGCCGGTCTCGCCGACGATAAATACTGTTGCCTTTTCCGGCGCTGCTTGCTGGATCATCTGTTTCAGTGTTTGCATGGCCGTGCTGTTGCCGACCAGGCCGGTAATATCCGGTTGCTGGTTTTCTTTGAAAAACCGGTTTTCCTGCTTGATACGTTTGAGGGTCAGGGCTTTATCGATCGCCACTTCCAGTGTTTCCAGCTCAAACGGGCGCAGAATATAATCGCTGGCACCCAGTTTCATGGCTTCAACCGCGGTCTTGATTTCACCTTGTGCTGTTACCATAATGAAGGGCAAATGCTCATGTTCCTTGCGCAAGGTTTGCAGCAATTGCAGGCCATTCATGCCCGGCATATGCAAATCGCTGACCACCAAATCTATTTGCTGTTGCTCAATAATCTCCATCGCTTCGCGGCCATTGCCAGCCGACAGCGCGCGGTAACCGGCCTGACGCAGGCTGATTTCCAGCAGGCGCCGCATATTCGGTTCATCATCAACAGCTAGGATAGTGATTGGGGCTGTCATGTCTTATTCTGACTTAATGGCATTTATGCGAATGGAAAAGCAAGGTTGAATTGTGCGCCTTGCCACTGGCTGGTGCTGTAAGAGATTGTACCACCGTGGGCCTCTACAATCTGTTTGACCACCGCCAGTCCGAGGCCGACGCCGCCGGCACGCTGGGTGAAGAACGCTTCAAATAAATGTGCCTGCTGGGCTGGTGGCACGCCGGGGCCGTTATCTGCTACCGACAGGTATGCATAATAAGTGTCACGGGATAAGGAGATCACTACCTGACCATGCTCGGGCAATATCTGGATGGCATTGATGATCAGGTTGACCAGCACCTGGGTCATCTGGTCCTGGTCAACCGCAATGGTGACCGGTTCGGATGCATTTAGTGATAGCTGGATATGTTTATCCTGCGCCTGTTTTTGCAGCATATCGCAGACATGTTGCAAGTGTGATTGCAGTTCCAGCGGTGTTTTGCTCGGCAAGCGTGGCCTGGCGGAATCAATCAGCGATGTCACCAGTTTATTCAGGCGCTCAGTCTCGGAAATAATAAACCCCAATACTTCACGGCCATCCTCACTCAGCGTCGGTTCGCGTTTCAGCACATCGGCCGAAGAACGCATAATGCCCAACGGTGTGCGCACCTCATGACTCATGGCAGCCGCCATTTCACCAACCACTGCCAGTTTCGCTGCGCGTGTCAGTTGTTGTTCAGATTCGGCCAGATCCGCAGCCATTTTGCTGAATGTCTGGTGTAATGCCTGCACTTCTACCGGCCCACTCAAGGGTGGAGCAATCACATCAGGTCGCCGTAATTGCTGCACAAAGCGGATAAGGTCTTCCAGCGGTTGGGTAATGCGTCTTGCAATCGGCCTGACCAGCAGCAGCGAAAAAAACAGGATCACTACCAGCAGGATCAAGAAAATAAGCCCCAGCCTGTGCACAGGTGCAACGGCGACATCATGCTCTTTATTGAGTTTTACTTCCCAGCCGTAGATAGGCAATGTGCTTTGGATTGGAATATGCGTATGCAAATTGTAACGTGGTTGCGACCAGTTTCTGGATTGTGCCAGCAGCCGCTCTTGCTCATCTACCAAGGCCAGTTCGGTGGAGTGCTGCGCGGCATGGTTAAGCAAACTCTGTATGACTGACCAGTTGAATGTTGCAATCAGGTGACCGATAGGCTGCAGGGTGAAATCAGAATAAATCGGTGTGGCGATCATTAACTGATCATTTTGCAAATGGTAGATGGTGATCGGCTGATCGTCTTCCTTGAACGAAAACCAGACCGGCGGGCTGCTAAGTCGTTGACTGATGTGCTGCGGATTGCTGGAGGCAACGATGGTGGATTGCAGGTCAACCGCATCAATCGAAATATACTGCGTCGCGTAACTTAAACGTGTTTCTTCAAGAAAGACGGATAAGCGCTTATCAATGTCACCAATTTGCATGTCCTGCATGATGGCAAGCTGGCTCCAGCTACGCACGTTTTGTACCCGCTCAAATAAAACGCGGTCTATGTGTTCGCCAACTGCCTGACCGGTAGTTTTCAGGTCATGCTTGATTTCGGTGCGTAACGCCGTACGTGCCTGGTAAAAGCTCAGCATGCTCACCAACAGTGCAGGTAGTAAACCGGCCAGCAAAAATGCGATTAGCAGCATTTTTCGGATGGTTAAAGGTGAATGTTTAGGCATGGAATATGAGAAAATACGGGCTCAATTATAGGCGTTGCATTGCTTAATCAGAAAGTGTCTATGTTCACTATATTACTGCGTTGCGCGGTCAGTGTAATCAGCCTGTGCATGATGTGCAAGCCACTGCTGGCGGAAGAGGACTCCTCGTTCTGGGATGGCTTCCGCATCGGCGGATACACTAGTGTGGATTTACATCTTCCGCGCACAGAAACCACCAGGCTGAACTGGAACGAGCTGGCGATGATCGTGACCTGGGATAAAAACACCCGGATCAAGTTTTTCGGTGAGCTGGACCTGGAAAACGTGGCAACTTATACGCACAGGCAAGGGCTGGATTTCCGCGACGCTTATATCAATCCCGAGCGTCTCTATTTTGACGTCAATCTGACCGAGCGTGCCAACGTGCGACTTGGACGTTTCCTGACGCCGTTAGGCCGCTGGAACCAGTTGCATGCATCGCCACTGGTATGGACATCCAGCCGTCCGCTGGCCACTACCGAACTGTTCCCCACTTTCACCAGTGGCGTACAGTTTTTTGGCACACTGCCTTTCCAGGAGCGTTCGCTGGATTACCAGATTTACAGCGCGACCATGAATGCGCAACCGGAAAGCCGTGGCGAAACGCAATACAAGGATATGCGTGGTGCCAGGGTTGCCCTCAATAATGTATTCAATTTCACCGATGAAAATGCCGGACTGAATACCATAGGCCTGAATTACGCCACTTACCGCGAAGAACAGTCATTTGGACCTAAATACAGCCTGCTCGGTGTGGATTTCCTGCTTGAGTTCAACCGCTGGGAACTGAGCGGCGAAGCATATACCCGCAAGATAGACCATGGCCAGGGTGGTGGCAGTGGTTTTTACCTGCAAAGTGCTTACCTGATCAAAAATGACTGGTATTGGATCACCCGGCTTGAAAGCCTGCATCAGCCTGACACCTCCAATGCCGAGCGCTGGATAGTAGGCGTCACTAAAAGACTCAAACCTAACCAGTTGCTGAAATTTGAAGTAGTGGGCGGCAATGGCGAATATGAGGATATACCGCGCGGATTCACCACTTCGTTTGCGATGATGTATTGATGCGCTTATATTTTTTCAGTATCTGGATCATAGTCACTGGCCTGATGCCCGGCTTCGCCCTGGCTGAAGAGCCGGTGATTGCGGTGATTGTGTCAGCGCAGGCTGCCTATACGGTGCCGGTGGCGACCAATGACCTTGCATCTGTTTACTGGCGCAAGAAGCTGTATGACAACCAGGGCAAACCGCTACATCCGGCCAATTTGTCCAGTGATCATCCATTGCGCCTGCGTTTTTCGCAACAGGTATTACATAGCAGCCCAAGGTCGCAAGTCGGTTACTGGAATGAACAGTATTTCCACGGTATCCAGCCACCTTATACCGTGGAGTCACAAGAGGCGATGATCCGCTATGTCGCCTACACCGAAAGCGCTATCGGTTATATTGACGCGTGCAAGGTCGATGAGCGGGTGAAGCCGGTGATATGGGTTGCTGCCAATAAAATCATGGCTGAACCACCCAGTTTACGTTGCAGTGCTGCTACGCCTTAATGCGGCATTTTTTACTGCTTTTATTCTGCTGGACTGATTTGTCACTGGTGTTTGATCAAGCCCAGTGTGAAGATTCTGACCAGTCTGATCACGCCTTACAACAGCAGCTGGCGCAAGTGGCTGCTCTGCTTGCAACGGCGGCAGCTTGAGTTCAGCACGCACCACCGGATTTGCCACCAGCCAGTGGTAATGCGAATCGCAAGTGTTGGATTTAAGCTCATATGCCGTCAAAAGTGTGCAAAACACATCATCATGACTCAGCGGGTAATTCTGGTATGGCCGTATCTGGTTCAGCGAATAATCAAACTGTTTGCCCAGCCATAGAATGGCTGGCACATGAGTCTGTTCCTTAGGCGCAATCACATAAGGGGCCGCATGCAGGTAAATCCCACGTTCCCCCAAAGATTCGCCATGGTCAGCCACATATAACATGGCCGTTTCGTGGCTGTCGTCATACTTTTTCAGCAGCTGTATGACCTCACTCAGGAAATAATCGGTATATAAAATGGCGTTGTCATAAGCGTTATCGACTTCCTGCTGGCTGCATTTGGATAGATCGCTGCTGCGGCACACCGGGGTGAATTTCTCGAACGACTTCGGGTAACGGCGGTAGTACTCGGGGCCATGGTTACCCATCTGGTGCAACACGATCATGATATCCTGGCCATGGTGGGACTGGATGTACTGGTCCAGGCCCTTAAGCATGCCTACATCCCTGCACTCGGTATCGCAGACTGTATTCTGCGCCGGCGATTGAAAGTCCTGGTAAGCCATACGTGTGGCCACGCCTTTGGAATCGGAATTGTTATCCCGCCATAACACGTTGACATTGTGCTCTTTCAAGACATCCAGCGCGTTTTCCATATGCCTGGCTTTTTTCGCCGAATACTGCTGCCTGCCGAGTACCGAAAACATGCATGGCACCGATACGCCGGTGGAAGTGCCACATGAAGTCACCCGTTTGAAGCTGACCACATCTTCCTGCTGCAAGCGCGGGTTAGTCAGTTTGTGGTAGCCATTCAGCGAGAAGCGGTCATAGCGCGCTGTTTCACCGACCACCATGATCACCAGCTCGTGTTTGCTGTTAATGCCTACTCTTTGTGTATCTGTGGCAACCTGCTCCAACGCCTGGCTCTCGGGAATGCTGAGGTGCTGGTTAGTCCATTTAATCAGGGAATAATGCATGAAGCTTGGGTTGGCATACATGCGCGCCAGTTTATGTTCGCGGATAAAACTGGCGTAGCCGGCAGAATAAGGCCATACGCAAGTGACCATCAGCACTACCAATAGCCCAAGGTGCGCAGCGCGGATGCGCAGGCTGTCGCGCTTGAACCAGCTCTCCGGCGCTTTGAACAACAACCACGAAGCCGGTAATAAACCGATCACAGTGACGAAAGCGATCATTTCCCATGACAGCAGGCCAAACGCTTCTTTGCTGTCGGTCTGGAACAGGTTGTCCAGCATCACCGTATCAATGATGATGCCAAACTCCTGCATGTAGAAACCGGCAAACGCACTGCTGAAGATCACCAGAGCCAGCAGCCAGCGCGCACTGCGTCCATGGCTGATCAGCAATAACCACAGGGCTGTAACCAGCGTAAAAAACAACAGCAGGCTCAGCAGTAAACCGCTTTGCCCGCCCAGCGGCGGATACAGCTGGGTCAAATGTGCAATCAGGGCATAGTTATCGAATAGCATCAGCCATAGTGTGACGCCCCAGATCAGTACTATCTGGGGCGTGAACAGACGGTGAAGAAGCGGCAGGTGCGGAAATGTTTTCATGCGTAATTGCTTTTTGAAGAAGGCTGATTGGCGAAAGCGCTGCGGGAAAACGACAACACGCACAGCAACAAGGCACACATCAACCACATTGATGTCAGTGTGTGCGAGAGAAAATGGGCGCCACGCAGTTGCTGACACCAGCCGAGCACAAAGCCGACTGTCAGGCCGGCCACAGCAACGACGAGGGCTTTGCGGGGGTGTTGCGGCAACCAGCACAGGCACAGGGCAGATAACCATAAGCCACTGCTGGCGTGCCCTGCCGGAAAGCAGTGGCCGGCCATTGACGGCGTATGCGCAGCGAATGCAGGGAACCACGGTTGCGTGCCGCCATAACGGGTGATATCCCACGGGCAGGCATGTGGCATCTGGTGTTTAAGCCAGGATACAAGGCCGCTGTGCACTACTGCGAGTGCGCTTACCCAGCGTAAGCGGTATTGCAATGCGCGAGTTAGCCAGTTCGGATGCAGCCTTTCAGGCAAGACGGCAAAAACCAATAACACTAGCCACGTGCCCAGCAGCAATTGCTTGGCATAAGTGTGCATAACCGTGTCATAGAAGAATGCATGCTGATCGCTGAAGTGGCCGCTGCCAGCATCAAACATGCTGTCCGCCAGCATCAAATCCAGTGTGGTGTAGTTGGCCACGAAGAAAATAACCAGGGCACATGCACACAGCAGCAGCCATAACCAGGCTAATCGCTTATTGGTAAGCCAGCGTTCCATGTGGCGACCTCACTGTCAGGGAAATGCGTTGTGCCAGGCAGGGTTTGTAACTTGCCGATATAGGGATCGCCCACCAGGATGCTGTCCGGCATGAATTGTGCATTGACGATGCTTTCATCCGGACGGAAACCATCGAATGAGAGGCCCACCAGGTCAGCCAGGGTGTAAATCAAATCTGCATTGTCGTATTGCACATGCGTATCTACATTGGCTAACAGCGTTTTTGCATTGAACCAGTTATCCGAATGCCAGACGATGAGCGGTATGCTGTACATAGGCAAGGTAGGCGCAGCTTCGTTACGGCCCTGGAAATCGTGTGGTGCAGTGTCATAGACATCCTCGCCGTGATCAGAGAAATACATCAGCAAACTATGTTGCTGCTTGGCTTTCAGCGTGGAGATCAGCTGCGCCATGATCCAGTCGTTGTAGCGAACCGCATTGTCATAACTGTTGACCAATTCGATTTTCTCCTTATTAAGGCCAGTGGTGGGCAGACCTTGCACGGTTTTAAACACATCGAACTTTTCCGGGTAGCGGTAGCTGTACTTCATATGCGTGCCTAGCAGATGCACAATGATCAGCTTCTTGGGATGCGGGTCGTTCAGGCTTTCAGCAAAAGGCGCCAATACCTTTTCATCAAAGCTGTAAGCGTTCTGCCTGCGCTCGTTATTGAGGAAATATTGTTTGTCCGCCTGCTTGGCAAACGTGGTCAGCATGGTGTTGCGCCCGGTCAGCGTTTGCTGGTTAGTGATCCAGGTTGTGTGGTAACCAGCCTGCTTCATCATCGCCACCAGTGATGGCTTGGTCTTGTAATCGTCAGGGTGCAACTGGTTGGCAAAAGTCAGCACCTGCTGCAGACTTTCAATCGTATTAGGACGTGGCGAATACACATTGTCGAACACCGTCAGTTCGTGCCTGATCTTGCTCAGTTCGGGATTGGTGTCGCGGCCATAGCCATATAAGCCCATATGCAAGCGGGAAGTGGATTCGCCGATCACCAGCACCACCGTGGTTGGTCCTGGCTTGGCTTGTTCCGTGAGCCGCGCCATTGGCGGAATCTTGTTCATGGTCAGTAACGTGCGGTTCACTTCATCCAGCTGTTGCTGGTAATTTAAATAACCTAGCGCCAATTGGTAAGGCGGCACACCGCTGAAGTGCTTGTTGAAACTTTTGTATGCGTAAAACCATTCACCTTGCAGTGCCGGTTTTAAGGGTGAAGAAAATGCTATTAGCACCGCGGTCAATGTGTAAACCGCTGCGCGTGATTTTGATAGCTGCGCCGGCTTTAATGTACGCCAGTAAAGCGCCGGAATAACAATAGACGCCAGCAATACAAGCAGAATCCACCAGGAGAAATAATTGTGCAGGTATTCCTGGGATTCACTTTTGTTGGATTCAAACAGAATCATCATCAAGCTCTGGGTCAGCTCTTGACGGTAAATTAAAAAGTAAGCGATGCCAGGCAAGGCAGAGATGCCGATAAAGATCGCGATGGCCGCACTCCACGAGCGCAACCGTTGCGGTTGCCACCACAGTGGAATCAGCCACAAAGTGGAAACGATCACGGCATCCTTAAATCCCTCAAGCGAGGAGGCACCAAACAGCCACAGCAGGAATTGCGTTAAACCGCCCAACAACAAAAACAGGCCATAGGCGCGTAAGAATGGATGCTTCACAAAGACTTCCCTGATTGTTTTTAATAAATATGGGAATGGCTTTGCAAGCGTTATGCCATAGGCGGTTTTTTACAACAGATTTCTATTAACCATATGATTTTTATATGGTTTTTATTATTTATATTTTGTGGATATTATTTAAGTACCACCACAGGTTATGCATGAATTGCACAAAGTGCAGTGTCAAAATAGAAAAAACTCTGCAAAATTTGCAGAGTTTTTGAGATGGGATAGAGAGCCTGTATAAGGTAAAACGTTATTCCCATTCCAGTTGCGGATAAATAACATTCACATTGCGGCGGTTGGCAACATCAAATAACACCCATTTCTTGCGTTCTGATTCAGCGGCTGTATTCATGGTTTGTTCCATGCTGACGCCTTTTTTGATGCTGGTGCGTACATCCGTCAGTAACAAGTTCAGGTATCGTAATTCATCGCCGATGATGGTTTTCTGGTCTGCGCTTTCCAAGCCGTGACCAGGCACAATCAGTGCATATTGGTTCTGGTTGATTTTCTCTAATACGGCAATCAGCCCTTTGATATCGCCTTCCACCACTGGTGTGCGTTGCGCAAATACCAGGTCGCCTGTGAACAAGGTATTGGTTTTGCTATCCAGCACAGTCAAATCGGTATGTGTATGCGCCACCGTTTGTGATTTTAATTGCAATACGCGATCGCCTAAATCCAGAGACAATTGGTCATGCACAGCGGTATCGGGAGGAATAGTCGTGCTGGCCTTGCCATCATCGCCCAACAGGGAGGCATTGAGTTTTTCATATTGTTCTTTGCGTAGCAGCATGGTATTTGCCAGTTTTTCATGACCGACGAAATGTACCGACTCACCCTGGAAAGCCGCATTACCGTAAGTATGGTCAGGATGCACATGGGTGTTGATCACGTAACGTACCGGCAATTTGCTGATGGTACGTATCGCCTGCAGTAATTGCTCACCGGTATGTTTGCTGCCGCCACTGTCAATCACGGCAATCGACTGTTTACCGATGATCACGCCCAGGTTACAGATATCGCCCTTGTAGCCGTCATCAATATCCTGATGCTGGCCGTGATGCACATAAATGCCGTCGGCAACTTTTTTCAATTCAAATGTGTCTGCCCACACAGGGCTACAAAACGTTACAAAAGCAAATGTAACACCAACACACGATAGCTTGATTTTTGATAACATGCTGACTGACCCATGAATGTTTCATACATCATAATCAATACATTCGTGATGACAAAGTGACAGTTGTCACAGGGGATTTCAAGGAGAAGACATGAGTTCTACGCAACGATATACCAAAGTTGCCGTTATTCTGCACTGGCTGATTGCATTGGCCATTGCGGGGATGTTCGCACTGGGCTGGTATATGACTGGGTTACCCAAAGATGGTCCGAAGCAAACCGAGTTTGATTTATTTGGCTGGGGCATTTATACCTGGCAGATGGATGAGCCTGGCAGTGCGCGCACCCTGTATTTCAATCTGCATAAATCGCTAGGCTTTACCTTGCTGTGGCTGGTGGTTTTCCGTGTGTTCTGGCGCGTGAGCCATACGCCGCCTGCCATGCTTAGCAGTTACCCAACGTTTGAACGTAAACTGGCGACAGCGGCACATCATTTCCTGTATGTGTTGATGGTGGCGATGCCTTTGACTGGCGTGTTGATGACGCTGTACAGCAAATATGGATTGAAATGGTTCGGAATCGATGTATTCGGCGGCCTGGATAATTCAGATCTGCGCGATATTTTCAAAGATTCGCATGAGTTGTTTGCCACTATCCTGCTGGCGGTGATTGTTTTGCATATCATTGGCGCACTCAAGCATTACTTTATTGATAAGGATAAAACCTTGTCGCGCATGACGCTTAAGTAACCGGCGCCGCATAAAAAAATCCCGCTCATGTGTAGCGGGATTTTTTTATGTGGTTTTTAATTCAGCATTTACTGGTGGTATTGCGGGCTCAGCTTACGCACGGCTTCGAGCATACAGGCCGCATGCTCAGGCGGCGTCCACTGTGTAATGCCGTGGCCTAGATTGAACACATGGCCATGGCCATGACCATAACTGGCCAGAATTCCCGCTACTTCTTTCTCGATCGCTGCCGGTGAACTCAATAAAATCGCCGGATCCATATTGCCTTGCAGGGCTACTTTGTCACCAACCCGCTGGCGGGCATGACCAACATCCATGCTCCAGTCCAGGCCAAGGGCATCTGCACCAATCGCTGCCTGGGCTTCCAGCCATAAGCCGCCGCCTTTGGTAAAGGCGATACAAGGTACCTTGCGGCCTTCAGCTGTTTTGGTCAGGCCAGCAACGATTTTCTGCATGTAGTTAAGTGAAAACTCAGTATACGCATTGTGTGACAAGGCACCGCCCCATGAATCAAAAATCATGACCGCCTGTGCGCCCGCAGCAATCTGCGCGTTCAGGTACTGGATGACTGTCTGGGCGGTAATTTCCAGAATACGGTGCAGCAATTCCGGCCTGGCGTATCCCATCTTCTTGGTATTCAGGAAATCGGTACCGCCTTTACCTTCCACCATATAAGTCGCCAGTGTCCACGGGCTTCCTGAGAAGCCAATTAAAGGTACGCGGCCATTGAGTGCCTTGCGTATGCTGCTGACTGCATCAAACACATATTGCAGCTTGGACATATCCGGAATTTCAAGCTTGAGGATATCGGCTTCTGCCTGCAAGGTACGCTCGAATTTCGGGCCTTCACCTTCCTCAAAATAAAGTCCCAGGCCCATGGCATCGGGAACAGTCAGAATATCGCTGAACAGAATCGCCGCATCCAGTTGCGGGTACCTATCCAACGGTTGCAAAGTGACTTCAGTCGCAAAGGATGGGCTTTGGCATAACTGCATAAAGCTGCCCGCGGTTTTACGGCTTTCACGGTATTCAGGCAGGTAGCGGCCTGCCTGGCGCATCATCCACACCGGAGTGTATTCGGTTGGCTGGCGAAGTAAAGCACGCAAGAAGATATCGTTATTTAGCATTTTTATTTATTGTAGTTTGATACTTAATTTTCCAGTTGGACCACTGGGAAATTCAGCTACTCCATCATTGGATAAAACAACTCCTGAAACATATGTGGACTGATTAAAATGATATGGAGTTGTAGACTCAATCAGTTGTGGGGTAGTGTAAATGATTAAATACTGTACTTTAGTAGATAAGTCGGTGGATTTATTAAGAACTACATCTCCTGATGAGAAAAAATCATTTCTGATCAGCTCAGAAACTTTAGTTAAGTCCGCAACTACTTCATAGTCTTTATCTAATAGTAATAAAGCAGGCTGAAAAAAATAATTCTTCCTACCAAACCCAAGGGTTTGAATGTAACTTCGCAAGGATAGTTTTTTATTATTTTGTAGTGATGGTTTAATTTTGAATGCTTTGAAGTAGCTTCCACCAGATTTAAATTTAAAATAGGGTGAATTGGTATTTATATCGAAGTTAATTTGACGATCGGTTGGTTCAAATTCTTCATATGGAAACTGAGCGAATGTACTACAGCAGGATACCGCACTTAATTGAGCCCGTTTTGCAGATTCTATCGTAGGAGCACACCCAGTGAAGGCTATACAAAACAGAATCGCAAAACAGAATCGCATGTTATGTTTATCTAGGTAGAGTCGAAGAGCCCATCAGGAAGGCATCCACTTCACGTGCGCACTGGCGGCCTTCACGGATCGCCCATACCACCAGTGATTGGCCGCGGCGGATATCGCCGGCAGCAAACACTTTGGCTTTGCTGGTTTTGTAGCAGCCTTCGCCATCGGTAGTCGCTTTGGCATTGCCACGGTTATCTTTTTCTACACCGAATGCATCCAGTACCTTCTGGATCGGGGAAACAAAGCCCATCGCCAAAAATACCAGGTCAGCTTTGATGGTGAATTCAGAGCCAGGCACTTCAATCATTTTGCCGTCTTTCCACTCGACACGTGCACCTTTCAGTGCGGTCAACTTACCGTTTTCACCGATCAGTTCCTTGGTAGTGATAGACCAGTCACGGCTAGCGCCTTCTTCGTGAGAGCTGGAAGTACGCATTTTCAGCGGCCAGTTCGGCCACACCATGAATTTGTTTTCTTTTTCTGGCGGCTGCGGCATCAACTCGAATTGGGTGATGCTGGCTGCGCCATGGCGGTTGGAGGTGCCAACACAGTCAGAACCGGTATCACCGCCGCCGATCACGACGACATGTTTGCCAGTGGCTTTGATCTGGTCAGGCACATTGTCACCTGCCACCATTTTGTTGTTTGGGGTCAGGAAATCCATTGCAAAGTGTACGCCATCCAGCTCGCGGCCAGCCACCGGCAGGTCGCGTGGTAACTCTGCACCACCCGCCAACACCACTGCGTCGTAATCGCGCTCAAGATCAGCGGCACTGACGTTTTCACCTACGTATTGATTGACTTTGAAGGTCACGCCTTCGGCTTCCATCTGGCTAATGCGGCGGTCAATGCCGGATTTATCGAGTTTAAAGTCAGGAATACCGTAACGCAGCAAGCCACCGATACGGTCATTCTTTTCATACACAGTCACGCTGTGACCGGCGCGTGCCAGTTGTTGTGCAGCTGCCAGGCCTGCAGGACCGGACCCCACAATCGCAATCTTCTTGCCGGTTTTATTCGGGTTGATCTGCGGTGTGACCCAGCCATTTTCCCAGGCTTTATCAATGATCGCGTGTTCAATCGATTTAATGCCAACCGGGTCATTGTTGATGTTGAGCGTACAAGCAGCCTCGCATGGAGCAGGGCAGATACGGCCGGTAAAGTCCGGGAAGTTGTTGGTGGAATGCAGCACGTCAATCGCATTACGCCAGTCCTGGTGGTATACCAGGTCATTCCAGTCAGGAATAATATTGTTGATTGGACAACCGGTAGTACAGAACGGAATGCCACAATCCATACAACGTGCACCCTGTTGCTTGGCCTGGTCGTCTGTCAAATGCAGAACAAACTCTTTGTAGTTTTTGACGCGTTGCGGAACCGGCAGATTGTCTTCTGCCAGGCGGTCAAACTCCATAAAACCTGTGACTTTACCCATGTGAAATTATCTCTTCCCTATTGCGCCGGTCAGGCGCAACCTTAACAAGACCCCGCGCAGACGCGGGGCATTCAATAACAACAACGATTAAGCGGCTTGTTTGGCCGAGGCCGCAGCCATTTCGGTCAGCACGCGTTTGTATTCGTTCGGGAACACCTTGACGAATTTTGCGCGTTCAGCCGGCCAGTCAGCCAGAATGTCTTTGGCACGTGGACTGCCGGTCAAGGCTGCGTGCTGCTCAATCAGGCCTTTCAGAATCACTTCATCAGGCTGGCCCAAATGCTGTACCTTGCCAACATCAGCTTCAGCAGCTTCGACTTTTTCCAGTGACACCATGCTCATATTGCAACGCTTGGAGAATTGGCCATCGACATCGTAAATGTAAGCAATACCACCGCTCATACCCGCCGCAAAGTTCTGGCCGGTTTGACCCAGCACCACCACAGTACCGCCAGTCATGTATTCACAGCCGTGGTTACCAACACCTTCAATGATCGCAGTCGCGCCGGAGTTGCGTACACCGAAGCGTTCGCCAGCCACACCACTCAAGAAACTTTCGCCGGTGGTGGCACCGTACATGACGGTGTTACCGACAATAATGTTCTCGTAAGACAAACCACGGAAAGTGGTTGGTGGTTTGATGATGATGCGCCCACCGCACAGGCCTTTACCCACGTAGTCATTACCTTCGCCAGTCAACTCGAATGTGATGCCTTTAGCCAGGAAAGCGGCAAAGCTCTGACCCGAAGTGCCGGTAAAGTTAACGTGGATAGTGTCATGTGGCAGGCCATCATTACCGTAACGGCGCGCGACTTCATGTGACAGCATGGTGCCTGCGGTACGGTTGGTATTCATGATAGGCAGATTCAGGGTGACTTTCTCACCTTTTTCCAGCGCGGCTTGTGACAGCGCAATCAATTGGTTATCCAGCGCTTTGGCAATGCCATGGTCTTGGATGTCATTGTTTTTGCGCGATACGCTGGCTGGCATGTCCGGCAGGTGGAAAATCTTGCTGAAATCCAGGCCATTGATCTTCCAGTGCTCAATACCGGCTTTCATGTCCAGCAAGTCAGCACGGCCGATCAGGTCTTCAAACTTGGCAATACCGATGCTGGCCATCAGCTCGCGCAATTCTTCAGCTACAAAGAAGAAGTAGTTCACTACGTGCTCTGGCTGGCCGGTAAATTTCTTGCGCAACTCAGGGTCTTGAGTCGCAACGCCAACCGGGCAGGTGTTCAGGTGACACTTACGCATCATGATACAGCCTTCAACCACCAGTGGAGCTGTCGCGAAACCGAACTCATCCGCACCCAGCAAGGCGCCGATCAGCACATCACGACCGGTTTTCATCTGACCATCCACTTGCAGCACGATACGGCCACGCAACTGGTTTAACACCAAAGTTTGCTGTGTTTCAGCCAGGCCCAGTTCCCACGGCGTACCTGCGTGTTTAACTGATGATAATGGTGAAGCACCGGTACCACCGTCATGCCCTGCAACCACGATATGGTCGGATTTGGCTTTCGCCACACCTGCGGCAACAGTACCAATGCCGGTTTCCGACACCAGTTTCACTGAAATAGAGGCTTGTGGGTTAGCATTTTTCAGGTCGTGAATCAGCTGTGCCAGATCTTCAATCGAGTAAATATCGTGGTGTGGCGGTGGTGAAATCAAACCTACGCCAGGCACTGAGAAACGCAGTTTCGCAATGTATGGAGATACTTTGTGGCCTGGCAACTGGCCGCCTTCACCAGGCTTGGCACCTTGCGCCATCTTGATCTGGATCTGGTCCGCGCTGCTCAGGTACTCAGCCGTCACACCAAAGCGACCGGAAGCCACTTGCTTGATGCGTGAACGCATGGAGTCGCCCGCTTTCAGTGACACATCCGCTTCAATCAGTTCGCTGCCTAATACCTTGGCGATGCTGGAATCGATTTGCACCGGGATAAAGCGTTTAACGTCTTCGCCGCCTTCGCCGGTGTTGGATTTACCGCCAATGCGGTTCATCGCCACGGCTAAAGTCGCGTGTGCTTCTGTAGAGATAGAACCCAGTGACATTGCACCGGTAGCAAAGCGTTTAACGATCTCTTTCGCAGACTCCACCTGATCCAGTGGAATCGCTGCTGCTGCCGGTTTGATTTCAAACAAGCCGCGCAATGTCATATGACGGCGGCTTTGGTCATTGATCAGCGCTGCATATTCTTTATAGGTATCGTACTGGCCGGTGCGGGTAGCACTTTGCAATTTGCTGATGGATTGTGGTGTCCACAAATGCTCTTCACCACGCACGCGGAAGGCGTATTCGCCACCAGCTTCGAGTGCGTTGGTCAAGGTCGGGTCGTTGCCGAATGCCTGATCATGCATGCGCATGGTTTCTTCAGCGACTTGCTCCAGGCCTATCCCTTCGATCTGGCTGACAGTGCCGGTGAAGTAATCATTCACAAACTGGCTGTTCAGGCCAATCGCTTCAAAAATCTGTGCGCCACAGTATGACTGGTAGGTAGAAATACCCATTTTCGACATGACTTTATACAAGCCTTTGCCGACCGCTTTGACAAAGTTTTTGCCAGCTTTTTCTGCATCACTGCTGATGGTCTTGATGGTTTCATACACCAGCCATGGGCAAACGGCTTCAGCGCCATAACCAGCCAACAAGGCAAAGTGATGCACTTCACGCGCGGAACCGGTATCGATCACCAGGCCGGTGCTGGTACGTAAACCGGCTTTCACCAGGAACTCATGCGTTGCTGAACAGGCCAGCAACGCAGGAATCGCAACACGTGAAGCTGATACGGTGCGGTCTGACAGGATCAACACGTTGTAACCGTCATGTACGGCTTTTTCGGCCTGGTCATGCAGGATGTCCAGCGCCTTTTTCATGCCATCTTTACCCAAGGCCGCATCGTAAGTCAGATCCAGTACGATGGATTTGAACTGGCCTTTGGTTAAGGTGTCGATTTGCTTGAGTTTTTCCAGGCCGTCCAGGCTCAATACCGGCTGGCTACCTTCCAGACGCAATGGCGGGTTAGTTTCATCCACAGCCAGCAGGTTAGGTTTAGGGCCAATAAAGGTCACCAGTGACATCACCAGTTCTTCACGGATCGGGTCGATTGGCGGGTTGGTTACTTGTGCAAACAGCTGCTTGAAGTAGTTGTACAAGGTTTTAGCCTTGTTGGATAACACTGGCAATGCCGCGTCGTTACCCATGGAGCCAGCACCTTCTTCACCATTGTCCAGCATTGGTTGCAGAACAAATTTGAGGTCTTCCTGTGAATAGCCAAACGCCTGTTGCGTATCCAGCAGGCTGGCTTGCAATTCAACTTCGCCGGAACCCACATTCGGCAATTCAGCCACGTGGAAACGGGTTTGCTCGATCCACTGGCGGTAAGGTTTGGCTTGCGCCAGTTCTTTTTTGACTTCTTCGTCATCGATGATGCGGCCTTGCTCCATATCGATCAGCAACATTTTGCCTGGCTGCAGACGCCATTTCTTCACGATTTTTTCTTGCGGGAAAGTGATTACACCCATTTCAGACGCCATCATCACGATGTCATCTTCAGTCACCAGGTAACGTGCTGGACGCAAACCGTTGCGGTCCAGTGTGGCGCCAATCATTTTGCCATCAGTAAACGCCACTGCGGCCGGGCCATCCCATGGCTCCATGATGGCAGCGTGGTATTCGTAGAAAGCGCGGCGATCTTCATCCATTAATGGATTGTTGTTCCACGCTTCCGGAATCAGCATCATCATCGCATGTGGCAGGCTGTAACCACCGGCCACCAGCAATTCCAGGCAGTTGTCGAAACAGGCTGAGTCAGACTGACCTTCAACAATCAGCGGCCACAGTTTTTCCAGGTCTTCACCCAGTACTACAGACTTAATAGTCTCGTGACGTGCTGTCATCCAGTTGACGTTGCCCTGCACCGTGTTGATTTCACCGTTGTGCGCAATCATGCGGAATGGATGCGCCAGATCCCAGGCCGGGAAGGTGTTAGTTGAGAAGCGTTGGTGAACCAGCGCTAATGCTGAAACAACGCGGGCGTCTTTCAGGTCTTTGTAATAAACACCGACTTCGTTCGCCAGCAACATGCCTTTGTAGACTATGGTGCGTGAAGAGAAAGAAGGCATGTAGAACTGGGCATTATCCTGTAACGCAAGCGCGCGGATCGCATGCTCGATCCGTTTGCGGATCACAAAACATTTGCGCTCAAATGCATTGTTGTCAGCCACGGTGCTGGCAATGAATACCTGGCGCATCATTGGCTCAACAGCTCGCGCTGCATCGGCAATGTTGCTGTTATCGACCGGCACATCGCGCCAGCCTAGTAATGTTTGATTTTCTTCAGCAATAATCTGCGCAAAAATGGCTTCGCATTTAGCACGGTTATCCGCATTTTGTGGCAAGAAAGCCTGGCCCACTGCGTATTGACCTGCCACCGGCAAAGCCATGCCCAGTTGAGCAGCCTCTTCACGCATAAAGCTATCCGGCATTTGCATCAACAACCCGGCGCCATCACCCAGTTTCGGGTCATAGCCCGTGGCACCACGGTGGGTCAGGTTGTCGAGGAGTTGCAGGCCTTTGGCAACAATATCATGGCTCTTCTGGCCTTTAATGTGGGCAACAAAGCCCACGCCACAGCTATCTTTCTCATGACGTCTGTCATATAAACCCTGCGATTGCGGGGCTAAACCGAGCTGGCTATCCAGGGCGGTTGCGGAATCTTGAGAAGCACTCATCAGGTTGTTGTCGGACTGCATATCCATTGCCAGATTCTTCACTTACAAAACATTTGGAGGAACCTTCAATGATACCGTTAAAGTTTAGCAATTTCAATCGTTTAGCCTGCGTTAAATAACTCAGGCATACATTTTTACTCTGCAGTTGAGAATGATTTTCATTTGTTGAAAGTTGTGTATGAAAATCTAGCAGAATATCCAAAATTAAATGGCAAATTGGCAGCGGAGAAATTGCTAGTTGCTAGTTGAATTTGAAGATTTAACTTCACGATAGATTTAGTCCGGCTTGTAAGCGTATGAGTGTTCTGTAAGCAGAAAAGAATTATTTTTACAGCTTACCTAATAAAGCAAAAATTTTTGAGCTTGGGTAGGTTTTTTATGATGTATGTAGGTAGATGTGATTAGCCCCGCCATTCAAGCGGGGCTAACATGCTCTGAAAACTTACTTATTCAATGAGTGACAACAAGTTTACAAAGCTGCAAACGCTTTTTCTGCTGCGGTGATTGTTTCGGCAATATCGTTATCAGTATGCGCCGCAGAGACAAAGCCGGCTTCAAAAGCAGATGGTCCCAGGTAAATGCCGCTATCCAGCATGCTATGGAAGAATTTATTAAATGCATTTTTATCCGACTGCATGATCTCGGCAAAACTGGTGGGGTTGTTTTCGCTGAAATATAGTCCAAACATACCACCTACACTTTGTGCATTGAAAGTTATGCCAGCTTTTCTTGCCGCAAATTTAAAGCCATCCATCAACTTGGCAGTTTGCGCGGTCAGTTTTTCATAAAAACCTGGCGCCTGCACCAGCTTCAAGGTGGTTAAGCCAGCGCTGACCGCTACCGGATTGCCTGACAAAGTGCCTGCCTGGTAAACCGGGCCTAATGGTGCAAGCACGCCCATGATGTCTTTGCGGCCGCCAAAAGCGCCTACCGGCAAACCGCCGCCAATGACTTTACCTAGTGTGGTCATATCCGGTGTGATGTTATACAAAGCTTGTGCACCGCCGAGGGCGACGCGGAAGCCAGTCATTACTTCATCAAAAATCAGCACGGTGCCGTGTTGAGTGCATAACTCGCGCAGCGTTAGCAAAAATTCCTGATGTGGAACAATCAGGTTCATATTGCCGACCACTGGCTCCAGGATCACACAGGCGATTTCATCGCCTATGCTGGCAAAGGTATCTTTCAACATTTGCGTATTGTTGTAATCCAGCGTCAATGTGTGCGCCGCAACTTCGGCAGGTACGCCAGCCGAGCTTGGTTCGCCAAAGGTCAGCAGGCCTGAACCTGCTTTCACTAATAAAGCATCAGCGTGACCGTGATAGCAACCTTCAAATTTGATGATTTTATTGCGTTTGGTAAAGCCTCGCGCTACACGGATGGCGCTCATGGTGGCTTCAGTGCCGCTGCTGACCAGGCGCACTTGTTCCATGCTCGGCACTAATTTATTAATCAGTTCGGCCATTTCCAGCTCAAGGCCGGTAGGTGCACCAAAACTCAGGCTGTTGGCAGCGGCTTGCTGCACGGCAGCCACTACTTCCGGATGCGCATGACCGAGAATCATCGGTCCCCAGGAATTGATGTAATCAATGTACTCCTTGCCATCGGCATCCCATAATCTGGAACCCACGCCTTTTTTGAAGAAAATCGGCGTGCCACCCACACTGCGGAAGGCGCGGACCGGCGAATTGACGCCACCGGGGATCAGTTTTTGGGATTGTTCAAACAGTTGCTGATTGCGAGAAGTCATAAGCCTGAGGATATCAAAACGTCAAAAACGTTATTCTATCAGAGGCATGTTGCCTGATGGCATATGTGAAAGTTTAGCGGTTCTCTCGCAGGCGCTGCTCCAAATCGGTAAACGCCTGCATATCCAATTGCCGGAGTTGGTTTTCGGCGTCAGCTAACAGCTCTGCTTGTTGATTCTGTTGTGCGAGAATGGCCAGACCTATCCAGGCATCAATATGCGCCGGTTGCAGCTTCACAGATTGCTGATAGGATTGCTCGGCAGCATCAAGTTGACCTTGCCCGTGCAGCGCACTTGCCAGGTAAAAAGCCGCTTCCGCCGAGTTGGACTGCTGGCTTAACCAGGCGCGTGAAATAGCCTCCAGTTCTTTCCAGTCGCTATTTTGGTAGGGTTGTACCACTTGCATCCAGTAAGGTCGCTCAATGAGGGGTAAATCCCAGAATGGCGTGCCATCCGAAGCAGGGGTTGATACGCTATCTTTCTGCATTAAAGCCTGTACCCACTCCACCGGAATGCTGTAGAAATACGCGTGCTTGCCCGGGCTTTTAAAAGTGCTCAGCGAGACCAGTTCACCGGCCTGGTTGAAAGTAGGGCTGCCGCTGGAGCCCATGACAAACGCTGCGTCTGAGCGCACGATAATGCCGCCGTCATAAGGGTAAAGCGCACGCACCTTACCGGCAATTGTTTGTGGTTTGGGTGGGCCGCCGGGAAAGCCTATGGTGAAGATTTCGTCTCCATAATGCAGGGAAGCTGCCGACGCCAGCTTGACTGGTGCAAGTTCCAGATATTGGAATTTAAGCAAACAGGCATCATGCGCCCAATCTGCGACCATGCCGACCGGACTGATGCTTTCGCCGAATTTTGAAATGCTGATGCCATTGCTGTTTGCCAGTACATGGCAATTGGTGGCGACGGCATCTTTGGCGACAACTACGCCTGTGCCAACGCCATGACCACCCGTTTGCGTAATCACATGCACTTTCACAACGGATGCTTTTAGTTTGTACACCAGCTCGCGATCAGGCTCTGCAAATGCAGCATGTACAGACCATAGCAAAGTAAATGCAATAAACGCTTGAACCAGAGTGCACATGCTTGCTCCTTGTGACCATTTTTCTCAGGAATAACCAGGCTAATTCAGCGCAGGGAAATGCAAAAAATTCTGCGACTAGCCATTAATACAGTGAAAAGCCAGCGAAACAGCGCTAGAATAGCCGATATTTTTGATTGTTGAAGGATAGTTATGCTGATTACAAGCGAAATCGTTGATTTGGACACGCCGACCGGGGTGATGCGCACCTATGTTCACCGTCCAAAACAGGATGGTAAAGTACCTGCGGTTTTGTTTTATTCGGAAATTTTCCAGCAGACCGGCCCTATCGAACGTGCAGCACGCTTTTTAGCTAGCCACGGCTATGCGGTGCTGGTGCCTGAAGTGTTTCATGAGTTAAACCCTATTGGTACCGTGCTTGGTTATGATGATGCCGGCCGTGATAAAGGTAACGCGGATAAATTTGCCAAAGATGTGCAGGCTTACGACACTGATAACCGCGCCATGATTGAGTTCCTGAATGCGCAGCCTTGGTATAGCGGCAAACTGGGCGCAGCCGGATTCTGTATCGGTGGTCACCTGGCATTCCGTGCGGCTTTGCAGCCAGAAGTAAAAGCAACCGCCTGTTTCTACGCCACCGATTTACATACTACCCTTATCCCCAATAAGCCTGGCCAGCACAGCATGGAGCGAGTAAACGAGATCAAAGGCGAGTTGCTGATGATCTGGGGTAAGCAAGATCCGCATATTCCTGGCGACAAGCGAGCTGAGTTGTATAACCGTTTCGCTAACATCCCTGGTTTGAATTACACCTGGCATGAAGTGAATGGACAACATGCCTTTATGCGCGATGAGGGTGAAAGATATGATGCACAGGTGGCTGGCATCGGTTACCAGCTGGCGCTGCACTTGTTGGGCAACGCATTAAAATAATTAGTTGGGTTGAGCGATAAATGAGTGTTGTTAAGGTTGGTTTTTCAGCAAGCATTGAACGTTCAATTACACTATGAAGTCCAAGCACAGGCCAAAAGCCTGTGCTTTTTTTTAACCAAATCAAAAATTTAAGAGACTGATATGACCACAAAAAATGCTGACATCGGCCTGGTGGGCCTCGCAGTGATGGGCCAAAACCTGGCCCTGAACATTGCCGACCACGGTTACACCATCGCGGTATACAACCGTGACCCGAAAAAAATGCTGAATTTTATTGAGGAATGCAAAGCCAAGGAGCCGTCACATGAACGTGTGGTCGGTCATGCTGATCTGGCTTCTTTCGTGCTGAGTATCAAGCGTCCTCGTAAAATTGTGTTGCTGGTAAAAGCCGGCAGCGCCACCGATGTGACCATTAATGCTTTGCTGCCTTTCCTTGAGCAGGGTGACATTATTATTGATGGCGGTAATGCATTGTGGACTGACACTATCCGTCGTGAAAAAGAGTTGGCCGCTAAAGGCATAGAGTTCATAGGTTCCGGCGTCTCCGGTGGTGAAACCGGTGCGCGTTTTGGTCCTTCACTGATGCCTTCCGGCACCCGCAAGGCATGGTCGAGCCTGGAGCCGATCTGGCGTGATATCGCCGCCAAGGTAGACCCGGTTACCGGCACGCCGATGGAAGGTGGCGAGCCAGGCAAGCCAGTCGAAGGCGGTTTCTCTTGTGCAGAATATATTGGCCCTGACGGTGCCGGTCACTATGTAAAAATGGTGCACAACGGTATCGAGTACATCGATATGCAGTTGATCTGCGAAGCCTACTGGTTGATGAAAAACCTGCTGGGTATGCCGGCAGATGAAATCGGAAAGGTATTTGCCGAATGGAACAAGGGCGAGTTGTCCAGCTTCCTGATTGAAATTACCGCAGATATCCTGCAACAAAGAGATCCAGGCGGCAAAGGCTTCCTGGTCGACAATATCCTGGATACCGCAGGCCAGAAAGGTACCGGTCAGTGGACTGCTGCCAACGCATTGGAATTGGGTGCTCCTGCCAACGCGATTGCCGCCGCCGTGTATGCCCGTGCATTATCCAGCCTGAAAGAAGAGCGCGTGGAAGCCAGCCGCATTCTCAAAGGCCCCGAGATTGTGAAAGAAACCGACAAGCCAGCGATTATCGAAGCGATCAAGAATGCTTTGTATTGCTCAAAAATTTGCGCCTATGCACAAGGTTTCCAACTGATAGATAAAGCACAAGTAGCTTACAACTGGAAACTCAACTTCGGCGAAATCGCGCAAATCTGGCGTGGCGGTTGTATCATCCGCGCGCGCTTCCTGCAAAAAATCACGGATGCATATGCACTGAATTCCCGCCTGAAAAACCTGATGCTGGACCCATATTTCACGAACGCGATGAACGAAGGCCAGGCAGGTTGGCGCAAGGTGATTGCTCTGGCGGTGACGAATGGTATTCCTGCGCAAGGCTTTGCGGCGGCGCTGGCGTATTATGATGGTTACAGAAGTGCTGATTTGCCGGCTAACCTGTTGCAAGGCCAGCGTGACTTCTTTGGCGCACATACTTATGAGCGTAAAGATCATCCGCGTGGTCAATTCTTCCATCTGGACTGGCCAGAAAAAGGTCGTCCTGAATTGGTGATTGAGTAGTTAAGTCTTTGATGCGTGGATGCCGCACTGGCATCTGCGTATTGGTCAGGCAAAAAATAAAAAGATGGCTAAGTGCCATCTTTTTTGTCTTTTATCTGCTACCAGCAAAAAAGCGAAAACAGTGCAAGCGCACTATCCGATGCTTTGATTCCGCTTGTGCAAATAAAATATTGACCCAGCCTGGGTCAGAATCGAGCGTGTTTTAAAACTTTAAACGCAATCGCAACTGGATTCCAGAAAGCGATGTAACTCGAGTATGGCTTTTTTATGTTCCTGTGCTTTAAGCGACGCTTTTGAAGCGATCACGTCAGCAGCAGTGTTTAAGCCTGGGGAATAAATTTCATCGGTTAAAAAATGAACAGATGAAGCTGCTTGATAAGACTCTACAATTTGCATTTCAGTTTTCCTTTTGGGATTCAATATTTCCAGTACGACATAACGAATTTTGTTCGTCGTGTCTGTGGCGACAAAATTAACAAAAAGTTCCAGATTGAGCAAAGGGTTAAAGGCTTAAAGTGCCCAATTTGGTCCAATTGTGATGCTGTATTTGCGCCGCTACAACATCAAAGCAAACATGATGCCATGTTTGCCTGTTTTAACGCGCGCGCATGACTATTGGATGACAAGCAAACCAGCACTTAAAAACTAAAAGCCAATTGCGTCAATATTTCGTAAAATAACGGCTGGATAAATGAAAAATGAAGAGTGGGATGCAAATTCTTGTCAATGGTAAAGCCATGCAACTGCCATCAGAGGCGATGACGGTGCTGGCCTTGGTTGAACATATGCAGTTAACAGGCAAGCGGATTGCCATCGAACGTAACGGGGATATCGTGCCGCGCAGCCAGTTCCCAGAAGTGCAGCTGCAAGGCAATGACAAGCTGGAAATTGTTGGCGCCGTCGGCGGTGGTTAGATCAGTCAGGTGTTGAAATCGCCTGCAACCAAAATAGCTATTAGCTAATCCTAAATTCACACAATCAAGATTTGAGAATAAATACATGAGTGATGCACTGGTAATTGCCGGTAAAAGTTATGAATCCCGCCTGCTGGTGGGTACCGGTAAATATAAAGACTTTGCGGAAACGCGCGCGGCGATTGATGCCAGTGGCGCCGAAATTATCACTGTCGCCATCCGACGCACCAATATTGGCCAGAATGCCAACGAGCCTTCATTGCTGGATTATCTGCCACCAACCGAGTTCACTTATCTGCCGAACACTGCCGGCTGTTACAGTGCTGATGATGCCGTGCGTACACTGCGCCTGGCGCGTGAGCTACTCGACGATCACCGCCTGGTCAAGCTGGAAGTGCTCGGTGACCCGAATACTTTATATCCTAATGTGACGGAAACCATTGCTGCTGCAAAAGTGTTGGTTAAGGAGGGCTTTGAGGTCATGGTGTACACCTCGGATGACCCGATTATTGCCAGGCAGCTGGAAGATATAGGCTGTGTCGCTGTGATGCCATTGGCCTCGCTGATCGGTTCCGGCATGGGGATTCTGAACCCCTGGAATCTGCAAATCATTATCGAGAGCGCAAAAATTCCTGTGCTGGTGGATGCCGGTGTAGGTTGTGCTTCGGATGCCGCGATTGCGATGGAGCTGGGCTGTGCGGGTGTGCTGATGAACACCGCGATTGCCGCAGCGCGTGACCCGGTATTGATGGCAGGCGCCATGAAAAAAGCGGTTGAGGCGGGACGTGAATCATTCCTGGCCGGACGGATGGCGAAAAAACTGTATTCTGCCAGCCCCAGCTCTCCTACCACAGGCATGATTGGTTAATATATGGCAGATAGCGAATTATATGCATGCGAAGTGTCGGTAGTCACCGAATACCTGCATGATCAGTCTTCACCGGAGGCCGGGCAGTATGTCTATGCCTATACCATCACCATCCGTAATACCGGCAAAACGCCTGCGCAATTGATTAGCCGGCACTGGGTGATTACCGATGCCATGCAGCAGGTACGCGAAGTCAAAGGCCTGGGTGTGATTGGAGAGCAGCCTTTGCTGGCGCCGGATGCTGAATATAAATATACCAGCAGCGTCATGTTTAATACGCCGAGTGGCGAGATGTACGGCACTTACCAGATGGTGGCGGTAGATGGACACTGGTTTGAGGTGGATATCCCGACTTTCTGGCTGCACCAGGCGGCAGGCTTACATTAAGGCTAGCCCTCAGCTTGTTAAGCTAGTCTATAGAAAAGATTCAATTGAAATTAATTAATGTGTTTTTAACAAAAAAAATCAGCGCCAGTAAATCGGTTCTTTTGCTAATGTCTGTTGTGATGGCCTTTGCACTGACTGGTTGCCAGTCTGCTGCGCCGGTCCCTACCAAAAAACCTGCATCCAATCCACCGGTGAGTAAGACGGCTGAAAAGCCTGACACGGCTACGCAAAGCACTCGTCCTGTGCCTACCTCGCCTTTTGCGTTATTAACGCCAGTGAGCTGGATAGAGATGCCAGGGGTGGAGAATGAGAACTGGGTTGCCAGCTGGGCGGCATGGTTGCAAAGTTGCCAGGGATTAAAGAAAAAGCCTGACTGGCAAGCGGTATGTGCTGCGGCGCCCACCGTCAAAAGTGATGATGCCAATGCAATCAAGGCTTACTGGCAGCAGTATTTCAATGTTTATGCCACGCAACAAGTTGAAGGCGCTCAGCAAGGTCTGATCACAGGTTATTACCAGCCGGTATTAAAAGGCGCAAAAACAGCCAGCGAGCGTTATCCTGTGCCTTTGTATAAAGTGCCGGCAGACCTGATTACGGTCAATCTGTCCAATTTGTTTCCCGACCTTAAATACAAGCGCGTGCGTGGCCGTGTGCAAGGGCAAACACTGGTGCCTTATTATACCCGTACTGAAATTGAGCAAGTGCAGTCGCCATTGCTGGGTAATGAACTGTTGTGGGTAGATGACGCTGTAGAAGCATTCTTCCTGCAGGTGCAAGGTTCAGGCATTGTGCAGCTGGAAAGTGGCGAGCGTATTCCGGTGGGTTATGCTGACCAGAACGGTCATCCGTACCAGTCTATTGGTAAAGTGCTGGTCGAGCGCGGCGAGCTGACTGCCAGCGAAGCTTCCATGCAAGGCATTAAAACCTGGGGGCAACAACATCCGGATCAATTACAGGGTTTGCTCAATGCCAACCCCAGCTATGTATTTTTTAAATTGTTACCAACTGGCTTATCAGGCCCGCTAGGTGCCCTCGGTGTCCCATTAACGGCTGCACGCAGTATTGCGGTGGACCCGTTCTATATTCCATTAGGTGCGCCTGTATACATGGCAACGACTTATCCTTATCCTGACTCTGATAAGCTGCTGCAGCAACTGATGGTGGCACAAGATACTGGCGGTGCCATCAAAGGTGGCGTTCGCGCTGATATCTATTGGGGTGATGGCGAAGCTGCCGGTAAGCTGGCAGGTGCCATGCGTCAGCAGGGGCAATTGTGGGTATGGTTGCCTAAAACTTTTAAGCTCCCCCAGCAGTGACCTGAATGCAACGCGTTCATTATCGCAATGACGCCGGCTGGCAGGCTAGATTGATTATTGCTGGTGCCTTGCGGCCGTGGTTGCAAGAGCGTGGTTCACTGACTGCTAGGCTAAAGCGGCACTATGCTGATTTTTCCGTGCAGCTGTACCATGAAGCATGGAGCAAGCCCCATGTTGATGAGCGGCAGCTATTACAGTTGCCAGCCGGCACCCACGCTTGGGTGCGCGAGGTTTGGCTGATGGGAGACGGGCAACCGCGCGTGTTTGCACATAGTGTGATTGCCCGCAAAGATCTGCGCGGACTATGGAATGGCCTGCGCAAAATGGGGCGCCTGCCCTTGGGTGCCGCCTTGTTTGCTAATCCTAAAGTTGAGCGTGGCGCATTGCATTTCCGCAAATTATCTTCTGCGCACCCTCTATACCAAACTGTGTCTCAAAGTTTGACGTTAAAGACAAACCAGCCCTTATGGGCTCGCCGTTCTTTGTTTTGCCTGCAACGACATCACTTACTGGTCACTGAAGTTTTTCTGCCACAATTAACAGCGATGATGGATTAAAAATAATGTTGTCGTTTGCAAAATGGAATGCCTATTACCGCCTGACCCGGCTGGATAAATCCATCGGTATCTGGTTATTGATGTGGCCTACCTTATGGGGGCTGCTGATTGCCGGTCAGGGACGGCCTGATTTGCATGTGGTTGTTGTGTTTGTATTAGGCACTATCCTGATGCGCTCGTCTGGTTGCGCACTTAATGATATTGCGGACCGGCATTGGGACGGTGCGGTAACGCGTACGCAGGCAAGGCCATTGGCAACCGGCGAAATTTCAGTCAAAGAAGCTTATTTGGTAGCCATCGTCCTGGCGCTGATCGCTTTTGCCCTGGTATGCACCCTTGGCTGGCATGTGGTGGCCTGGTCAGTACCCGCTTTATTTCTTGCCATCAGTTATCCCTATACCAAACGTTTTCTCGCGATTCCGCAGGCTTATCTGGGACTGGCATTCGGCTTTGGTATCCCGATGACATTTGTGGCTTTGCAAGGACAAGTGCCAGCGGTGGCATGGTGGTTATTGCTGGCCAATGTATTCTGGTCTGTCGCCTATGATACGGCGTATGCCATGGTGGACCGCGCTGATGATCTTAAAATTGGTATTCGCTCGTCAGCGATTACTTTCGGGCGCTTTGACGTACTGGCAATCATGGGCTGTTTTACAGTGATGATGCTGATTGTTGCCGCTGTCGCGATAGATTCAGGTTTTACATGGTCATTCTGGCTGGGCTGGATATTGGCAATTGTGTTGATTGCGCGCCAATATCAGCTGATCAGCAACCGCGACCCGCAGCGCTGTTTCAAAGCTTTTCTGGATAATGTGTGGATAGGTGCCGCTTTAACGGCGGGGTTTGCAGGCGCTTACTGGTTAGGCTGATTTGCGCGCCGTTGAAGGCTCATCCAGCTCGAACGTAAAGTCGGTCCAGTACTGGAAAGGCGTCTGGTCTACAGGTGCCAGCACATAAATATCACCTGAGAGCTTTTGCAGTTCACGCAGGTTATCACTCATCGATTCCGCATCGGCTGTAGTTTTGGCTGTTGGCTGTGTGGTAGGCAGGTTCTGGGTCTGGCAGGCCACTTCTCTCAGCATCATCAGCTCTTCGAACACACTGCGCTCAAACCCCATACGTGGCACCAGGCGTGTGTTGTAAACCAGGTCGTCAATCAGAGAAATTACCTGTGGCGTGCCCCAGGTCTGTTGCAAAGCCTTCATGATGCGGGGGTAAGATTCAATCCCTTGTTGTTTAAGGTCAGGGCTGCGCTCCACGCTAAGGTTGAAATGCTTTCTGCATTCCCCGGCCACAACATCAAACTCTTGTTGCTTATCTTCTTTGGATAATAAATCGAGGAGATATAGCCACATCCACGGCGAACATTTCGGGTGGCGGGCCAGATGCTGCTGCAAATGCTCAATCGCCTGGTTGGTGCGACCATGGGTAAATAGCCTGGAAGCATCCTGCATCACTGCGTTGGTGCTTTGCTGTGAACTGATTCTTTGTGGCTCGCCAGCGGGTGACACTGCATCATCATTCGCATGCAGCGGAACCGATTGAAATCTGTTTGTCACCGGGCTGGTTGGCTGGTAAGGCGATTGTGTGTGAGGCGTCGCCTGCGGGTGCGTAGCCTGCACATGCTGAGTTCTGGCAAGGGTATCTGTGTGGCTAGGTTGGGCAGAATGACTAGTGTTTTCTTTAGCTTTCTCGCGCACTTTCGGTGTTTTGGGAATGGCGGCATACCGACGCAACCAATCGGCGAAGAAATAGCCGCTGACAATTAATGCCAAACTCAGCGTCAGTACCAGCGTGCGCAACAGGTGGTTTTCATTTTGCAGTTGAGTGAGCTGATTCTTCAGCGTCGTCAAAATATCTGCCTGGGCAAGATTGCTGGCATAAAGCACATCGGATTTTTTCTGTAATTGTTTAAAGTCGACTTGAAGTGCGCTTATTTGTTGTTGCAATGCATTGTAAGTATCTAGCGGAACATCCGGGGATATCACAGTCGGCACTGGAATGATCCCGGTTTGCACGGAAGGCTTATTAGCGACAGGCTCTGCTATTGCTGGTTGCACAGGCGTTGTCTGAGAGGCAACTTGACTGGTGGAAACTGGCGCTGAAACAGTGACGCTATTATCGGCCTGTATACTTAAGGTTTGACTGATGTGCTGGCAGTTATCAATCAGGGTAAGTTTTAGCGGGATGGAAATCGCGCTATTCGACCATAACATGATTGCGCCTTGCTGATTGCCCAAGGTGGTATATTCAAGCTGGATTGGGTCGGCAGAAGGTGGTTGTTGCAGGGTAAAGCAGCTTAGGTCTGTGCTGGATTGCGCGTTATATATTCTGAATTGCGCGAGGAACGGCTCATCAAGCCCAGATTCGATACTGAGTGTATTCAACTCGGCGGCATTCGAAACGGACGCATAGCCGAGAAAAAATAAAGAGATAAGTCGCAACCTGTTTAAGGCTGTGAAGTGACTGCTCTTTTTATAGTGATGTATGCCAAAAAGCATGATACAAGTAATGGTTTTTAAAATTAAAAGCTTGTACAGAAACTTAATGAATGGCCTAATATAGCATTAGGAATCGGAAAACCCATAAAAATCAATGAGAAAAGAGAATAATTTAATCTTTTTTCGAATTATTTGCATAATTGACGAGAGAAACACATACCGGCAGCGATTGCTCGCTGCATGATTGTGATCAATGGCGTACCATCGATTTCTTTTTTCTGATTATTCGTTGACAAGCTTTCTCAAGCTGGCTTATAATCCGCCCTCTTAATTTACACGCTATAACTCGGTAGTTATAAAATGAAAACATTTTCAGCAAAATCGCATGAAGTACAACGTGATTGGTTCGTGATCGACGCCACAGATTTGGTCTTGGGTCGTTTGGCCAGTGCTATTGCTCACCGCCTGCGTGGTAAGCATAAAGCTATTTACACTCCGCACGTAGACACCGGTGACTACATCGTTGTCGTAAATGCAGACAAAATTAAAGTGACTGGCAACAAGGCTGGTGGCAAATTGTATCACCGTCACTCCGGTTACCCAGGTGGTATCACAACAACTACATTCTCTAAAATGCAAGACCGTTTCCCAGGTCGTGCGTTGGAAAAAGCAGTAAAAGGCATGTTACCAAAAGGTCCTTTGGGCTATGCCATGATCAAGAAAATGAAAGTGTATGCCGGTGACAAGCACGAGCACATTGCTCAGCAACCGCAAACATTAACCATCTAAATACAGACGATTAGGATAAAGCATGATCGGTAAATACAACTATGGCACCGGCCGCCGCAAAAGCTCAGTGGCACGTGTGTTCATTAAGTCCGGTAGTGGCAACATCGTAGTGAACGACAAGCCGGCTGACGTTTATTTCTCACGCGAAACTTCTCGCATGATTTTGCGTCAACCACTGGAATTAACAAATAACACAGCTACGTTTGACATTTTGGTCAACGTGCACGGTGGTGGTGAGTCTGGTCAAGCTGGTGCTGTCCGTCACGGCATTACCCGCGCATTGATCGACTACGACACAGCGTTGAAGAGTGCTTTGTCTCACGCTGGTTTTGTTACCCGTGATGCGCGTGAAGTTGAACGTAAAAAAGTCGGCCTGCGTAAAGCGCGTCGCCGGAAGCAGTTCTCCAAACGTTAATTTCACGTTTGTTACAAGAGAGTTGTGCAAAAAGGTCGCGTTGGCGGCCTTTTTCATTTATCGTTTTATTTTTCTCTGCATGAATCGCAAGTTTGGTTGAAGTCTATGGAAAAGATTAAAGTCGGCATTGTCGGTGGCACCGGATATACAGGTGTAGAGTTATTGCGGTTGCTGGCACGGCATCCGCAAGTGCAATTGCAGGTCATCACTTCGCGTGGTGAAGCTGGTTTGCCAGTGGCTGATATGTTTCCAAGTCTGCGAGGCGTGGTCGATTTAACGTTCAGTGATCCCACAACCGTTGATTTAACTCAGTGCGACGTCGTATTTTTTGCTACACCGCATGGCGTGGCAATGAGCCAGGCGCCTGCACTAGTTGCAGCGGGTGTGAAGGTGATTGATCTGGCGGCAGATTTCAGGCTGCAGGATGCAGCAGAGTTTGAAAAATGGTACAAACTTCCACATAGCTGCACCGATATATTGAAACAGTCGGTCTACGGCCTGCCTGAATTGTACGCAGACGATGTGGCCAAAGCACAAGTGATCGGTAATCCAGGCTGTTATCCAACAACTGTTTTACTAGGCCTGGCGCCATTGCTGGAAAATGGCTGGATTGATTTTTCAGCCCCGATAATTGCAGATGCCAAATCCGGTGTATCCGGCGCCGGCAGAAAAGCCGAAGTCAGCACTTTATTCTCCGAAGCCGGTGATAACCTCAAAGCCTACGGCGTGGCCGGGCATAGGCATCACCCTGAAATTCTGGCGCAATTGAAGAAACTCTCGGGCAGCGATGCGGTCAATTTAATCTTTGTACCTCATCTGATTCCAATGATTCGCGGTATGTTGTCCACACTGCATGTAAAACTGAATGCGGAGGGCGCCAAACAGGCATTGCAGCAAGTATATGAGCAGCGTTACCAGAATGATTATTTCGTGGATGTGATGCCTGCAGGTGCGTTGCCGGAAACACGTTCAGTGCGCGGCTCCAATTTTTTGCGGGTGGCTTTATATCCGCGGGCAAATGATTATGTCACCATCATTATCGTGCAAGATAATTTGGTGAAAGGCGCTTCAGGCCAGGCAGTTCAGAATATGAACATCATGTTTGGGCTGGCGTCAGATACAGGTTTGCAAGTGTTGCCATTATTGCCATAATGATACGACCCATACGCAGAAGACTCAGGAACCATTTTGGGCTAACAGCCAAGCAAGTTGCAGTACGTTCACATCGGCCCTGGTATTTTCAGGGCACACTGGCGGTCATTAACCTGCTGCTTGGCTTTGCACTGGCTTACTGGGCGCTGCATGATGATAATAGTGAATACGTTCGTGAGCGCCTGCGTCAGGTGACTTCAGAAAATATTGAATATCAGAAAAAGTTAATTGCCTCACAGCGTGAATTGCAGGTAGAGCTGGCAACCAGCAATAATCTCGCAAAAACGCTGACGGCCCAGCAAGATGAAAACATCAAACTGAAAGAAGAATTGGTGTTTTACAAGAAAATAACCAAGCGTTAGGTGTGTGTAGAATATTGCTTGTACAGGTTCTAGAAACGAGCACGCATTCAGAATAATTGACTCGGAACAGGAAATGCCATGTTTTTCAAAAAAAGCGTTCACATCGACAGCCATATTGATACATTGGTCGGTCACGATACACAGATACAAGGCAATATGCACTTCGCAGGTGGTTTGCGGGTAGATGGCCAGATAGCCGGAAACCTGATTGAAAAACGTGAGCACCCGAGTACGCTGATTATCAGCGAGAATGGCGCCATTACCGGGGCAGTGGAAGCTTCCAAAATTGTGTTGAACGGGATTATCCGCGGGCCGGTAAAATCCTCGGTATTTATAGAATTGCAAAGCAAGGCCCGTATTGTGGGTGATTTGTATTACAAGTCACTGGAAATGCATACCGGTGCAGTGATTGAAGGCAAGTTGATTTACCTGGGTGAGCAGCCACCTGAAGTGGCTGTACCCGAATTGACTTGAAATATTTAATTTCATCGCCATATTGAATTTGAGAGTTTGACAGGAGTCTATGATGACCGCAGAAGCAATGATTGATATTGAAATGCCAGTCCCATTGGTATTTACCGATAACGCCGCTAAAAAGGTGAAAGAACTGATTGATGAGGAAGGCACGCCTGACCTCAAATTACGCGTGTTTGTCAGCGGTGGCGGTTGCTCCGGCTTTCAATATGGGTTTACCTTTGAAGAGGAAGTGAACGACGACGACACGCAAGTGGATAAAGATGGCGTTACTTTGCTGATTGACCCGATGAGCCTGCAATATCTGGCAGGTGCGGAAATTGATTACACTGATAGCCTGCAGGGTTCACAGTTTGTGATTCGTAACCCGAATGCGACCACCACGTGTGGTTGCGGTAGCTCTTTCTCGGTTTAATCGATTTAATGCACAATAAAAAACGCCGGAATTTCCGGCGTTTTTTTGTTTTTTCAGCACACTTGAATCCAGCAGGCTGGAAAATCAGCGTTGATTCAGTGGCACGAATTCGCGACGCGTTTCGCCAACATAAAGTTGACGTGGACGGCCGATTTTCTGCTCCGGGTCGGCGTTCATCTCACACCATTGTGAAATCCAGCCGGCAGTACGCGCCAGTGCAAAAATGGCGGTGAACATGGAGTTCGGTATGCCCATCGCGCGCATAACGATGCCGCTGTAAAAATCGACGTTAGGATAAAGCTTGCGTGAAACAAAATAGTCGTCTTCCAGCGCAATTTTCTCCAGCTCCATCGCCAGCTTGAACATAGGGTCATCCTGCAAACCCAGTTCATTCAACACTTCATGGCAGGTCTTGCGCATGATAGAGGCACGCGGATCCATGTTACGGTAGATCCTGTGGCCGAAGCCCATCAGGCGGAAGCTGTCGGTTTTGTCTTTGGCACGGTTGATAAATTCACCAATGCGGCTGATGTCGCCCATTTCTTCCAGCATATTCAAGGTAGCTTCGTTGGCGCCGCCGTGTGACGGCCCCCACAATGAGGCAATGCCGGCAGCAATACACGCGAATGGATTGGCACCGCTGGAACCGACCAGGCGTACAGTTGACGTTGAAGCATTCTGTTCGTGATCTGCATGCAGGATCAGGATGCGTTCAAACGCGCGCGCCAGGATAGGGTTAGGCACATATTCTTCACATGGTGTGGCGAACATCATGTGCATGAAGTTTTCAGCGTAGCCCAGATTGTTTTTCGGGTACATAAACGGCTGGCCGATATTGTACTTGTAGCTCCAGGCTGCAATGGTTGGCACCTTCGCCAGCAGGCGCATCGCCGCGCGTTTGCGTGAATCCGGGTTGCTGACATCATTGTTGTCAGGGTAAAACGCTGCCATCGCGCCAACTACCGCAATCATCACCGCCATCGGGTGAGCGTCGCGCCGGAAGCCGCGAAACACATTGCTCATCTGGTCATGCAGCATACTGTTTTTGCGGATCGCATTGACGAACTCTTCGCTTTGCGTGGCATTTGGCAATTCACCATGCAATAGCAGATGGGAAACTTCCAGGAAATCGCAATTTTCAGCCAGGGTTTCGATAGGATAGCCGCGGTAGTACAGCAGCCCTTCTTCGCCATCAATAAAAGTGATGCCGGAATCACAAGCCGCGGTGGACATAAATCCCGGGTCATAAGTGAAAATGCCGTGCTTGCCCAGGCTGCGGATATCGATGACATCGGTGCCTAGCGAACCTTTCAGGATCGGGAGTTCTATTGCGGGGGTGTCGGTATCAAAAGTAATGGTCGCTTTGGTTGCCATAACATGCTCAAAATAGGTAGACAGGTTTTAAGGCTAAATTATACGCAATCAACTCTTAAAAAGCGCACTCGCGGGGAGATTGAAAGTGAAAACACAGAAAATGCTGTAAAAACATGCACCAGTTTTAACCTTGATCCTGGTGCAGTGCACTGCATACGTGAGAAGAAATACGTTAAGCGGGATAAATAGCGCCGAGCACGCGAGAGCCTTGTGCCCCAGTGACAGCGGGCAGGTTACCACTCAAACCATCGACACAGCGCTGCGCCAGCCAGGCAAATGCTACAGCTTCGACCCAATCTACATCCACGCCCAATTTGTCGGTGGGCTCAATCGCGCAGCCTGTCAGTGCGGATAAGCGATCTACCAGTAAGCCGTTATGCGCGCCACCACCACAGACGTACGCTTCGTCTATTTTGGGGCAAAAGCGTTTGATGGCATCAGCAATGCTAAACGCAGTGAGTTCCAGCAAGGTGCAGGCGATGTTTTCAGGGCTGTCATCAACCGCTTGTAAATGTTGCGCCAGCCATTGCTGGTTAAACAAATCCCGCCCGGTACTTTTTGGCGCAACCTGGTCCAGATAGGGTTCAGCGAGCATGGCTTCTAACAATTCCGTATTTACCTGCCCACTGGCAGACCATACACCATTGTCATCATAGGCCTGACCTGTATGCTTCAGCGTCCATTGATCGAGAAGCATATTGCCAGGGCCGGAATCAAATCCGGTCACTTGACCATCTATCGGTAACCACGAAATATTGGCGATGCCGCCGATGTTGATAATGGCGCGATTTTTAGCGAGGCTGGCAAATACCGCCTGGTGAAAAGCCGGGACCAAAGGTGCTCCCTGGCCGCCTGCGGCAATATCACGGCTACGGAAATCCCCAATCACGGCGATCTTTGTAAGTTCAGCCAGCCGCGCATGGTTGCCGATTTGCAGCGTGTAAGCCTGGCCATCAGGCAGGTCCGGGCAATGACGTATGGTTTGCCCGTGGCAGCCAATCGCGGTAATTGCCGAGGCTGGTAATTGGCTTTGCTGCAAAATCTTTAGCACGGCCTCTGCGTAAAGCCCGGCCAGATTATTTCCCATCAGCGCTGCATCGTGCAGTTCGTTAATGGCCGGTTGATGCAACGCCAGCAATATCTGTTTGATTTCGGATGGATAGGGTACAAAGGCCTGGTCAACCTGCTCAAAGCTGTTATTTTTGTGAGCTACCAATGCCGCATCGACACCATCCAGGCTGGTGCCTGACATAATGCCAATAAAATAACGCGTATCGGGTGCTGTCGTGTTTGAAATCATAGGTCCACATAGTAACATCGCCGCTGGATATGCCTACAGTAATGCACCAGATTACGTTAAAATAGCCGCTTTAAATTTTCACATCCTGTTGAGCATTACTGGCTGACAGCGTGACAGAAACGTATTTATGACAGACCCAACACTTTCAGCTGAAGCGATCAGCCCTGAGATTGCCAAAGCACTTGCCATCATCAAACGCGGTGCGGATGAATTGTTGATCGAGCAAGAGCTGATTGAAAAACTCAAAACCGGCAAGCCGCTGCGCATCAAGGCCGGCTTTGATCCAACCGCGCCTGATCTGCATCTAGGGCACACCGTACTTATTAATAAATTGCGTCAGCTGCAGGACCTTGGCCACCAGATTTTATTCCTGATCGGCGACTTCACCGGCATGATCGGTGACCCGACCGGCAAGAGTACTACCCGGCCGCCACTTACGGTGGAGCAAGTCAAAATCAATGCAGATACTTACTCGGAGCAAGTATTTAAAATCCTGGATCCTGCTAAAACAGAGATCGTGTTCAACTCCAGATGGTTAAGTGAACTGGGCGCGGCCGGCATGATCAAGCTGGCTGCCAGCCATACCGTTGCACGTATGCTGGAGCGCGATGACTTTTCCAAGCGCTTCAAGGGTAACCAGCCGATCGCTATTCACGAGTTCTTATACCCGCTGTTGCAGGGCTATGACTCTGTCGCTTTGCAGTCAGATCTGGAGCTGGGTGGTACTGACCAAAAATTTAACTTGCTGATGGGCCGCGAGTTGCAAAAGCAGGCTGGCATGGCGCAGCAATGTGTGCTGATGATGCCATTGCTGGAAGGCCTGGATGGCATTAATAAAATGTCCAAATCGCTGGGCAACTACATTGGCATCAGCGAGGCGCCAGAATTAATTTTTGCCAAGATCATGTCGGTTTCCGATACGTTGATGTGGCGCTATATTGATTTACTGTCTTTTGCCTCACTGGAAACCATAGCCGAATGGAAGGCGCAGGTTGCCGGTGGCGAAAACCCGCGCAATATCAAGGTAGGTTTCGCGCAGGAAATCGTCGCCAGATTCCACGGCCAGGTCGCGGCAGAGAAAGCACTGGCTGATTTCCAGACGCGTGCCAAAGGCGGCATTCCTGATGATGTACCAGAAGTTGAAGTGTCTATTGATGGCGATAGCATAGGGATCAGCCAATTACTAAAAATGGCGGGTCTTGTAGAAAGTACCAGCGAAGCGATGCGTGCGATTCAGCAAGGTGGCGTGAAACTGGATAGCGTGAAAGTTGAAGATAAAAACCACCAGCTGGAAAAAGGCATTGTGGTGGCGCAAGTGGGTAAACGCAAATTCGCCAAAATAACTGTCAGGTAATGAATCTGCTTAAAGAGATTAAAAGGCCGCTGAAATAGCGGCCTTTTTGTATTCAAAAAATTCAAGTGACTTGAGTTTTACAGAGACTTTCGTAAATTCGCAGGCGGAATACTTAGTGATTCACGGTATTTGGCAATCGTCCGGCGCGCTACCACAATGCCTTGCTGGGCCAGGGTGTCGGTAATCTGATTGTCTGATAATGGTTTTTTTACATTTTCTTCTGCCACCATCTGTTTGATCAGCGCGCGAATCGCAGTCGCCGAGCAGGAGCCGCCGGCATCTGTCGAGACCGAGCTGCCGAAGAAGTATTTGAGTTCATATACACCCCTTGGTGTGAGCATGTACTTATGCGTAGTGACCCTGGAAATGGTGCTTTCATGCAATTCGAGTTCTTCAGCAATCTCGCGTAATACCAGTGGACGCATGGCAATATCACCATGTTCAAAAAAGTTGCGCTGCCTGTCCACAATCGCTTGCGATACGCGCAATATGGTCGAGAAACGTTGCTGAATGTTTTTGATCATCCATTTCGCTTCCTGCATCTGGCTTTGCAGGTATTGGCCGGAACTCTCGCGATTGCGTTTGAGGATATCGGCATACATCTGGTTGATGCGCAATTTTGGAATCACGCCGTCGTTGAGTGTTGCGACCCAGATACCTTTGATCTTTTTGACCACCACATCATGCTGGATAAAATGGTCGTGACTAAAGTTTGAGAATTCGCTGCCCGGCCTTGGATTTTGCTGGCGGATTAGCTGCTGCGCACCTTTGAGAGAGGCTTCATCGCAACCCAGTTGTTTGCGCAGCTTCACAAAGTCTTTGTTGGCCAGCAGTGCCAGGTGATCTTTTACCAGCGCGATGGCTGTTTTCAGGTAAGGCGTATCTGCCGGCAAAACATTGAGCTGCAATAACAGGCATTCACGCAAATCGCGCGCGCCTATGCCGATCGGGTCCAGATTCTGGATCAGTTTGAGTGCGGTCTCCAGTTCCAGCAGGTCCACCTCAAGTTCCAGCGGCAGATTCTCCACGACTTCCTGCAGGTCCTGTTCGAGGTAGCCATCATCGTTGATACTGTCGAGCAGCAGTTTAACCAGGCTCATATCGCGATGCGACAAGTGTGCCAGCTGAATCTGGTCTATCAGGTGCTCGCGCAGGCTGATGCTGCTGGCATCCTGACGGGAAAAGTCGCCGTCCTCATCTTCGGTATTGTTACGGCCGGCTTCATCCCAGTTGCTGGTGCTGCCAAACTCGCCATAATCGTCTTCAAATTCTGGCGGCGTAAACTCTTCGTTCAGGTTGGGTAATTCGCCTTCGTTACCGCTAAGGTCATCCCGCAATTCTTCACGCAAAGTGTCGGCGGGTGAGGAAATGTCCTGCTGGGTGGCAACGTCAAATGAACTGGCATCTTCCGCTTCAGCCTGTGCCTGTAACGGGGCTTCGGGCGTATTATCTTCAAAATCGCCTTCTTCGTTGTCGGCCATTTCCAGTAAAGGATTTTCCTGCAGGATCGCTTCCAGCTCCTGGCTAAGCTCCAGCGTCGACAATTGCAACAGGCGTATAGACTGCTGCAGCTGTGGCGTCAAAGCCAGGTTTTGGGACATGCGTAATTGCAGGTTTTGCTTCATAACAAATTACAGCCTAAAGTTTTTGCCCAGATAGACTTCACGGACACCTTCGTTCTGGATGATCTCATCCGGCGTACCCGCAGCAAATATGGCGCCTTCATTCACAATATAAGCGCGGTCGCAGATATCCAGCGTTTCACGCACGTTATGGTCTGTGATCAAAATGCCGATATTCTGGCTGCTCAGGTAACGGATAATTTTCTGGATCTCGATCACCGCAATCGGGTCAATGCCGGCGAATGGCTCATCCAGCAGAATAAATTTAGGGTCGGTGGCCAGGCAGCGCGCAATCTCAACCCGGCGGCGCTCACCACCCGACAAGCTGACCGCCTGGCTGTTGCGGATATGCTGAATGTGCAATTGATCCAGCAATGATTCCAGTTTTGCCTCGCGCTGTGCCGCGGTGTAGGGGCGGGTTTCCAGGATAGCCAGAATATTATCGGTCACTGACATCTTGCGGAAAATGGAGGCTTCCTGCGGCAGGTAGGCCAGACCCATGCGCGCACGCTCATGCATGGGGGCGTGGCTGACATCGGTGCCATCCAGGGTAATACGGCCATCATCCAGTGCCACCAGGCCTACAATCATGTAAAAGCTGGTGGTTTTGCCAGCACCATTTGGGCCCAGCAATCCAATCACTTCACCACTATGCAAATCCAGCGTGGTGTTTCTGACGACGGTACGACCCTGATAGGTTTTTTTTAGATGACTGACGCACAAATGGCTATTGTCTGGAGAAGCTGTGGTTTGCATAGTGCCAGTCTTTACTGTGATTCTTTCTTGGATCCGTTTTCAGGTGTATCGGGCACCGGTTCAGTCCTTAACTGCAACGAGCGGTTCATGCGCAACCCTTGTTGCGTATTAGATTTGTTATCTAACACCGGCGGGGTTGTTTTGTTTTTTGGCTGTATGGTGGCCTTCACGCGGCTGTTGACGGTGCCATTCGGGTTAGCTTTGGTACCACCGATCACTTCTGCATATTCGGCATTGGCGTCATAGCTGATGTAGTCCCCGGTCACTACGTCTTCGCCACGTTTGACCCAGGCATTGGTATACAGTTGCACTTTATCCATGCGGGCATTGTATTCAATACGTTGCCCGCTGCCTTGCATCCATTCATTCTTGCCAGTGCGTTTCTGCTTGAATGTGGTGGGTGTACTCGGTGTGCCGGTACAAGTACTGTGCTGGAAACCATCCTGATCTTCACGCACCACCATCTTGTCTGCCTTGATCTGCAGCGTGCCCTGGTTGAGGATCACATTACCGGTGTAGACACTGATCTTTTTCGCATCATTGACACTGACGGTATCAGCTTCCAGCTCTATCGGCTGGTCACGGTCAGATTCCTCGGCCCAGCTGGTGCCTGAGCATAGCGTGCCCAGCATCAGGCAGGTAACATAAAATAATTGCGTGTGCGTTTTCAACTCATCTCTCCGGAATCATCGACTCTTAGTACTTGTATTTTTGCTGGTGGTGACGCTTTTAGCTGGCCTGACCACAGCCTTTGTCGGTAGTGCATCGGGTGCGCGTTCATAATGTACATGCAC
>JALDYP010000092.1:0-4030 GCA_032153875.1 Methylophilus sp.
CTGGGTACGCGCCAGAGCGGCGTGCCTATGCTGAAAATTGCCGACCTGGAACGGGATGTAGAGTTATTGGAAGAAGCCAAACAGATGGCGGATCAGCTTTTACAACGCGAACCGCAAGCGGTCTCAGCGCATCTGCAACGCTGGCTGAGTCATGGCGACGAACTGGTCAAGGTTTAAGTCAGGGATCGACCGTTTTCGGTTTGGCCCGGGTTCTTGGTTGTACTTTTAGTGGCACTTTTTTTGGTGCTTTGGCTTTAACCTTGGTCTCCAGTCCGGCTTTCAGACTGACAGAACTCTCCAGGCCAGTATACAGACTCGCTTCAAACGCTTGCAGCGGCAATGGCCGGCTATACAAATACCCCTGAAACAAACGGCAACCCATGGCTTGTAATAGCGCCTGTTGCTGCTGCATTTCGACACCTTCGGCAATCACCGTCTGGCCCAGGTTTTTAGCCATATTGATAATGGTTTCTACAATAAAACTATCGTAGGTATTGTGCTGGATATCCTTGATAAAGCTTTTATCGATTTTCAGTTCATCCAGTGGCAACCGCTTCAGCACCGACAACGAAGACTGGCCGGTGCCAAAATCATCCAGCGAGAATGTCATGCCCAGCGCTTTGAGTGCCTGGATTTTAATGATGATCTCTTCCACATTCCTGACCATCAGGCTTTCGGTCAGCTCAAGCTGCAACAGGCGCGGATTACAACCACTGTGCAGCACCGTATCACTGACCATTTGCACAAAATCCGGCTGGTTGAATTGCACCGCACTGACATTGACCGAAAGCGTCAGTGCGCGCGTCAGCTTCGCATCTGCCCACTGCTTGAGTTGCTGGCAGGCCTGCTGCAGTACCCACTGCCCAATCGGCACGATCTCGCCGGTTTCTTCCGCTATCGGGATAAACTGATCAGGCGGGATCATGCCCAGGGCCGGATGCTGCCAGCGCAATAAGACTTCCGCACCGATAGCCTGATGCGTTTCATCGACCTGGACCTGGAAATACAACAATAACTGGTTACCCTGCAGGGCAAACGCCAGGTCATTCTCCAGCGTAGCGCGCATCTCAATCGCCGGGTGCAACAGCTCGTCATACATCTGGATGCTATTCAGGTTATCGGATTTCTTCGCCTGGTACATGGCTATATCCGCGCGCCTGAGCACTTCCTCTTCACTGTAATCATCGCCATGAAACAGGCAAATGCCTATGCTGGGCGTTGTGCGGTATTTGCTTTGCTGCAACTGGAAAGGTTGGGAAAACACACCCATCATTTTCTCCGCCGTCACCTGCGCTGCCCTGATCGCTTCGGCCTTATCGCTCCCAAGTTCATCCAGCACGGCAATAAATTCGTCACCGCCCATGCGCGCTATGGTGTCTTTTTTGCGCAAGCACTGCTGCAACCTGGCTGCAACCTGCTGCAACAACTCGTCACCGGCCTGGTGGCCCATGCTGTCATTCAGGCCTTTGAAATTATTCAGGTCCAGCGATAACACCACACCATGGCATTGCCCGCGCGCGCATCGCACAAACGCCTGCTGCAAGCGGTCTGACAACAAACGGCGGTTGGGTAACCCGGTCAGGAAATCATAATAGGCCAGCTGGTGGACTTTTTTGTTATCCAGGTTAGAAGTGATGCGCAACGAGATATTTTCGCGCAGGCTTTTCGCCAGCGCATGCCCGGCCACAGTCACATAGACCACATAGACAATAAACAGCACCGCCAGCGCGACAGACACTGCCGTGCCATGCGTGAGGAAGCGCGGAATCATAAATACCACGATACCGCCGGAGAACAGGTTGGTCGTCAGGCTATCGACAGAATAGATAATAATGCCGGCACCAGACACACCCACCAGCGCAAAAATCAGGAAAGCCTGGTTGGCAGGAGCTGCTTCGGGGAACAATAATATACCGGCCAGGCCCCAGGCCAACCCGCAAAAACCGGTATTGAAACGGAACCATTGCAACCAGCGCTGACTATGGTGCGTACGCCGCTGATCCTTGTAATACTTGAAGGTGAGGTAACCACGGCTGCCATAGGCACTCAGGAAAATGACAGACCAGATGACAAGAATAGTGGAATTAATCAGGTGAAGTTGCGTGAGTAACAATGCGGCCATGACCACGATGGCAGCCATCAGTGATCTACGATTATTCGCATACAGCATTTCCACGATTTCTGCGTTTAATGCTGCTGATTCCGCCGCTTTATCCAACTTGCGACCCCCTGAGTGTAGTTATGTACTTTTCAACGGTATTTCGGCTCTACACTTTAATTGATGCCTGACATATTGATATCCAGACATTCATGTTCAGATCATGCGCCTAAATGTAGTCAAATACACTATTCCAGGGGGAGTTTTACCAAAGATTAATTAAAATTGGTTTAAATAAGACAGCTGATTAACGATGCAGCCAGTTTCTCATTAGTTTTGCATAGCGTGGCATGACGACATAGACCATGAGCATGACGACCACACCGGTAATGACCAGCGTATGCAACCAGTGATTTTGCGGAAATCCCACTTTATCCATCAACGGTAGCATCGCCAGCGACACCAGGCTAACCAGCGGGAAAATGGCTGACCAAGTCATTAAGAATTGCTTCCAGCGCACAGGCACCAGTGCTTTGGCTGCTTCCGGCACAAACAGGAAATCCAGGCCGCTTTTGATCTGGTAGCTGTCTTTGGCACTCAGGATATGTTCAATCCTTGCAACCAGTTGTTGGCGGCTGGCTGACGCCATCCATTGCTTAAGATTGTGTTCGCTGTCATAGCGGATAATGACCGAATAAGTATCCGAGTAACCGGCGATCGGGCGTATCAAATGCCAGTCCAGCGCGCCTTCTGAAGCGCGGCAGGCCGGGCCGATCTCTTCCAGCCATTGTTCATAAGCGGCTTGCTGCGCTTCACTGACGCGGTGGGTGATGATGGCACTGGCACCATGTTGCATGGTGATCGAATCTTGCTGGCTCATACTTGAGGTCCTTTCTTATATGTTTAAAGCTGGCGCTTGAGCGTGATTATCATGGCGCTTCTTTAAACTGTGTTTTTAATTCTGAAACTGCCACTTCTATAAAGGCGCGCAATTTTGGCGGCATAAAACGCTGCTGCGGGTAAACCAGATGTACTGCATCTGCACGCCCTGACCAGGCCGGCAGTACCCGCACCAAATGCTGGCTACGCTGCGCAGGCTGGCAGATAAAAGTTGGCAACAAGGCAACGCCCTGCCCATTTTCAGCCATCGCCTTGATCACGCCTATGCTGTTCACCAGCGTGCGGCCGTTCATGGGCACACTTATTTCACTGTGCTCATTCGTCAGCAGCCACTGCTCGCGGCCCATCGGGCTGAATTGCAAGCAAGTGTGCGCATGCAATTGCTGCGGCGCTTCCAGCAGCGGCGACTGCTGCAGGTATTGCGGGCTGGCAAATAATGCCCATTGAATAGAGCCCAATGATTTGGCAATCAGGCTGGAGTCGCGTAACTCGCCGGTGCGTATCGCCACATCCACGCCTTCAGCGATCAGGTCGATATAGCGGTCGGTTAATAACATCTCCATCACCAGTTCGGGGAATTCTGTTTGTACCCTTTTCACCAGGCCCGCCAGTAAAGCATCACCCAGATCCGCTGGTGCGGTGACTTTTAAGGTGCCTTGTGGCTGTAACCGCGCAGCATCGAGTGCGGCTTCGGCTTCCAGCAAATATCCCAGCCCGATGGAGGCCTGCTCAAAATAAAGTGTGCCTGCTTCGGTCAGATGTAATCGCCTGGTCGTACGTTGCAACAGAGTGACGCCCAACCTTTTCTCAAGCCGCGCCACCCGGGTACTGATAGTAGAGGTCGGCAACCCTAATTGGCGCGCCGCGGCACTAAAACTGCCGGCCTGCACCACCTTCACAAATACCGCTGCCTCGTTGAAATCCATGATTGTTCAATTGAATGAAAAGTAATTTCACATTTAATCATCTAGTACCCCAAAAGTCATGTGTTTATAGTGTGAACCATCGCAACACGACATGAATTCACAAGGA
>JALDYP010000009.1:0-72611 GCA_032153875.1 Methylophilus sp.
ATTACGAGTAAAGCAATTTTTATATGAAGTTTATTGACGAAGCGACTATCAAGGTTTACGCCGGTGACGGCGGTAATGGCGTAGCCACATTCCGCCGTGAAAAATATGAGCCCATGGGCGGCCCTAACGGTGGCGATGGCGGCAAAGGCGGTTCGGTTTTCGTGCTTGCAGACCGCAATATCAACACCCTGGTGGATTACCGCTATACCCGTACTTTCAAAGCCCAGCGCGGTGAAAACGGCAGTGGTTCCGATTGCTACGGCAAAGGTGGCGATGACATGGTGCTGCGGGTACCGGTCGGTACTACCATCAGCGACAAAGCGACCGGCAATGCCATGGTCGACCTCAATGTCGATGGCCAACAGGTGATGATCGCCAGCGGCGGTAAAGGTGGCCTGGGCAATATTCACTTTAAAACCAGTACCAATCGCGCACCACGCCAATGTACCAAAGGCGATCCTGGTGAAGCTTTTGAGCTATACCTCGAGTTGAAAGTACTGGCGGATGTCGGTTTGCTGGGCATGCCAAATGCGGGTAAGTCTACATTTATCCGCTCTGTGTCAGCAGCCAAACCTAAAGTCGCCGATTATCCATTTACCACGCTGCACCCGAATCTGGGTGTCGTGCGCGTCGATAGCAACCGCAGTTTCGTGATTGCCGATGTGCCTGGCCTGATTGAAGGCGCCGCTGAGGGTGCTGGTTTAGGCCATCAGTTTCTGCGCCATCTGCAACGCACTTCTTTATTGCTGCATCTGGTAGATCTTGCGCCGTTTGATGAAATGGTCGATCCGGTAAAAGAAGCGAAGGCGATCGTCAACGAATTAAAGAAGTACGACCAAGCGTTGTATGACAAACCGCGCTGGCTGGTGTTGAACAAGATCGACATGCTGCCAGACAGTGCCGAAAAAGTCGCAGACTTCGTCAAAGCCTATGGCTGGGATGGTCCCGTATTCGCAATCTCTGCGATCAGCGGGATTGGCTGTAAAGAACTGACTTATGCCATCATGGACCATATCGACCAGGTACGCGTGCAGCGCCATGCTGAAGCTGACCAGGCGCAAGCAGCACCAGTGGCTCAAGCGCCACAAGTGATTGAATAAATAACAGATAATAAAAAATCAGTATGGGTGTCTCCCTTATTCAAGATAGTAAAACCCTGATTGTGAAGGTTGGGTCCAGCCTGGTCACCAATAATGGCCAGGGTCTGGATAAGAGTGCCATCGCTGCCTGGGCAGAGCAAATCAGTGCATTGGTCAAGCAGGGTAAGCATGTGGTGCTGGTTTCCAGTGGTGCCGTGGCTGAAGGCATGCAACGCCTGGGCTGGAAAAAACGCCCGGTAGAAATCAATGAGTTGCAAGCGGCTGCCGCAGTAGGGCAGATGGGGCTGGTACAAATGTACGAGCAATGTTTTGCCCAACATGGCTTGCACACTGCCCAATTGCTGCTGACACATGACGACCTGGCCGACCGTAAACGCTACCTCAATGCGCGCACTACCTTACGCACCTTGCTCGATTTGAACGTTATTCCTATCATTAATGAAAATGATACGGTAGTCACTGAAGAAATCCGCTTTGGCGATAACGATACCCTGGGAGCGCTGGTCGCCAACCTGATTGAAGCCGATGCATTGATTATCCTCACCGACCAGCAAGGCCTTTATTCTGCTGATCCGCGCAAAGATCCCAACGCCGTATTCGTGCATTCTGAAATGGCAGGTAATCCGGCTTTGGAAACCATGGCGGGTGGCGCCGGCAGTGCAGTTGGCACCGGCGGCATGCTGACCAAAATACTGGCGGCCAAACGTGCTGCCAATAGTGGTGCACATACCGTGATTGCTTCCGGCCGCGAGCCACAAGTGCTGGCACGGTTAAGCCAGGGCGAAGCGATCGGTACCCACCTGCAAGCCGGAAAAATGAAAATCATCGCCAAAAAGCAATGGCTGGCAGATCATTTACGCCTGGGTGGAAAACTGGTGCTGGATACTGGCGCGGTGAATGTATTATGCAAAGACGGCAAAAGCCTGCTGCCGATAGGCGTAGTCGAAGTGATCGGCCAGTTTGAGCGTGGCGATGTGGTCGCCTGTGTCGATGCGGAAGGCAAAGAATGGGCGCGCGGCATAGTGAATTACCATGCCAGCGAAGTGCGCCGCATCATGCGCAAACCAAGCAGCGAGATTAAAAACATACTTGGCTATGTAGAAGAAAAAGAACTGATCCACAGGGATAACCTGGTGGTGTTATAAACTAGTCGGTCATGCCATTGCATGGCCGTTTTAAGCCTTAACCAATACGTTTTACACTGAAAAAGTTAACTAAAAAGGTTGTGTGATATGAGTAAACCTCTGGTAGCCATCATTATGGGTTCTGACAGCGATTGGCCGGTAATGAGAAATGCCGCGCAAATGCTGGCAGATTTTGGCGTAGCTTATGAAGCACGCGTGGTATCCGCACACCGGACGCCGGACCTGATGTTCCAGTTTGCTGAATCAGCAGCGACAAACGGTTTTCAGGTGATTATTGCTGGCGCTGGCGGGGCTGCGCATCTGCCAGGCATGGTGGCGGCAAAAACCACACTGCCGGTTCTGGGTGTGCCGGTGCCATCCAAGCATTTGCAAGGTCAGGATTCACTGTTATCTATCGTGCAGATGCCTAAAGGTATCCCGGTGGCGACATTCGCGATTGGTGACGCAGGCGCGGCGAATGCCGGTTTGTTTGCGGTTTCAGTATTGGCTAACCAGGATGCAGCTTTGGCGCAAAAACTGGCAGATTTCCGCAAGAAGCAGGCTGAAAAAGTGCATGCCATGACCTTGCCTGAGCAACCTTAATTTTTATTCAAGAAACATATCCTGGCTAGAGCTACAAAAAATTAGAATAACCGAATAAGGTAATTGTGTCAGGGCGAGATGGGGATGTTGATGAGTTCGCAACCGAGTATTCAAAGTTTACATAACCAGGCTGAATCCACTGTGATTCAGCCTGCAGCCATGCTAGGCATGTTGGGTGGCGGCCAGCTTGGTCGTTTTTTTGTGATTGCAGCACACGAAATGGGCTACAAAGTCACCGTACTGGATCCGGATAAAAATAGCCCGGCGGGCATGATTGCCGATGTGCATTTATGTGCAGCTTACGATGATGCCGCGGCCTTGAAAACCATGGCTGAAACCTGCGCGGCGATTTCAACCGAGTTTGAGAATGTGCCTGCGGAAACATTGGCAACGCTGGCGAAATCGACCATCGTTCACCCAAGCGCCGATGCCGTCGCCATCGCCCAGCACAGAATCAAGGAAAAAACTTTTTTCAAAGAAGCCGGTTTGCCTGTTGGCCCGTTTGTCGCTGTCACTAATGAAAGCGACCTGCCGGATGATGGCGACATGTATCCTGCGGTACTGAAAGTGGCGCGGTTTGGTTACGATGGCAAGGGCCAGGCTAGGGTGGCCAACCGGGCTGAAGCCAAAGTTGCTTTCCAGAACTTCAAGCAGGAAGTCTGTGTGCTGGAAAAAATGCTGGCGCTGGACCTGGAAGTGTCAGTAGTGCTGGCGCGTGATGTGCATGGCAATATTGCCGCTTTCCCGACTGCTGAAAACAGCCACCTGAATGGCATCCTGGATATCAGCATCGCGCCGGCGCGTTGCTCTGAAGTGATTAAGGCCAATGCACAAGAGCTGGCGAAGAAGCTGGCAGCCACACTCAATTATGTCGGTGTGTTGGGTGTGGAGTTTTTCGTTGTTGGTAACCAGTTGCTGATTAATGAAATTGCGCCGAGACCACATAACTCAGGCCACTACACACTGGATGCCTGCATCACCAACCAGTTTGAGCAGCAGGTGCGCGTCATCACTGGTCAGGCATTGGGTAATCCTAACCTGCATAGCAATGCCGTGATGGTCAATATTCTTGGCGATAGCTGGCTGTATAGCGGCCAGCAAAAAGAGCCAGCCTGGGATAAAGCTTATGCTCACGGTAACCTTAAAATGCATTTATATGGCAAACATGAGCCACGCAAGAGCCGCAAAATGGGGCATTTCACCGTGATTGGCGATGATGCGCAGGCAGTATTAAATGCTGCCAAAGTTGCACGCAGCGAATTGCATATAGGTGAATAAAAAGGCAGTATAAAAAAGCCCGGTTTTACGGGCTTTTTTATTGGAGCTGATGGAAATCAGTAAAGATGTGTGTCGACTTGCATCCTGAATTCCAGCAGTGAATCAATCTGGTCGCAGTCTTGCCCCTATGATCTAAGTGTGCTGCTCTAGCTTAAACATTTAACCTGCTTAGAGACCAAATATAAGGAAATGGTCTGGGTATGTAGGGCTGTGGGAAGCCAGGCAAAAAGCGCTTGGTAAGTTGGTCTAAAACAATGGGCAATAAAAAAGCCGGACATTATGTCCGGCTTTTTAGTAAGCACCCCTACTGAAATTATTCAGCAGCTTTTTTCGCGCGAGGCTTGGCAGCAGCTTTTTTGGCTGGAGCGGCTTCGGCTTTAGCAGCAGCTTTTTTCGGAGCTGCTTTAGGAGCAACTGCTTTTTTCACAGAAGTCAAAGTAGCAGGTGCGTCACCTGACAAAGCTTTGATCGCAGCTGTCAAACGGCTTTTATGACGGGCAGCTTTGTTTTTGTGAATGATTTTTTTGTCAGCGATACGGTCGATCACGCTTACGTTTTCCTGGTAAGACGCAACTGCAGCAGCTTTGTCACCAGTTTGAATTGCTTTGATTACTTTTTTAATCGCAGTACGCAAAGTTGAACGCAATGCAGCGTTGTGTGCATTTACTTTTACGGACTGGCGCGCGCGTTTGCGTGCTTGTGCGGTATTTGCCATGTTCGGTTATCCTGTAGCTTTCAAAGGGGTGTAATACGAAACCGTGCATAATACTGTTTTTGCTTTGTTTTTGCAAGGCGAAAAACGTTTTTCTGCTGATTCGAAATAGTCGCGTGGTAAAATCGCCCGACTCAAGAACAATTGTTCTGAAAGATTGAAAATTGCAGGCGGAATAATAAAGCAAATGTTGTCCGCACCAAGCATTTTTTACCAGACCGCCGGAAACCTGAATACCCCATATGAACTTGCTTAAAGCTTTAGCCACCGTCGGTGGCATGACGTTTATCTCGCGCCTGCTGGGGTTCGTCCGCGATACGCTGATTGCCCGCATCTTTGGCGCAGGTATGGCAACCGATGCTTTTTTTGTCGCATTCAAAATCCCCAATCTGCTGCGCCGGATCTCCGGGGAAGGCGCTTTCAGCCAGGCATTCGTACCTATTCTTTCCGAGTACCGCAAACAGCGGACCCCGGAAGCAACAAAAGCCCTCATCAACCATGTCTCAAGCTTGCTGGGACTTTTTCTGGTCGGCATCACTATTATAGGTATGCTGGCGGCGCCACTGATCGTGCGGCTGACTTCGCCCGGTTTTGTCGGCGACCCGGCCAAGTTTGCGCTGACTAGCGATTTGCTGCGTATTACTTTCCCTTATATTTTGTTTATCTCACTGGTGTCTATGGCCGGTGGCGTTCTCAATGCGCATAGCAAATTCCAGGTGCCAGCATTTACGCCAGTGTGGTTGAACCTGAGTTTTATTACGGCAGCCTTGTTTGTGGCGCCGCACTTTAATAATTCAGTTTATGTGCTGGCATGGGCCGTGTTTGCAGGTGGGATCATCCAGCTGTTATACCAATTACCTTCTTTGCAGAAAATCGGCATGTTGCCGCGCTATGCGCTAAACACGCAGGATGAAGGTGTACGGCGGATTCTCAAATTAATGGGGCCAGCCATTTTTGGCGTGTCAGTCGCCCAAATTTCGATTGTACTGAATAACGTATTCGCATCGTTTATGCCAACCGGCAGTGTGTCCTGGCTATATTATGCTGACCGCCTGATGGAGTTTCCCACCGGTGTGCTGGGTGTTGCGCTAGGTACTATCTTATTGCCAAGCTTATCAAAAGCCCACGTGGACAAATCCGCAGCCGAGTTTTCGCAGTTACTGGATTGGGGCCTGCGCCTGACATTTATGCTGGCTATTCCTGCCGCAGTGGCGATGGCAGTGCTTTCCAAACCACTGGTCGCCAGCCTGTTCTATTACGGTAAATTTACCGCGATTGACGTGGCACAAACCGAGCGAGCCTTGATTGCTTACAGTCTTAGCTTGCTGGGATTAATCATGGTGAAAGTGCTGGCACCTGGGTTTTACGCGCGGCAAAATGTTAAAACACCAGTGAAGATCGCTATTTTCACCTTGGTGATGACACAGATATTCAATGTCCTGTTTTTATATTTCACGCCATTAAGGCATGCCGGATTGGCATTGGCAGTAGGGCTGGGCGCCTGTTTGAACGCAACTTTGCTGTGGGTGAATCTGCAGAGGTCGGGTGCTTTTGTGCCCAATAAAGGCTGGGGGTTGTTCCTCGCCAAATTATTGCTGGCCGTAACGGTCATGGCCGTGGCTTTACATCTGGTAGCGACCGCATCCGGCGACTGGCTGGTCATGCCAACCTTGGATAGATTGTTGCACTTGGCTGGTGTAGTAGTGATGGGTATGCTGATTTACTTTGCCATGCTGGGATTGCTGGGTTTCCGTCCCAGAGACTTTACAAAGCGGGTGGCTAAATAATGCAGATTTTCCGCCACATTCCGCCTTCCTCTTCGCCACAAGCGATTGCCATTGGCAATTTCGATGGCATACATCTGGGGCACCAGGCCTTGCTGCGCCAGTTGATCGCCTATGCACACACTTATAAGATAGTGCCGGCGGTAATGACGTTTGAGCCACACCCACGCGAATTTTTTGTGCCGCAAAACGCGCCGGCGCGGCTGGCTTCCATGCGTGAAAAGCTGGAGTATTTTGCCGAGTTTGGCGTGCAGCGCGTCTATGTACAGAGATTCAGTCATGCGTTTGCCGCGCAAAGCCCGGCCACATTCATGCAGACATTGCAGCAGCAGCTGAATGCTAATGTCGTGATGGTAGGTGAAGACTTCTGTTTTGGCGCCAAACGGGCTGGCAATGTGCAAACACTGATCGATCATGGATTTAATGTGATTCCCTTGCCGGAAGTGCAGTTTGACGGTGAGCGGGTATCCAGCACGCTGGTGCGTAACGCGCTGGCGGCAGGGGATTTTGCAAAAGCGCATACTCTGCTGGGGCGTACTTACAGCATCAGCGGCAAAGTGGTGCACGGCGCCAAGTTGGGCAGGCAGCTTGGCTTTCCCACTGCCAACGTGCATATGCGCCACGAACGGCCTGCACTCACCGGGGTTTATGCGGTAAAATTGAACAATTTACTGGCAGTTGCCAATTTGGGCGTAAGGCCCACCCTGGAAGGTATTCCAAAACTCAAGCTCGAAGTGCATGTGTTTGATTTCAATGGTGATTTATATGATCAGCATGTGCATGTCGAATTTCTGCACAAATTGCGGGATGAAATGAAATTTGCCGGGCTGGACGCGCTGACAGCACAGATTGCAGCAGACGTCGTCCACGCTAAACAATACTTCCAGTCTGGTGCTGTGAAGTAATTAACAAGAAATATTGTGTCATGCCCTATGAGAAAGCAGGGCATGCAATGTTGAGATTTTTAAATGACTGACCAAAATAAAGATTCCAAATACAAACTGAATTTACCCGAGACCAGCTTCCCCATGCGGGGCGACTTGGCTAAACGTGAACCGGCCTGGTTAGCCAGCTGGCAGCAACGCAAGGTGTATGACCGCATCCGCAGCAAGCGCCAGGGCGCCAGAAAATTCATTTTGCATGATGGCCCGCCGTATGCCAATGGTGACATTCATATCGGCCACGCAGTCAATAAAATCCTCAAAGATATCATTATCAAAGCCAAAACCATGAGTGGTTTTGATGCGCCTTATGTGCCGGGCTGGGATTGCCACGGCCTGCCAATTGAGCTGGTGGTTGAAAAAGCGCATGGCAAAAATATTGATCCGGCCAAGTTCCGTGAACTGTGCCGCGCTTATGCTGCCGAGCAGGTTGAGAAGCAGAAAAAAGACTTTATCCGCCTGGGTGTGTTTGGAGAATGGGATCACCCATACCTGACGATGGCGTTTGATACCGAGGCCGATATCATGCGGGCCCTGGGCGATATCTACAAAAACGGCTACCTGTATCAAGGCAGCAAGCCGGTGCACTGGTGTGTGGACTGCGGCTCAGCATTGGCTGAAGCTGAGGTCGAATACGAGGATGTGAATTCGCCAGCGATTGATGTTGGTTTTAAAGTCGTGGATAACGCGGCTTTGAGCCAGGCATTTGGCACTACGGTAAATAGCGACGCCTATGCGGTGATCTGGACGACTACGCCATGGACGCTGCCTGCCAATCAGGCAGTGAGTGTGAATGCCGAGCTGGATTATGACCTGATCCAAACCAGCAAAGGCTTGTTGATCCTGGCACGTGAGCTGGCAGAAAAAACGCTGGCGCGCTATGCAGAAGAAAATACTGCTGTGATTGCCAGTTGTAAAGGCGATGCTTTGCTCGGCTTGCACTTGCAACATCCATTCGATAACCGCCAGGTGCCAGTGATCACTGGTGATCACGTGACTACTGAAGCGGGTACTGGCCTGGTGCATACCGCAGCGGCGCATGGTAACGATGACTGGCTGGTGATGCGTGCGAATTTCCCTAACGAAAAACCGCGCGTACTGATCGGTGGCGATGGCAAATTCTTTACCAGCGAGATGGTGGAACTTGCCGAGATCCGTGGTTTAAGCCGTCAGGAAGCTAACAAAATCATCCTGGCGAAACTGCAGGAAAACGCTGTGCTGTTCAGCTCAGCCCGCCTGAACCATAGCTTCCCGCATTGCTGGCGCCATAAAACCCCGCTGATGCAATTGGCAACGCACCAATGGTTTATCGGCATGAATGCTATTGGCACGGATGGCAAAGCTTTGCGTGAGCAGGCCAATACTGCGGTGGATGCGACGGAGTTTTTCCCAAGTTGGGGACGTGCGCGCCTGGAAGCGATGATCAGGAATCGTCCGGACTGGTGCGTGTCGCGTCAGCGTAACTGGGGCGTGCCTATGCCTTTCTTTGTGCATAAAGAAACCGGCGCACCGCACCCGGACACCCTGAGTTTGCTGGAGGCGGTTTGCAAACAGGTTGAGCAACAAGGTGTGGAAGCCTGGTTTAGCCTGGATGGAGATGCTTTCCTCAAACAGCATGCGCCAGAAAATGCAGAGCAATACAAAAAAGTCACCGATACACTGGATGTATGGTTTGACTCCGGCGCCACGCATTATGCAGTGATCCGATCTTCACAACATCCATCACTGGCGGTAGAAGCACAGGCGCGCGCAGCCGCTGGAAAACCGGTTGCTGATTTATATCTGGAAGGTTCTGACCAGCATCGCGGCTGGTTCCAGTCCAGCTTGTTGACTGGCTGTGCCATTGACGGCCATGCACCATATGACGCCTTGCTGACGCACGGCTTTGTGGTGGATGGTGCCGGGCACAAAATGAGCAAGTCTAAAGGCAACGTGGTCGCACCGCAAAAGGTGATGGACACTTATGGCGCGGATATCCTGCGTTTGTGGGTAGCTTCAACCGATTACTCCGGTGAGCTGACCATCAGTGATGAAATCCTCAAACGTGTGGCTGACGGTTATCGCCGTATCCGGAATACCTTGCGCTTCCTGCTTTCTAACCTGGCGGATTTCGATGCCAGTAAAGATTTGTTGCCGGTAGAGCAATGGCTGGAAATCGACCGCTATGCCTTGCACCTGACCGGGCAATTGCAAACCGGCATTCTGGCGGATTACGAAAAATATGAATTCCACCTGGCGGTACAGAAATTCGTTGGCTTCTGCTCTGAGGACCTGGGTGGTTTTTACCTGGATATCCTGAAAGACCGCTTGTACACCAGTGGTGAAACTTCGCCTGCGCGCCGTGCTGCGCAAAGCGCCTTGTATCACATCACGCACGCCCTGATGCGCTTGATGACACCGATCTTAAGTTTTACTGCTGATGAAATCTGGCAGACGCTAGGCCTGGATACCCAGGCGACTGTGTTTGAAGAGGAGTGGTACGCATTACCTGCGCATGGCTTAAGCGATACACAATTACAACATTGGCAAGCGATGATCGATTTGCGCGGCCAGGCTGCCAAGGAAATCGAAATCTTGCGTGGTGAAGGCAAAGTGGGTTCATCGCTACAGGCAGAACTCGAATTTCATGTCGCCGGTGAGGCATTTGATGCGCTAAGCAGCCTGCAAGATGACTTACGTTTCGTCACCATCACTTCTGCAGCCACTACTTATAAAGTGGCGGATGCGGCGGTGCAGAAGATACTGGTGAAGCCAAGTGCGCATCAGAAGTGTGAGCGTTGCTGGCACTACCGTGCCGATGTTGGCAGCGATGCCGCGCATCCGACTATTTGCGGCCGTTGCGTAAGCAACCTGTTTGGTGATGGTGAAGTGCGCAAATATGCGTAATGGTCCTGTAAAGTCGGCAATGCCGTGGTTTGTGTTGAGCGCAATTGTGATTGTGCTCGACCTGTATACCAAACACCTGATCCAGCAAGCTTTTGTGTATGGCGAACATGTGCCGGTGACCGGTTTTTTTGACCTGGTGCGCTATCACAACACCGGCGCGGCATTCAGCTTTCTCGCCAATGCCGGTGGCTGGCAGCATGGCTTTTTTACTGCTGTGTCTACGCTGGCATCGGTGGTGATGGTGTATCTGCTGGTAAAACACTCACAGAAAACACTATTCTGTGTTGGCATCGCGTTGGTACTGGGCGGTGCGCTTGGTAATCTTTATGACCGCCTGACCTTGGGCTATGTGGTTGATTTCCTGTTGTTTTATTATGAGCAATGGGCATGGCCTGCATTTAATGTGGCCGACAGCGCCATTTGCGTGGGTGTAGCTTTGCTGGTGCTGGATAGCTTTAAAAATCCTGGCCAGTAGGCACAGCTATTTCTGGCGTCAGCAGTTGATGAAAGTGAGGGTGTATGGAAGGCTTGAATTACACTTTTACTGATATCATTAAGGTCTGGCATGGCAGTAAAAGCATCTGGCATTACGTCAGTTTGCCAGAGCAGATGTCTGAAGAAATACACACGCTAAGCCAATATCATCAAACCAAACGCCGTGGTTGGGGTGCAGTCAAAGTCGAGGTTACTGTTGAAAATCAACAGTGGCAAACGTCCATTTTCCCGGTATTTGAAGGTGGCCTTTATGCACTGTTTTTAAAAGCGGATGTGCGTAAAAAACTGGGCGTAGCGGTTAATAGTGAAGTTACCGTCACATTGAAGGTGACGTTTTAAGCGTCAGCCGGTTGTTCATTCTTTTTGTCAGATTTCAGAAGCGCCTGAATATCCTGAATGGACATCGGTTTGCCTAGCAAAAAGCCTTGAATGCAATCGCAGCCGGTGGTGCGCAAGAAGTCCAGTTGCGCATGGGTTTCTATCCCTTCTACCACCACTGAAATCCCTAAAATACCTGCCGTTTTAACGATAGTGCTGACGATTTCACTATCCGAGCTGCTATCCGGCACATCCACCATAAAGGCACGGTCAATCTTGAGCTCGTCTATAGGCAGGTGTTTCAGCTTAAACAGCGAAGAATTACCGACACCAAAATCGTCCAGTGACACGCGTACGCCCATGGCTTTGAGTTGGTTGAGCATGGCTAGCGCTTGTTCTTCATGTTCGAATACTGCGCTTTCGGTGATTTCCAGTGTGATACGTCCTGGCGCAATGGCGTATTGTTTCAAATGCTGGGCCACGCGCGATGGCAGGTGATGGTCGCGGAACTGGCGCGGCGAAATGTTGATGGATAGCCCGGGCGCGTGGTCGTGATCATGTGTTAAAGATGACAAATGGCGGATGGCTTCAGCAATGACCCATTCACCCATCGGCAGGATCAGCCCCGATTGTTCCGCGTACGGAATAAATTCAATCGGTGAAATAATCTCGCCTTTGCTATTTTTCCAGCGGATCAGTGCCTCTATATTGGCGATATGAGGTTGCTGCTGTTTATCCAGCTTGAAGATCGGCTGGAAAACCAGAAAGAACTCCTGCTTTTTGATCGCTTTGCGCAATTGCACATCAAGCTTGAAGCGGTTTTGTGCCTGCTTGGTTTGCTCTTTGCAATAGAACAAAAACAGCTGTTCAGTCGAGCATTTGGCATGGGCCAACGCGGTGTTGGCGCTGCGCGCCAGCTGGTCTGCATTCTCGGCATCCCGCGGGTAGACGCTGATACCAATACAGGCATCGAGTATCAGTTCGTGGCCTTCAATCAGCACCGGTTTATGCACTATTTTGCACAGGTTATTCGCCAGCCGTAACAACTCGGCATCTGATTTGTGCTGCGTGATGATCAGGGCGAATTTATCGCCATGCACGCGACCTAATTCGCCACTTTCATTGGCAATGTATTGCAAGCGCTGCGATATCTCGATTAAAAATAAATCACCTGCGCGGTGGCCAAAGCTATCGTTGATACTTTGAAAATGCCTTAAGTCGATCATCATCAATGTCACCATCCCGCTCTCGCTGGCAGCATTGATAATGTTATGTTCAAGCAGGCTCAGCATCGTGAAGCGGTTTGGCAGCTGTGTCAGCGGGTCCATGCGGGCGAGTTGCTGGTATTCCAGTTCTTTTTCTGCCAGTTTTTTCTCGGCGCGTAACAACCGCTCACTTTCGTTTAATAAAATGCTTTGTCTGAGCGCGGAAAAAATCAGGATAGAAACGACTGAGCCGATGGCGATGTGATATGCATATGGATGCGGGCCACTTTGCCACCAGATCTGTATCAATGTGCAAATGCTGAAGACAAACGCGATCACCGGAATCCAGCCGCGCAGGCGCCTGCATTGGCGGTGATAGTTGGTATGTTTGGCAATGCGTACCTGCCAGCCATAGAGACCGCTGCCGATTAGCAGGTCTGCCACTGAGAAACCATAATTAATATAAAGGCTGGTTTGCGGGATGTGATTCAATGCATTTAAATTCCACTGCATCCAGCATACTCCCAACAGCGCCAGCCCGGCGCTCAGCAATAGCCAGGGCAACATGCACACGGGTCTCAGGTAGGGGATTAACAGTAACGAAACCATGGATGCACTGAGCATGCTGGCAGGGTAAGCGGTAAGGACGGCGAGTTGGAACAGGTTTATTTCTGCCGATTTGGGCAAGTATGAGATCAGCACATAACCCAGTATGGCGATGCTGAATGCCATTGCATCTACAGTAAATGCCCAGGCTTTTGAGCGTGAAAGCTGGGTACGCAAGGCGATGATGAAGCCGACGATAAAACAGGGTCCCATCAACGGGTAAAAAATATCGGACTGGGCAGGGAAGTGCGCTTGCTGCGAGAGGACTTCAAAGATCCACATCACGCCACCTGTAAAGTAGAACAGGGTGCCAATCACAAACCAGCCTTTACAGGGGCGGTGGGTAATATTCGCGCGCAGATAGCCCAGCATCGCCAACGTCAGGCAGGCCACATTGGTGGCGAGCCAGTGGGTGTTATCCAGCCACAGCGCCATTGTCGGTGTGGCGTGAATGGTTGCTAACAGGCAGATGATTGTTATGGATAAAGCAACAACAATAACTTTACGAGAAAGTGTCATGAAGCCCCCTTGTTTTGTCAATTCTAACAAGGGGTTAGAAAAAAACTAGTCTTTCTTGATAAATAACCTCACGATAGTAATCAGCACAAAACATAATGCGCCAGTGACTATGCCAACACCTGCATTGACAAGCAAAGACCAGGGTAAAGCAAGCTCAGTCAACCCATGCAATTGAGGGATGCCATGTGCGATAATGCCGCCGCCCACCAGGAACATGGCTGCTGTTCCCAACACACTCAGCAAACGCATCAGGTAAGGCACAATTTGCACCATGCCCCAGCCAAATTTGCGTAGCGATTGCGAGGTGATGCTTTGCCCCTGGCGCTGCATCAACCACAAGCCGATATCATCCATTTTCACGATAAACGCCACCAGGCCATAAACACCTATGGTCATCAGGACTGCAATCACTGACAGCACCATAATGCGCTGGCTCAATGCTGCTTCAGCCACAACACCCAGCGAGATCACAATAATCTCTGCGGACAGAATAAAGTCAGTCCGCACCGCGCCTTTGATTTTTTCTTTTTCCAGCGCGACCAGGTCAGTGTCAGGGTTTTGCACAGCTTTCTGCACTACTTTTTTGTGCGCATCGTCTTTTTTCTCATGCAACTTGTGCCAGACTTTTTCAAAGCCTTCGTAGCACAAGAAAGCACCACCCAGCATCAGTAGCGGAATAATCAGCCATGGAATAAACGCGCTGATCAGCAAGGCCGCAGGCACCAGCACCAGTTTATTCAGGAAGGAACCACGCGCTACCGCCCACACCACCGGCAACTCACGTTTTGCAGCAATGCCGGTCACCTGTTGTGCGTTTAATGCCAGGTCATCACCCAACACGCCAGCTGTTTTTTTTGCAGCCACCTGGCTCATGACGGAGACGTCATCAAGCATGGTGGTGATGTCGTCTAATAAGGCAAGCAGGCTGGGGGTGGCCATGAAAATATCCTGAAACAATGAAAGAGTTGTTTATTCTAAAGGATTGCCGTTAGAATGACGCCATGGTGACGGTCAAATTTCAACATTTGAGATTTCAAAAGTGGATGGCGCGCATGGCCTTGATGGCCATCATGCTGGCTTCGCTTATCCCGACGTTGAGCCTGGCTTTCCCCATGCAAAACGGTGGCACTTTTATGCAACAAGTCTGTTCTACCCAGGGCAGCAAACTGCTGGTGCAGGTGATTACCACGCAAGGCAAGCAGTTATCCACGCTGATAGACTTTAAGCCTTCGCAAAAACCGGTGTCACTCAGTCACCATCTTAATCATTGCCCGTTCTGCCATATGGCAATGGATGAAGTAACCTTACCGCAACCTAGCCCGGCTTACAGCCTGTTTCAGCAAGCCCAGGCCGAAATTGCCTTCAGCGAATACCAGCCTCCTGTTGTTTCCAGTTTTTACCCCACTGCGCATACTTCACGCGCACCACCACTGACTTCACACTCAAGCTAAGCCCGTCCACATGGTGGCCGGATTCTGAGTAATGCCTGTTTCACAGGCATGGATGGAGTCATCTCAATGATCGTTATCAACCTACAGGCAATGATTTTTGCCAAACAGGTGGAGTGGAAACGCCACATCACCCTTAAAGAAATCGCTGAATCTACGGCTATCAGCCGCATGACCTTGCACCGCATGGTCAAAAATCCCACTTACAACGCTTGCACCGAGCACCTGGCCAAATTGTGTGCCTATTTCACTTGCGATATTTCGGCATTAATCAGCTGGCAGCCAGATAAGGCCGCCAGGCAAGTATTTGCTGCCTGAGTAACCCACTCTGCTGGTTAAATGCTAGTCAGCAGGGTGAATGCCTATTAAAAATAACGAAAGAATCCGCAATGAAATATACCAACATCGGCCTGGCGATTTTGTCAGCATTACCTTATCTCGCACACGCTGAACACGAGGGAACACAGCATCTGGATACCGTGAATGTGGTGTCAGAAAAACAGAAAACATCACTGACGCAGCCTGACATCGAGGCAGCAAAAAAAGAACTGGCTAAAACAGCCGGCGGGACCACAGTTGTGGATATGGCGACCGTACGCGAGGGGCGCACCAGCAATATGCAGGATACGCTGGGCATGGCGACTGGTGTGCTGGCACAGTCACGTTTTGGCGCTGAAGAAACCCGGTTATCGATTCGCGGCTCTGGCCTGCAGCGTACGTTTCACGGGCGTGGCTTGAAATTGATGCAAGATGGTATTGCCATTAATCTGGCCGATGGCGGCTTTGACTTTCCTGCCATCGACCCGATGGCGACAGATTATATTGAAGTCTACCGTGGTGCCAATGCCTTGCAATATGGCTCAAGCAATCTGGGCGGCAGCATCAACTTTATTTCCCGCACCGGCTACACGGCATCGCCGCTGGAGATCCGTACCGAAGGCGGCAGTTATGGCTATGCCCGCCTGGGCATTAGCACCGGCGGCGTGAAAGATGACGTGGATTATTTCGTCACCGCCAGTAAATATCACACCGATAGTTTCCGTGACAATGCACAGCAAAGTGCAGATCGCCTGACCGGTAATGTCGGCATCAAAATTAATGACCAGGTTGAAACCCGTTTTTACTTCGGCTATGTCAACAATGATTCGCAGCTTTCCAGCAGCCTGACCAAAGCGCAGTTGAAAGATGATCCCAGGCAGGCCACTGTGACTCCCGGGCAGGGCATCAATCAACGCGATATCAACGTCACCAGGCTGGCAAATAAAACAACTATCCTGTTTGACCAGAGCAAACTCGAATTGGGCGCGTTTTATTCGCACAAAAGCCTGTATCACCCGATAGGCAATTTTGGTGATACGACCGGCGTGATTGACCAGGAATCCAATGATGTGGGCTTGACGGCAAGATGGTCGCGCATAGGTGAATTGTTTGGCCTTAAAAATGAATTCGTTGCCGGACTTTCACCTACGCGTGGGCGTACCGATGCAAAGAACTTTGTCAATGTGAATGCCAGACGCGGCGCGTTACTGAATAATTTTGACCAGAAAGCCTCCAACTTTGAAGCCTATCTGGAAGACAGATTAAGCCTGGATGAGCAATGGACAGTGATTGCCGGGTTGCAATATGCCAAATCCAAACGCGATTCAGAGGATCAGCTGATCACTGCCAGCGGTAACCAGAGCGTCGATAAAACATTCAGCCAGACCAGCCCCAAGCTGGGTGTACTGTATCAATTGCAACCGCAAGTACAACTGTTTGCCAATGCCTCGCGCAGTTTTGAGCCGCCAAGTTTTGGCGAGTTGAACAGCCTGGTGGTCAGCAGTTTGAATGCCCAGAAAGGCACTACGTTTGAAGTAGGTTCGCGTGGTAACAGTGAATTTATCGACTGGGACGTGGCGCTCTATCATGCGCGCTTGCAGGATGAGCTGCTGGCGGTTGCTGCTGCAGGTTCACCATTCGCGACACAAACCATTAATGCTGGAAAAACCATCCATCGCGGTTTGGAGTTTGGATTGACAGCCAGGTTGCCTTACAGCCTGCAATGGCGGTCCAGCCTTTTGGTTAATGACTTCAAACTGGATAACGATGCTACATACGGCAACAATCGCCTGCCAGGCATCCAGCGATCATTGATGAGGGCTGAGCTGGTGTACAGGGGTAGTGACCTGCTCGAAAATTTCTACATAGGTCCGACCTTTGAATGGTCTCCGCAGCGGTATAACGTAGATTTTGCCGAAACACTGCATGCCGACAGCTATTTTCTTTGGGGTGTCAAAGCCGGGCAAAAAGTTAACCAGCACTGGTCATGGTTCGTGGAAGGCCGCAACCTGGCTAACCAGAAGTATGCAGCCACTACCGGCGTCGCCAGAAATCAGAGTGGTGCTGACGGCGCATTGTTTCTGCCTGGCGATGGCCGCACAGCCTACCTTGGCGTGACCTGGACTTACTAGATCAATAGCCCGGCAGGTAATGACCGGGCTTCACAATAGCGAATGATTATGCAAATGCAATCAGTAAGTATAAAAGCGGTTCCCGCAGCAAAAGCCAGCTCTGCGCTTTACGCACGCGTGTGGCGCTGGCATTTTTTTGCCGGATTATTATGTTTGCCAGTCTTGCTTAACCTGGCGATTACCGGAAGTCTCTATCTTTTTAAAAATGAGATTACTGACTGGGTTTATCACAATGAACGCTTCGTCGCGCCAGCCTCGCAACCGGCGATATCATTGCAACGGCTGACGCAACAGGTGTTACTCGAGTATCCAGGTGAAGTGAAATTGGTGCAAACGCCGGCAACCATTGACCGTAGCCTGGGCATAGTCATCAAGCAGCCGCATGGCGAGACTGTGCAGGTGCTGGTGAATCCATTTACCGGCCAAGTGCTGGGTGCACACGCCGAAAGCCAGCAATGGGAGCTGGTCGTCAAAAAACTGCATTCACTGACTTTGGTCGGTACCTGGGCAAACTGGCTGGTAGAGGTGGTTGCCGGGTGGGCGATGGTGCTGGTCATCACTGGCCTGTATTTATGGTGGCCGCGTGGCAAAAGTGCAAACATTATGCGTGTGCGTGAGTCGCCTGAAAAGCGGGTATGGTGGCGTGATACGCATGCGCTGACTGGCTTGCTCGGTGGTGGCATCATCCTGTTCCTGGCATTGACGGGCATGCCATGGTCTGCATTCTGGGGGCAACAGTTGGGCAAATTCAGCACAGCCTATGGCCTGGGTTTTCCCACCTATCTCTGGGCTGCGGTTCCGCAATCCAGTATACCTCTCGAGTCACAAGGCGATGTGCCGTGGACGCTGGAGAAAACCACATTGCCGACTTCGAGCGATAGTACAGCGAATGACGGTATAGCACCTATAGGGTTGGATGCCGCACGGCATATATTTGAGTCCGCCAGCCTGGAACCAGGCTATTCGATCCGCCTGCCTGTGGGCGCAAGTGGCGTATATACCGCCTTGCAGTTTCCCGCCGATGCGATGCAGGAGAGGGTGATTCATATTGATCAATATTCAGGAAAAACACTGATCGATACCGGTTATGCAGACTATGGCCCTGTCGCCAAAGTGACGGAATGGGGAACCTCGGTGCACCAGGGCAAGCAATATGGCATGATCAGCCAGTTGATTATGTTGGCGGGCTGTATTGCGCTAGTGCTGCTAGTCGTTTCCTCAGTCACCATGTCGTGGAAGCGTCGCCCGGCTGGCAAACGCGTGGCACCGCCGCCCAAACGCCAGGATGTAAAAATAACCCGTAATGTCGCCATCATTACCGTGGCGCTGGGTGTTATATTTCCCTTGCTTGGTGTTTCCATATTATTGGCACTTGTTTTCGACACCCTCTGGCAGTTTGTTATCACAAAGGAACAGCAATGAAGTCTTATGTAAAAACGATAGTTGTAGCTATGGGCATGGCCTGTTTCAGCATGGCAGCCCATGCCGAATTGAAAGTCGCGGATGCATGGGTCAAGCCTACCGTGCCGGGGCAACCAGTGGGTGCTGCCTATATGAAATTAACTTCGGATAAAAATGTTGAGATTGTAGATTTGTCTTCACCGGTAGCAGGCAAAACCGAACTGCATTCGATGTCGATGACCGGCAATATCATGAGGATGAAAAGAGTAAACCGTTTACAGCTCAAGGCCGGAAAGGCGGTGGAGTTAAAGCCTGGTGGTTATCACATCATGCTGATGGAGTTGAAACATCAGATCAAAGAAGGTGAAACAGTGCCTATCAGTGTAGTAACTCAGGATGAGCGCGGCAACAAGGCCACCATATCAATCAAGGCCGTTGCGACTGCTCCTGCAGAATCTGAATCTGATGGGCACATGCATATGCATCATTGATTGTTTGAGGAAGGATAGACTGACTTTATTGAAGGGCAGCCAATTAGATCTGCTACCTATATAAAGACACCAGTTGAACAATGCCTCCTGTATTTACAAGAGGCATTTTCATATTGACTAAGCGCTGCTGACTTTATCCAGGAAGTAGCTGGTACGCTGTTTCTGGCGCATCATTTTTTGCAGGATAGTAGGTAACTGCTCAGGTTTCAGGCATTGAATAATGTTCAGATCCAACACTTCCCTCAGGTCGATAATTTCACCGTCTTCGTCACTGTCCCCTGTGAGCATCTGGATAAACGGACGCAAAGGTTGTTGTGGGTTAGTCGATAATACAGTGGCCAGTTTCTGGTCGGAAAGCCTGATCACGCTGCCCGGAGGGTAAATGCCCAGGCATTTGATAAACCGGCGCAGAATGGTCTGGTCAAACTGGTGACGCTGCTGGGCAAACATCACGCTCAGGGCTTCATAAGGCGTTTTAGCCAGCGCCGGGTTGGATGGGTTGCACAGGTTATCGTACATATTGGCAATGATCAGGATATGCGACAACGGATCAATCTCATCACACTGCAAACCTTTAGGGTAGCCACTGCCATCGGCAAATTCATGATGCTGGCCTATGATAGATAGTATTTTCCTGGGGACAGAAACCTCTTTCAGCATATTCAGGCCCAGCACTACATGGGTCTGGTAAATGGCGGTTTCACGCACCGTCAGCGGGTCTTTTTTCAATAGAATCTTGTCGCTGATCTGCCGTTTGCCGATGTCGTGCAAAATCGCAGCCATGCCCAGGATGACGGCGTCATCATCTGAAATGTCCAGATTTTTTGCCAGCAACATTGAAAGCACCAGGATGTTCAGCTCATGCTGGTAATGCTGGTCGCCAATACGGTGGCCGTTCATGGCGTGGATGGCCACATCGCCCTCAGTCAGCGTGCTGGTCACCAGGTCCTGTACTATATTGGATGCCAGGCTAAAAGCCTTGTCCGGATGCTCTACCGACATTTTCTGGATGTTCCATACATCCGAGCTGGCCTTGAGGAATTTCTGCTCGCTTTCAGTAATCGCGTGTTTGAGTGCCAGTTGTTTTCTTTGTGCAGTGGTTAATTCCGGGCTATCGTCTATCACTTCCAGTTTTGTTGAAAGCGCCTTTCTTAGCGGAAACTCAACCACATTGTTGTGGCTGCTTGACCTTAAAGGCGTGCTGGAACTCCGTCTCGGGTCATAACGCAATTGCGTCAGTCCCAGAGATTTAATGGTTTCAATCTGGGATTCTTCAGTGACCTTGAAGTTACTGATGGAGAACGGATGGTCCATCCATCCCAGATCCAGATGGATATAGAGTCCGATCTGGAGTTGTTCTATGTCGATATAAAAAGTATCGGAGGCGTGATTAGGCATGGCGTTTTATTTTTCTTTGATTGTTTAACACTAATAACTGCAAAAAGTCATCCGAGTTGACCGGGTAGGCATACAAATAGCCTTGCGCCGTCTGGCAACCCAAACGCTGTAAAAATTTTTCCTGTTCTTCTGTTTCTACTCCTTCAGCTACTACGGTAAAGCCCAACTGGGTCGCCATCGCATAAATGGCGCTGGTAATGGCCGCATCATCTTTGTCATCTGGCAAATCCTTCACAAAGCTGCGGTCAATCTTGATCTGGTCCAACGGTAAACGTTTCAGGTGCGACAGGGATGAATAACCGGTGCCAAAGTCATCAATCGCAATGCTGATGCCGAGCTTTTTCAGCTGATTAAACGTATCCACTACATGCTGCGTGTGCTGCATCAGCGTGCTCTCTGTTATTTCAAGCTCGATAATGGCAGGGTCACAATCACTTTCCATCAGGATGCCGTACACAGTATCGGCAAACTTGCTCTTCATGATTTGCACCGCTGATACATTGATCGCGATTTTCCTGAATTCAGGATGCTGTCTGTGCCATGCATGCGCCTGGCGCACCGATTCGCGCAATGCCCATTCACCTATGCTTAAAATCAGGCCGGTTTCTTCCGCCAGCGGAATAAACTTCATTGGTGGAATCAGGCCCTGGGTCGGGTGTTGCCAGCGGATTAACGCCTCAGCCCCGATGATCATGCCGGTCGTCAGGTCGATTTGTGCCTGATAGAACATTTTGAGCTGTTTTCTGGAGAGCGCCTGGCGCAACTCGGTTTCCAGCTGGAAATGCTCAACAGCATTGCGACTCAATGCAGCATCGTAGAAAGACACATGGTTTTTACCATTGTTTTTCACCTGGTACATGGCCAGGTCAGCGGCCTTGATCAGGCCTTCAACATCACTAGCGTCATGTGGATACATGGAAATGCCGATACTGGCGCCTATGAATATTTCATGGTGATCAATCATGAACTGGCGTTTTAGTGTTTCCAGGATATCTTGTGCCTTATGCGCAGCATCGGCCTTATTGTGCAGGTTTTCCAGCAGCACAATAAATTCATCACCGCCCAATCGGCCGACAATATCAGACTCACGCAAAGAGGCCTGGATACGCTCGGTCACGCCCAGCAATAGCTGGTCGCCAGTGTAATGGCCCAGGCTATCGTTGATATTCTTGAACCTGTCCAGGTCAATGAACAATACTGCTGCCTGCTGCTCATTGCGGTTAGCGCGCTGAATGGCATGCGTAAACAAATGATTGATCAACCTGCGGTTAGGCAGGCCGGTTAGCGGGTCGTGGTTGACCAGCGAATTAAGTTGCACCTGTGAGCGCTTCATTTCGGTGATATCCGCAAACACACCCACATAATTGGTAATCACGTTGGCATGGTTGCGCACAGCGGTAATCGTCATCCATTCGGTATAACTCTCACCACTCTTACGTACAGTTTCAATTTCGCCAGACCATTTGCCGTGGCGTTTGAGCGCGCCAAACAGGCCACGCGGGCGCTGGCGGAATATTTGCGGCTTGGTGCCAAGCACCTCAGCTTCATCAAAGCCTGTGATCAGGGTGTAGCCTTCATTGATACCCACCAGTTCACCGGCCGGGTTCACAATCATGATGCCTTCGGTGGTACTGTCGAAAGCGATCTTGGCCAGTTTCAGACTTTTGCCGGTTTGCTCGCGGTCAATCGCCACGCTCAATGTGCGGCCAATTGCCATCAGGGAACCTAATTCTTGTGAGCTGGTGCTTTCGGCATCGAAACAACGTTCGATCACCATTGATCCCCACCACTCATGATCAATCATCAGTGGCACAATCACCAGGTTAACGGTGTCATGGGACTTGAGCAGGAAACGTTCATCTGCGGGCAAGGTATGCGCATCGCACATGACTGGCTGCCCTTTGGAGAGCAGCTCATGCCAGCGCTTCAGTTCAGGGGAGTGAAATGAAACTTTCTCCCAATGCTCGTAAGTCGAGTGGAAACCATTGGTCGCCCAGTGGAACAAAGCTTTGGAGCGCGTTTCAGTTTTCTTGCGTGCAGTGGTGGTGTGATGTTGCAGCAAAATCGCTCGGCTAAAGCGGAAAGACAGGCAGCATTGCTGCAACACATTTTCCGCCACGGTTTGCCAGCGTTCGGCCGAGTGCAGCATCCAGTCGCAGGAAATTAGGGTATCCAGCACCGCGCTGCGATTCACCAATTGGCCTTCAATAAATTTCTGCTCGCTGACATCGCGCGCCACGCTAATCAAATGGCTAGGCTGTTCGCTCTGGTCGTAATAAGCAGTCTTATTCACTTCCAGCGTTTTGTAACCACCTTGTGGCAAATGCACCAGTTCTTCATTGTGGTAAGGCTGGCGCGTTTGCCATACAGTCTGGTCGGACTTCTCGTGGTGTTCAAAACTGTTACGGAATACCGGATGCAAAGTATCCGCAATCTGCAGATTATTCAGGAACTCGTAATCAATATTGTCGATCTGGAAAGTGTTCAGCATGCGCTGGTTGGCCATCATCCAGCGATTGTCATGATCTTTAATGCAGATCAGGTCAGGACTCATTTCAATCAGTGAATGCACAATCGATTGCATATGCACTAATTGCTGGGCCAGGGCATTTTCTTGTTCTTCCAGCATCAGACCGATTGCACGACGTCCATTCTGGGCATAGAAAAGGCGGCATTTGAACTCACGGTTCAAGTCATTCAAACGGATTTGCAATGTCAGTTCGGTTTTATTCTCGCGGATGGCTTTTATCAATGCCTGGCGCATCTCTTTGGGTAAAGTGCCTGCACTTTCGCCAAGCAGCGTTTTTGCCATCTCGTTGGCAGCCACGCACTGTGCCCGGCGGTTGACTGCCAGCATGGGCATATCAGGCATGGCTGCCGCCAAAGGCTGTAGCCACGCTGTGCTATGATGATCAAAGGTTGCTTGCATAGTCATAAATTAATTGCTATTCGACAGGTCGTCGTTATTCATACAGTTATATGGGTTAACGGCTTTTGACCCCTTAACTTTAGCAGCTTTGTTATTTGTAAAGAATTATTTTTTTAAATATATTTAAGTAAGGAATTCAAGCGGTGAAATGGCTGGTGAATGGCTTAATTGTGGTCCTCAGTGTTGGGTTGTTGAACCAGGTAAATGCGCATGATCACCATGCCGAGCATTCTGCTTCCACACTGGCGGTTAGCCTGGCGACTGACAGTAATGGCCGCCTGTGGCAGGCGCGTGGAAATAAGGGGCAAGTGTGGGTTTCTTCCAGCGAGGATGACGGAAAACATTTCAGCCCGGAAGTGGCAGTGAATACCACGCCGATGAAAATATCCAGCGGTGCCGAAGCCAGGCCCAAGATTGCAATTGCCGGTAATGGCAATATTTACCTGAGCTGGACGGAGTCACTCAAAAAAGCCTATGCCGGCTATGTCTGGTTTGCCCGCTCTACTGATGGCGGCAAGCACTTTGAAACTCCTTACATCGTGCATCAGGACAGGGCAGAAATCACCCATGCCTTTGATGCCTTACAGGTCGGTGCGGATGGCGCCATTACGGTTGCCTGGTTGGATAAACGCGACCTGGTGGCGGCAAAGGCAGCCGGAAAAACTTATGATGGCGCCGCTATTTATTACGCAGTATCCACCGACCAGGGCAAAAGCTTTATGCCCGAGAAAAAGCTGGCGGATAGCAGTTGCGAATGTTGCCGGATTGCCATGACCAGCAAGCCGGATAGCACTGTGGCGGTACTTTGGCGGCACGTGTTTGAGGGTAGCGAGCGCGACCATGCCATGGCTGAAATTAACAAAGCCGGATCTGAAAAACCTGCCAAGCCAGCCAGTCCTAATATAGTCCGTGCCAGCTATGGCCGCTGGAAAATCGATGGCTGTCCGCACCACGGTGCCGCATTGGCAGTGGGTGAAGGGTTTGGCTACCACCTGGCTTATTTTGATGGTGCCGGCAACAAGCCGGGATTGCGCCTGGTGCGCATGGATAGCCAGGCTTGGGTAATGACTCCGCCCAGGCCTATCGGCGACCCAAAAAAGAACGCCGGGCATCCGGCATTGCTCAGCATGGGTGATAAAGTCTGGCTGGCCTGGCAGGAGCGTAACAATGAAGGCATGGATATTATGACCATGACTTCACTGGATGGTGGTAAAACCTGGGGCTTGCCGACCCTGGCTGTTCACACTGCTGGCAAACTCGATTATCCGCAATGGTTGAATGTGCGCGGCCAGGCGATGCTGGCGGTGAGTAGCTCGGAAAAAGGGCTTCTGGTCATGCCTTCTCCGCAATAAAAATGGTATGCCCAAGCCTGTAAAAACTGACGCAAATTTGATCTGGCTCTATTGAAAACGCAAAAACCCGCCGCATTATAGGGTTATCCCGCCGCAGCTTGCGGCATGACTTTAGCGTGAAAGGGTTTAACGTGCGTTTTGATAAGCTCACTACCAAATTTCAACAGGCACTGGCCGATGCGCAGAGCATGGCAGTCGGTGCCGACCAGCCAACAATAGAAGCACCCCATTTGTTACTGGCGATGTTGAACCAGGACGATAGCGGCGTGGCCGCTTTGCTGTCGCGTGCAGGCGCGCAAGTGAATGCCTTGAAAGCCAGCCTGCAACAGGCAGTGGATGCTTTGCCGAAAATCAGTGAAAACAGTGGCGAAATCACTATTTCGCGTGACCTCAACAACCTGCTCAATATCACCGACAAATTCGCCCAGAAAAGTGGCGACAGTTACATCGCGAGCGAAATGTTTTTGCTGGCACTGGCTGAAGATAAAGGTGAAACCGGCAGGTTGCTAAAACAGCATGGCTTGAATAAAACCACGCTGGAACAAGCGATTAAAGCGGTGCGTGGCAATGACACGGTTAACAGCCAGGAAGCCGAAGGCCAGCGCGAAGCGTTAAAGAAATTTACGCTGGACCTGACCGAGCGTGCCCGTGCCGGCAAGCTAGACCCTGTGATTGGCCGTGACGATGAGATCCGCCGTGCCATCCAGGTATTGCAGCGCCGTACCAAAAATAACCCGGTATTGATCGGTGAACCGGGTGTCGGTAAAACCGCCATTGTCGAAGGGCTGGCGCAGCGTATCGTCAATGGCGAGGTGCCTGATTCCCTCAAGAACAAAAAAGTCCTTAGCCTGGATATGGCAGCATTGCTGGCGGGTGCCAAATACCGTGGTGAGTTTGAAGAGCGCCTGAAAGCGGTGTTGAAAGAGCTGGCACAGGATGAAGGCCAGACCATCGTCTTTATCGATGAGATACATACCATGGTCGGCGCCGGTAAATCTGAAGGTGCCATGGATGCCGGCAATATGCTGAAACCGGCATTGGCGCGTGGCGAGCTGCACTGTGTAGGCACGACCACGTTGGATGAATACCGGAAATATATCGAGAAAGATGCCGCGCTGGAACGCCGTTTCCAGAAAGTGCTGGTCGACGAACCTACAGTAGAGGCCACGATTGCAATTTTGCGTGGCTTGCAGGAAAAGTACGAGCTGCACCATGGGGTAGAAATCACTGATCCCGCCATCGTTGCCGCAGCAGAATTATCCAATCGCTATATCACCGACCGTTTTCTGCCGGATAAAGCCATCGACTTGATTGACGAAGCCGCGTCGCGGATCAAGATGGAAATTGACTCCAAACCGGAAGTGATGGACAAGCTTGACCGGCGTTTAATCCAGCTCAAGATTGAGCGTGAAGCGGTGCGCCGTGAAAAAGATGAAGCCAGCCAGAAACGCTTTACCTTGATTGAAGACGAGATTGACCGGCTTGAGAAAGAGTATGCCGACCTGGAAGAAATCTGGAAGGCTGAAAAAGCGGCAGTTCACGGTTCTGCCGGCGTCAAGGAAGCGATTGAAAAGGTCAAGCTGGACATGGAAGCGGCTACCCGCAAGGGCGACTGGCAGCGTGTGTCTGAGTTGCAATATGGCAAGTTGCCGCAGCTTGAAGCGCAGCTGAAACATGATGACACGCCAGAGGTTCAGCATAACGTTAAACACAAGATGTTGCGTACTGAAGTCGGTGCAGACGAGATTGCTGAAGTGGTCAGTCGCGCCACCGGGATACCCGTAAGCAAGATGATGACCGGTGAACGCGAAAAACTGCTGCGTATGGAAGATAAATTGCACGAACGTGTGGTCGGCCAGGATGAAGCAGTACGCCTGGTGTCGGATGCGATCCGCCGTTCACGCAGTGGGTTGAGCGACCCAAACCGTCCGTACGGTAGCTTCCTGTTTCTGGGGCCTACCGGAGTGGGTAAGACCGAGCTTTGCAAAGCGCTGGCGGGTTTCTTGTTTGATAGTGAAGAGCAGCTGATCCGTATAGACATGAGCGAGTTTATGGAAAAACACTCGGTCTCACGCCTGATTGGTGCGCCTCCCGGTTATGTCGGCTATGAAGAGGGCGGTACCCTGACCGAGGCCGTGCGCCGCAAACCTTATTCAGTGATTCTGCTGGATGAGGTGGAAAAAGCGCACCCGGATGTGTTCAATGTGTTACTGCAAGTGTTGGATGATGGCCGCCTGACCGATGGTCAGGGCCGCACGGTGGACTTTAAAAATACCGTGATCATCATGACCTCTAACCTGGGTAGCCAAATGATACAAAGCATGACTGACCAGGATTACCAGGTGGTCAAGCTGGCGGTGATGGGCGAAGTAAAAACGCATTTCCGCCCGGAGTTTATCAACCGTATTGATGAAGTGATTGTGTTCCATTCACTCGGTGAATCGCATGTGAAATCGATTGCAAACATCCAGCTGCAGCTGCTGGCAAAACGCGTGGCTGCCATGGATATGCATCTGGAAGTCACGGATGCGGCGCTGGCTGAAATCGCCAATGCCGGGTTTGACCCGGTATATGGGGCGCGGCCACTGAAACGGGCGATTCAGGGCGAAATCGAGAATCCGCTGGCAAAAGAGATCCTCGCTGGGCAATTTGCAGCCAAGGATACGATTAAAGTCGATTTTTCAGCGGGAAAAATGCAGTTTAATAAAGCTTAATCGCATATTGACAGCGAACCATCGCCATTACTTAGGGTCACAATGATTGTGGCCCTATTCTTTATGTGGGTAAAAATGAAATTATGATGAATCACTTAAAATTCTTGCGGTTGATCTCTGCCATGATTGTGCTGAGTGGGTTGGCAGGCTGTGCTACGCAACCGCCTCAGCCGGTGCAAATTGAGAGAATTTCGCCGGAACAACTGGCAGCGCTGGTGCCTCCTGCGCAATCGACGTTGAGCCTTGAAGAAATCGCCGGCATGAGTAAAAAAGGCAAACCGGATGCCGAGATTATCGAGGCCATCAAACAATCACAGTCTCGCTATTCACTGACGCCTTCAGAGGTGCTGAGCTGGCATCAAAAAGGCATCTCAAAAGGGGTGCTGGATTATATGCAGCAAGCTAATGCATTGGCGCAACAAAATGCGATTGCCGATGAAATTAACAAACGTGAAAAAGCGCGTGTAGAAGCAGAAACAAGGTTAAAACGCGAGCGTGATTCGGCACGTCTGCGCAGTATGGATCCATGGTTTTACGGTTCGGGGTTTTACGGCGGTGGGCCATGGGGTTACCGTCCTTATTGGGGCGGTGGCTGGGGACGCTATTGGTAAGACGGGGGCTGATGTCTGTCGCGAAGCCTGTACTGGCCATGATGTGTCAGTATAATTAAGTTTTTTGCGACGGACACTAGCATGAGGCAAATCCACGAAACACTCTCGATCAATGCGCAGGGCAGGCGTTTGTATGACATTACGCCCCAGGTGTTGCAGTGGGTAAAGCAGTCAGGAATACAAAGCGGTTTACTGACTTTATATATTCAGCATACCTCTGCCAGCCTGCTGATTAACGAGAATTACGACAGCGATGTGCTGGTGGATTTAGAGGCATTTTTTAACCGCATCGCGCCAGATGGCGACGATCTCTTTATACACACTGTGGAAGGGCCGGATGATATGCCCGCCCATGTGAGAACCGCATTAACGCAAACCAGTTTGTCTATTCCGTTAATTGATGGTGGAGTAGCACTGGGGCAATGGCAGGGGATTTTCCTTTTTGAACATAGGCATCAACCTGCCCGCAGGCGAGTGTTGATGCATGTGATTGGCGAATAGCCAGTAGTTTTTGCAGTACCTATAATTTTTTATAATGAAGTAATAAAAGGAGAAACTTATGAGATGGAATACTTACTTGCTAACATTTATTTTAGCCATGGGCCTGGTGGCGTGTGGGAAAGAAGAAGCGCCCGCACCGGAAACATCAGCACCGGCAGCAGAAGCAGCGCCAGCCGCTGCAGCTGATACCCCTGCGCCAGCAAAGTCTAGCGGTGGTGGTGGCTATGAGCCAGCTGAAAATGAACGTGTGCCTGGTATTACCGTTTCTAAAGAAGAGATGGAGAAACAGTCAGAAGCTGCACTTGCGAATACACCACAGCCGGAAATTCCTGCTGATGAAGCACCTAAAGCAGAATAAAACTTGGCTGATTTAAGGCAATCTCAACAGATCGCTTGTTGATTTAGATGTACCTTCGAAGTCTTTTACACAATGTTTAATTTGATGTGTGAGGGCTTCGATGTTCTTCAGTAGTCTTGCATTTTTAAATGCGCCGCTGCTCTGTGGCACAGGCACTGCACTTCGCACCAATAGAAATGTCACTCATTCAAACTCCGTCAGGCTTTATAAGCTTTCAATTAATAATTAAATACGTATATCAATAGTCAGGTCAATCATTGCCAGCTGCAGATAAACATTACAACTGACAACGATTTTTCAGCTTATACCGCTACACCTGAGCCTGCAAAATACTTCTGGAAAGTAGACGCTTTAATAGCAAATACGCCATTAGTGTTGAGCGGAATACTTGCCGAAAATGAAACCTGGAAAGCTGACCAGTTGCCCGAAAGCGTATCCAGTACTGCATGATGTGTACCCCAGGGGTTACGCAGCACAACATACTTTTCATTGTTTAAATATTCCCAGCCCAAGATCGAATAGGCATGATTGGCTACTATTTTTGCTGTGGCGTAGTTGGTCCCTGCTGGTTGGGTGCCATAAGTCCACGCAACCATAGGGTTGATAGTGCGCTTGCTTAATGAGTTGCCGCGTACAAATGTCCATAAGTCATCGCCGGTTTTACCGCTATGTCCGACATAGGTTCTTTTACCGCTGATAATTTCCGCAGAAGCCATCACCGGATCGCCACCTGCGATGACAGGATAATTCGGAAAGTCGGTGCTATTACTGGTGCGCCATTTTGCATACGCTTTTTCCATAATCGCAGGCCATGTTTCCCCGGCATCCAGCGAACGGGCATACACCCAATTGTGCGATGGCTTGGTCACTGGCACCAGTTCTGTGACTTCAATCGCTTGCCCAGTGCCGGTGCCGTCCTTGAAAAAATTCACTTTATGGATAGGTTGCTCTTCATTGCCCCATGAAGAAGGCCGTATCATATTGATAATGGCATAAGGCCTGGCCCAGGCAACCGAAGACATGGCAGCGATAAAGTAACAGTCACCCAATGCACCTTGTACCGGGTCATTCAACTCGGCGACATCTTCAAAATAGTCGCCCATATCTGCCCAGTCTTTATCAGCTGGTGTCCACGGTGTGTTGCTGCCGGTTGCACGAATGACTGCAGTATTAATCAGGGTTGTTTTAAGGGCAGTGTTGGTTTTAAGCGGAACCAGTCTCAGGCGGTCTGTGGTGATAGATCTGGGGATTGAAATGACAGGCTTTTCTAAATGGTTACTTACCCGGTCAACGGCTTGCGCTTCTGATAACACTTTAAAGTTACCATCGGCCTGTAGCTCGGCATCCGGCCTCAGGAAAGGATTGCGCAGATCAAAAATCTTTTCCTCACTGATACCTAGAATCTCTGAGAGCACTTTCTGTGGCTCTGCGACCTGATCCCAATTGATTTTTTTGTCAGCAATAATCTCTGCTACTGCATAGGGGTTAATGACTCCAACATTTACTTCCATGGCAATTTCTCCTAAACGATTAAGATGTTTTTATATGCTTGGTAAATGAGGGCTGGGAAACACGACAGCCTCCTGGAAGATTTCCAGAAGATGGATCATATATTAAAGTGTTAACAAATAATAATTTATGTAAATTTAAGGTTGTTGGGTTTTTACACAGCAATATGAGGCATTTATCTTTGCAAATCTGGAATGATGAAAAGGAAGGGTATGTTGAAATAAATCAATAGGTTAAAAGAACGCATCCCATTTATGTTGAGGGTGTTTAAGGGGCCGATGAAATGAACTCAGAGGAGATAAACAGGATTACTAAAAAAAGGCGGGTTACAGCAAAGTGAATTCAAACCTAGTTCACGGCCAAGCCCCAACCTAATCAAGCTTGGTACTTAGCGGACGCTGCTCCATTGCAGCGGGTCAAACGGCACGCTGTTGCGGCGTAATTCGTAATAGACGCCGTTTTCGGCATTACCACCACTATTGCCGACTGCGGCAATGGTGTCGCCACTTTTGACTGCCTGGCCTGAAGATTTATAGAGCGCTTCATTGTTGCCATACAGGCTCATATAGCCATTGCCATGGTCGACAACAATCAGGTTACCAAACCCGCGCATCCAGTCGGCAAACACCACTTGCCCGCCTGCAACAGACTTCACTTCGCTGCCTTCTTTGGCGCGGATAAACAGACCTTTCCAGCTGACACCGGTATCCGCACGCGCACTGCCGAATCGATTAATCACTTCGCCACGTGCAGGCAAACGTAGCCGGCCGCGCAACTGGGCAAAATTCTCTTTAGATGCGTTATATTCAGGCAGTGTGTCATTTTTCGCAATCACAGTGCTGCTTTGGGATTCGGATTCACTTTCATCGCCTTTTTGTGCATCTACCTTGGCCTGCGAAGAGTGCTCAAAAGTACGGCCGCCAGATTTTTTCTTGCGCGCAAGTTCGGCTGAGCGTTTGGCCGCTGCTGCCTTTTCACGTTTGGCGCGCGCTATTGCTTCCTGCTCACGCTTTTTGGCTTCTGCCGCCAGTCGCTGGAACAGTTTGGATAATGCTTCCTCATCTTTTTTCAGGCGAACAAGTTGCTGTTCCTGGGTTTCGATTTGTTTGGAAAGCTGGGTCAGCGCTTCAGCACGCTTTGATTTTTCATTAACCAGTTTGTGTGTGGTGTCACTATATTGATTCGCAAGCCGGTCAGTTTCATGCAGTTGTTCGGTAGTTGCCGTGCGCACGCGTTCGATAGCGTCGCGGTTATCCTGCAATGATTGTATTTGTTGCTGGTGGGCGGCCGTCAGGTAACCGAGATATTTAAGATTGCGGGTAGTATTGGCCGGGTCTTGTTGCTGTAACAGCATCTGCAACGGGCTGTTGTTGCCATGGCGGTATTGCTGGTTGAGCTGCTGGCTGAGCAACTCGCGTTGCTGGTTCACTTGCCTTTGCAGCAGTGACATTTGCTTCTGGAGGTCTTGCAGCTTGCCACGGTTTTCCTGCTGCGCATCCTGGATTTCGCGCAGTTTTTTGCGAGAGGCACTAATGGCGGTTTCAGAGGCTTTTAAGGCTTCGTTGGCATCCTGTTTCGCCAGTTGCGAAGCCTTGATCGCATTGGCCAATTGCTGAATTTTTTCTTTAACCTGCTCCAGGTCGCCTTTGGCTGCATCAGCCTTGTCACTACTGGCAGCCACAGCCAGCATAGGGGCGGCAATTAATAGAACAAGCAGGCACGCCGCTGAAAACAATCTGCGCAAAATAGGGCGAACTAAGAGGATATCAGGCATGCACTAACAAGGTTTGGATAATCTAGCTCATTTAGGCTGCTTCATTAAGTGTAACCAGACTCTCGCCGGTCATTTCAGCCGGTTTTGGCAAGCCCATGAGATTCAGCAGTGTCGGTGCAATATCAGATAACGCGCCACCGTGATTGACTTTGCCGGAACGGCCAACGTAAATGAATGGCACAAGGTTGGTGGTGTGTTGCGTATGCGCTTGAGCACTATCGTGGTCAAACATGCTTTCAGCATTGCCGTGGTCAGCCGTGATGATGACTTCAGCGCCGGTTTTTTGCGCGGCTGCGACTACTCTACCGACGCAGGCGTCCAGAGTTTCAACCGCTTTAATCGCGGCTTGCAGGTTGCCGGTGTGACCGACCATGTCACCATTGGCATAATTGCAAATTACCGCCTGGTATTGCCCGGATTCGATGGCGGCTACCAGTTTATCGGTGAGTTCAAAGGCACTCATTTCCGGTTGCAAATCATAAGTGGCCACTTTAGGCGAGGGCACCAGAATGCGGTCTTCGCCGGTAAATACGGTTTCTTCGCCACCGTTGAAAAAGAAAGTCACATGCGGATATTTTTCGGTTTCGGCAATCCGTAATTGTTTAAGGCCAAGGTTGGCAACATATTCGCCAAAGGTATTCGGCACTGTGAAGGGCGCAAAGATCGGGTGCGCCAGGTGCTGGTTTTTATCGTATTGCGTCAGTGTCAAATACTGACTGAAGGCGGGCACCCGGCTACGCGCAAAGCCATCAAAATCAGGCTTCAGCAATGCATCGGTGAGCTGGCGCGCGCGGTCACTCCTGAAGTTCATAAACACAAGTGCATCGCCATCTTCCATGCGTACAGGGGCATCGTCAGCGTTTCTGATCGCGGTACATTTAACAAACTCGTCACTTTCGTCACGCGCATAAGCCTGTTGCAAAGCGGTCAGGCTATCCGGCGCGACATGCTCTGCCACGCCATTCACGAGTAATTCATACGCCACTGAAACACGCTCCCAGCGCTTGTCCCTATCCATGCCGTAAAAACGGCCGCCAACGGTGGCAACCTCGCCAACACCTTGCAATTTAAGCTCTTTTTCCAGTGCTTCAAGGTAGGGTAGCGCGCTTTTAGGGGGTGTGTCGCGCCCGTCCAGGAACGCATGGATATAAACTTTGCTCAGGCCTTGCTGTTTAGCCATCTCGACCAATGCATGGATATGCGGCTGGTAGCTATGTACGCCACCATCAGACAGCAGCCCCAAAATATGCAACGCTTTATCGTTAGCTTTCAGGGTTTGCATGGTATTCACCAGCGCTGGCAGTTTGTAAAACTCGCCACTGCTGATGCTATTGTTTATACGCTCAAAGTCTTGAAAAACGATACGTCCAGCCCCAATATTCAGGTGGCCTACTTCAGAGTTACCCATTTGACCTTCGGGCAGGCCAACGTAATGTTCCGAGGCGTTAATCAGGCCATGCGGATATTGGCGTTTGAGCTGATCCAGATTAGGAGTGTTGGCTTGCAGTACTGCGTTATGTTCGGGGGTTTCGCTATGACCGAAGCCATCCAGAATCAGTAAAATGACAGGTTTAATTGACATGGCTAATCGTTTTAAAAGTGGTGACTGAAAGTCGGATTCAAGAATAACTCTATTATAATCGCAACCGCTGGCGGCGCATACCTAAGGGTTGAGCGCGCGACAGGTTCGACAACAAGCTCAGGTAAAAAGATCAAGTGGAATTCTTTAAAGAAAATGTACTATTAATCGGGCTGGCAATCGGCTCAGGTGTGGCTTTGCTATTTCCCCTGTTAAACCGCTCTGCGGCGGGTAGCACATTGCTGACAGTGACTGAAGCTGTGATGCTGATGAGCCGCAAGCAGGTGGTAGTGGTGGATGTCCGCGAGCCTGATGAGTTCAAGCAAGGGCATTTGCAAGGCGCGCGCAATATTCCTTTGTCGCAATTGGCGAACCGCGCAGCGGAGCTGGAGAAATTCAAGGATAAACCGGTGTTGCTGGTTTGCGAGCGTGGCAACCGTACACGCGCAGCGGTGAAAATATTCAGGGAAAAGCAGTTTTCTGCATTGCATCAGTTAAAAGGTGGCATGCAAGCCTGGATTGAGGCCAAGATGCCTCTGGGAAAATAACAGGCTGCTTGAGTGGCTAAAAAGTGAAGTTGGAAAGGGAATCATGGCAAAAGTAATGATGTATACCTCGGCAGTGTGCCCTTATTGCATCAATGCCGAACGCTTGCTGCGCAACAAGGGTGTGACCGAGATTGAGAAAATCCGCATAGATTTGCAGCCTGAATTACGTGCAGAAATGATGGAAAAAACCGGTCGCCGTACCGTGCCGCAAATCTACATTGGCGAGCGCCATGTCGGTGGTTTTGATGATTTGCATGCACTGGATGTACGCGGTGAGCTGGACCCGCTGCTGGCGACCTGATGCCGGGATTGAAATCCAGAGTAAAACCATCACAAAAAACACATAGTCAGGCCGTGGATGACCAGTTAGAATAGCGGCTTTGCGTAGATATTATAAGGACGATTCATGGCTCAGGAACCACAAAACCAAGCAGAACAAAACGCAGGTCCAGTTTTCAGCATTGAAAAACTGTACGTGCATGATGCGTCGATCGAAGTGCCTAACGCACCTGCGATTTTCACAGAGCGTACTACCCCGCAAATCAACGTGGAGCTGGGCAATGCGGTTGAGCAAGTGCAGGATGGCATTTTCAATGTGTCAATCAAAGTGACTGTGACTGCTAAAATTGAAGATAAAACTGCATTCCTGGTAGAAGTTAACCAATCCGGCATTTTCGCGATCCGCAATGTGCCGCAAGAAAACCTTGAGCCAATTCTGTCAGTAGCTTGCCCTAACATCTTGTTCCCATATGCGCGTGAAGCGATTTCCGATATGGTGACACGTGCCGGTTTCATGCCAGTATTGCTGAATCCGATCAATTTCGAAGCGTTGTACCTGCAACAGCAACAGCAGGCTGCACAAGCCGCTGGCGCGCCTAACTAATTTTTTATTTAAGCAAAAAAGTAAGTCACTGGTGACTTACTTTTTCTGGATAAATGTAAATGAGTAAAGTCGCAGTTTTGGGTGCAGGTGCCTGGGGTACCGCACTCGCCATGCATATCGCATTACGGCATGACGTCGTGTTGTGGGCGCGTAATAGTGGTCACGTTTCCGGCATGCGTAAAGCGCGTGCCAATCCACTCTACCTGGGTGAATTTCCTTTCCCTGAAAAACTGACCGTTGAAGATGACCTGGCGACAGCCGTTGCCGGATCAGATTTGATTCTATCGGTAGTGCCCACCGCGGGTTTCCGCCCGATTCTGCAACAACTGAAAGCGCTGGGAATAAGCCAGCCCTTAATCTGGGCGAATAAAGGCCTGGAACCGCAAACCGCAAAATTGCCGTTTGAAGTCGCGCAGGAAGAACTGGGCAGTGCTCACCCGTGGGGTGTTTTAAGCGGCCCAAGTTTTGCTGCTGAGCTGGTGCGTGGCCTGCCAACAGCGATTACGCTAGCGGCAAACCATACAGCGCTGGCACAAGAAGCCGCGCAGTTAATACATGGCAGCTGTTTACGCGTGTATAACAGCACCGATGTGATTGGCGCTTCCGTCGGTGGTGCAGTAAAAAACGTGATGGCGATTGCCGCAGGTATCTCGGACGGCATGGGTTTTGGCAATAATGCGCGCGCAGCCATGATTACCCGAGGCCTGGCCGAAATTACCCGTTTTGGGATGGCGTTGGGCGCCAAAGCTGATACCTTTATGGGGTTGGCCGGGGCAGGTGACTTGATCTTAACGTGTACCGGTCAATATTCCCGTAACCGTGAAGTTGGTTTGCAACTCGCTTCAGGCAAGTCGCTGGATACCATTTTGGCAGGCCTGGGCCACGTGGCTGAAGGTGTAAACACTGCGCGTGAAGTGATGCGCAGGGCAGAAACTATCCATGTCGAAATGCCGATCACTTACGAAGTGAATCAATTATTAACCAACCAGAAAACAGCGCAAGAAGCGGTGACTGCCTTATTAGGCCGCGGTCAGCGTCAGGAATCTGTCTGATCGGTTTGTCCTTGTATTTTTGAAACTTGCTTTTCCGTTGCTTGTTTCAATGCTTTTCAAATTAAAACCTTATCGCATCGGGAATTTGCTGACCTCTTGGCGAGGTCAGCCTCACCGTAACGGATTACCCTAACCATCCAGGCTTGTCGGACCGCTGTCATGTCATTGCGCTTAAATAATGAACTAAGACGCTCCGGCAAAGTCTGGTGGTTAGCTACATGAATGAGAGAATTGTTTTGTCGTTTCGTAAAAACCAGGTATTAAAAGTAGTCACTACCTTGGTTGTGCTTGCCGCAATCTTATCCACACTATATGTCGTCAAGGCTGAAGCACTGGCCTGGCATCTATGGCATCAGTTCCAGCATCAGGAACACCAGGGGCTAGATCTTGCAGAGTACGAAGTCACCATAGAAGGCAAAAAACTGGCTAAGTATAAAAATGCCTCTGGCCTTGCCTTCAATAATGAAACCGGTACGCTGTTCACCGTACTCAATGATATGGGCATGATCGTGGAATTTACCCGTGATGGCACACCCATTCGCGAGATCAAGGTGCATGGGACAGACGACCTGGAAGGTATTTCTCATCTCGGTAAAGATAATTACGTGGTTGCCGATGAGCGTGAAAGCAAGTTGTGGCTGTTCCAGATCAAGCCGGAAACGCGTGAACTCTCGACCAAGGATGCCCGCTTGCTGAAGTTCGGCATGAACGAGCGCGGTAACAAGAATTTTGAAGGCGTGACTTATGATGCCGTGCATCACCGCCTGATCGTGGTCAAAGAGCGTGACCCCAAATATGTGATGTCTGTGACCGGATTGTACGAGCCGGACGGGGGCAAGCAAAGCCAGATAGAGGTGCAGCACATGCGGCAATTCGATCCGGCATTGAAATGGGCGTTGAGGGATCTGTCTTCAGTCACCTATCATGAGCCGACCGGTCATTTCTTTTTACTCAGTGATGAATCCAAACTGCTCAAGCAGTTTAACGAAGCCGGACAAACCCTGGGTTCATTGGCATTATGGAAAGGCTTCCACGGCCTGCAGAATAGTGTACCGCAGGCAGAAGGGGTTTCTATCGATGATGAGGGCAATGTCTATATTGTCAGCGAGCCTAACCTGTTTTACGTATTCAAGCCTAAATCCAGTCATACTTGATCGCGTCTTGCTTCAGCGATGTCCGGATAATAAAAAAACCCGCTTCTGCGGGTTTTTTTATGGCGCTGATTATGACTGGTTATTCAATACCCAATAACTCAACCTCAAATACCAAGGTCGCATTCGGGCCAATCACCGGGCCACTGCCACTGTCGCCATAAGCCAGTTCAGAAGGGATCGTCAGCTCAAATTTGCTACCTACCTGCATCAATTGCAAACCTTCCACCCAGCCTGAAATAACGCCTGTGACCGGGAAAACGATAGGCTCGCCACGATCATAAGAACTGTCAAATACCGTACCATCGATCAGCGTGCCTTTGTAATGCACTTTTACGCGGTCGCTAGGTGTTGGTTTCGCCCCATTGCCAGTCACCAGTGCTTTATATTGCAAGCCACTCCCAGTAGTCGTCACGCCTTCTTTTTTTGCATTTTCAGCCAGGTAAGCCACGCCAGCAGCTTTGTTTTTTTCCTGCACAGCCGCCTGTTTTGCCTGGCTCTCTTTCTGCACCTGCTCGACCGCACTTTGTTTCTCTGCGTCCGTTAAACGGGATGGTTGGCCTGACATCACATCGCTTACTGCCAGCGCAACTACGTCTGCATCCAGTTCAAGATTGTCATTTCTGAGTTGGTGGGCAAGGTTTTCACCGACGATGTAGCTCAGGCGTTGGGTCAGGGTTTTCAATTCAATGGTCATCAGTGTTTCTTTCTTAGTTGGAGTGTTGACTCGTATAGGTTAGATTATTTTTTGTTAGATAAGACAAAACCCGCCAAAGCGGGTTCTGTTTTTTTGAACGTAAGTTAGTGCATTTCAGCAAGTTAAAGCTGGGAGTGCAAGGCGCGGATCCGAAGGCAGTACAATAAGTACGACTAGGATATGCAACGCTGCAATCACAGCTTTGACGCCGCTGAAATTACATCATGCCGCGCCATTGCTTTTGATGGTCGGTAAATGATGTAATCAAACAAAAGGCTACATCATGCCGCCCATGCCACCCATCCCGCCCATATCCGGCATCGCTGGTGCATCTTCTTTAGGCAATTCAGCAACCATACAATCGGTAGTCAGCATCAGGCCAGCCACAGAAGCAGCGTTTTGCAGTGCAGAACGTGTCACTTTAGTTGGATCCAGTACGCCCATTTCAACCATGTCGCCATAGGTTTCGTTAGCAGCGTTGTAACCGTAGTTGCCTTTGCCAGCCGCTACGTTGTTCACAACTACAGATGGCTCAACACCAGCGTTTTGGGTGATCTGGCGCAGTGGCTCTTCAACCGCGCGCAATACGATTTTCACGCCAGCTTCCTGGTCCAGGTTGTCACCTTTTACTTTAGCGATGGCATCACGTGCACGGATCAGCGCAACGCCACCACCAGCCACGATACCTTCTTCAACTGCAGCGCGGGTAGCATGCAATGCATCTTCCACGCGGGCTTTTTTCTCTTTCATCTCGATTTCAGTTGTCGCGCCAACCTTGATCACTGCAACACCGCCAGCCAGTTTGGCTACGCGCTCTTGCAATTTTTCACGGTCGTAGTCGCTTGAAGCTTCTTCGATTTGTGTTTTGATCTGGCCGATACGTGCCTTGATGGTTTCTTCGTCGCCAGCACCGTCAATGATGATAGTGTTTTCTTTACCCACTTCGATGCGTTTTGCCTGGCCCAGGTCAGTCAGTTGTACGCTTTCCAGTTTCAGGCCAACTTCTTCAGAAATCACGGTACCACCGGTCAACACAGCGATGTCTTCCAGCATGGCTTTACGACGGTCACCAAAACCAGGCGCTTTAACAGCAGTGGTTTTCAGGATGCCGCGGATATTGTTCACTACCAGGGTTGCCAGTGCTTCGCCATCTACATCTTCAGCGATGATCAGCAATGGACGGCCAGCTTTCGCTACTTGCTCCAATGTTGGCAGCAGGTCACGGATGTTAGAGATTTTCTTGTCGTGCAATAACACGAATGGGTTATCAAGCAACGCGATCTGGCGCTCTGGATTGTTGATGAAGTAAGGGGAGAGGTAACCGCGGTCAAACTGCATACCTTCAACCACGTCCAGCTCGTTAGTCAGGCCTGAACCGTCTTCAACAGTGATCACACCTTCTTTGCCCACTTTGTCCATCGCATCAGCAATGATCTGGCCAACGGAACTGTCGGAGTTTGCAGATATAGCACCAACCTGGGCGATTTCCTTGCTGGTAGTACATGGCTTGGATTGTTCTGCCAGATTGGCAACAGCAGCTTCAACAGCTTTGTCGATACCGCGTTTCAGGTCCATCGGGTTCATACCAGCTGCAACAGATTTCATGCCTTCGCGGATGATCGCTTGCGCCAATACAGTAGCAGTCGTTGTACCGTCACCGGCGATGTCATTGGTTTTAGAAGCAACTTCTTTCACCATCTGTGCGCCCATGTTTTCGAACTTGTCTTTCAATTCGATTTCTTTAGCGACTGAAACACCATCTTTAGTGATAGTAGGCGCGCCGAAAGAACGCTCCAACACCACGTTACGGCCTTTAGGGCCCAAAGTCACGCGTACCGCATTTGCTAATACGTTGACACCGTTAACCATTTTTTGGCGAACGTCATCACCAAATCTTACGTCTTTAGCTGCCATTTAAATTCTCCTAAATGCTTGATATTCAATATTTTTAATAGAAGTTGTTTGTAACCAGAACGGTTTATGCAACGCAGCAATCGCGCATTTGCAAACCGCAGAATTACTCAACAACTGCCAGAATGTCTTCTTCGCGCATCACCAACAGCTCTTCGCCGTCGACCTTAACTGCCTGGCCGGAATATTTGCCGAACAACACTTTATCGCCCACTTTAACGTCCAGCGGAATAGATTTGCCGCTGTCATCTTTTTTACCGTTACCAACGGCTTGCACAATGCCTTGATCAGGTTTTTCAGTTGCGCTGTCTGGAATCACGATACCAGAAGCGGTTGTGCGCTCTTCAGCAGCGCGTTTAACGATAACTCGATCGTGCAATGGACGAATACTCATAAAAGTCTCCTTGTATTCCTAAAGTATTATTTGGGAAGAGTTTTAATAAAAAATAACAAAAAAAGAGCTACAGCGCGCATTTTAGCACTCACGCACCTTGATTGCTAATTTGGGATGCAAAGCCACATTTCAAGAGGGGAATTGAATTTTTTTAAAAAATAAATGTTGGATAAAAATGACTGTAATAAAAGTTCGTAATCCTTGCAGCCGACCTTATAGATAATAATCCCTTTATGCTTATATGTAATTATTTAATAAAATATGTAAAAAAATGTATTTAATTTATTTTGTTTTGGATTATGATGTGAGTACAAAAATATAAATTCAGGGTGGATTGAATGAGGCTTAGCAATAGTAGTTTTGTCTGGGCTGTGGAAAGTCTTTGTGCATTGCACAGAATCCCCTTTGATGCGCAATTACTGATACATAGTTTTGTGCCTCCATACACTCTTGCATCCTTACAAATAGCCTTGCAGACATACAGATTTCAAGTAGGAGTAGAAAGGCTAGATTTACTAAATATTCATCCTGCGGCCTTTCCCGTGCTGGTGATGATGCAATCAACAAAAAATCGAGAGCAAGCTGATACTTCACAAAAAGGCAGCCTGGAGCAAAGTAGCCAAGAAACTGGAGCAAAGTTAGCGATCATTCTTAAATGCGATAAAGAACGCATCTTATGGATCCAATCGGAAACTGCAAGTCCGGAAACCATCCCATACGCAACGGTTGTAGAACTAATAACCGGACAAGTGATACTTGTTTCAAACAGAAATGATTTTAGTAGTCAGGATAAAGCGTTAAATTCTTTTGCAGAGTATGCACACATAACAAATCCAACAAAAAATACTCGCATTTCAGGTCCTTCATTTGGTTTTAGATGGTTCGTTCCAGAATTGTTGAAGCACAGGCGGGTATGGTGGGAGATACTCTTGGCCTCCTTTGCTATTCAAATTGTGGCACTAGCGACTCCCCTAGGAACTCAGGTCATTATTGACAAGGTTGTTGTGCACCATACTACCAGTACGCTAATTGTTGTCGCTATGGCTCTTTGTATCTTCATGGTATTTAACGCAGTGATGAGCTGGGTACGCCAGTATCTTGTGCTGCACACTGGCAATCGGATCGATGGACTGCTTGCATATAAAGTATTTACTCATTTGTTGCATTTACCGATACGCTATTTTGAGCATAGGCCCACAGGTGCAGTAGTTGCCAGGTTGCAGGGAGTAGAAACCATACGAGAGTTTTTAACCAGTTCGCTTATCACTTTGCTCCTCGACCTCCCATTCCTGATAGTTTTTTTGGGAATCATGTTCTGGTACAACTGGCAGCTGACTTTGATTAGCCTGGCAAGTTTGGTTCTAATCACAATTGGCAGTTTAGTAGTGACCCCACTTCTTCGGAAGCGTTTGAATGAGCAGTTTTTGCTGGGAGCTAGAAATCAGGCTTTCCTGACTGAGTACGTCTCTAATATGGAAACAGTCAAAGCGTTACAGATGGAGCCGGTGCTAGAACAAAAATATGGCGATTATTTAGCCGCTTATTTTAAGAGTGCTTTCAACGCAAAACAACTTTCCAATAGCTATAACGTTACCGCCAACACTGTGGATCAACTGCAAAGCCTCGCCATAATCTGTGTGGGTGCTTGGATTGTGATGCACAACAGTGAATTTACGATTGGCATGCTGGTTGCATTTCAGATGTTCAGCGGCAGACTCTCAGGTCCGGTACTAAGACTGGTCGGGACATATCAGGAATTTCAGCAGGCTAATATTGCAGTACAAAGGTTAGGCGATTTAATGAACGCTCCAACTGAGCCTTATTCATTGATCCCAGTTCGAGCCAATACCATTAAAGGCCAACTGGATTTTGAAAATATCAGCTTCCGCTATTCAGAAAACCATCCCTGGTTGTATCTGCAATTGGATATCAATATCAAGCCAAATAAATGTACTGTCATTACCGGTCCCAGTGGTTGTGGCAAAAGTACACTTACTAAATTGATGCTGGGTTTTCTACAACCTCAAGAGGGCAGTATCAAGTTGGATGGTAAAGATATCCGCTATCTGAGCGCTAACGAACTACGTAGCGTATTCGGGGTGGTGCCGCAAGAGACTGCTCTATTTTCCGGCACTCTCTATGAAAACCTTACTTTGGCCAATCCGCATGCAAGTTTTGAACAAATCATCATGGCTTGCGAGTTGGCTGGTATTCACGAATCTATCGAGCAACTTCCCCAAGCATATCAAACGATTCTGGGAGAGCATGGCACAGGATTGAGTGGCGGCCAGAAACAACGTATTGCCATTGCCAGGGCTTTGCTCCGGCAGCCTGGCATTCTTATATTTGATGAAGCTGTGTCGAATCTTGATTCACAGTCGGCAGAAGCAGTTGCACAAACAATAAATAAGCTTAAGGGAAGGGTGACAATTGTATTTATTACTCATCAGCTTCCTAGAGGTTTGCAGGTTGATGAAGTTATAGAGCTAGAGAGGAAACTTAAAGTGGCTCGAAACTAAGCTTCTAAATCTTTAATAATAAAACAATGATAGTTCATCGCCTGAAAGCAATTCTTATGTAAGCAACCTAAGAAATTTTAAGCATCCAAATCGAGAACAAATATGGATTTCATAACGAAGTTAAAACTTTATTAATAGCATTCACTATCTCAATCTCGCAAAGCGCTTGCGCAGATATGTCAGCTATTTCTGACTGCCCAGACAACAATCGAGTGAATCAGGCATTTAGTTTTGACATGAGAGAAAGTCGAGATATTAAATTGTTGGATTATTTTTATGGAATTCCAGAGTGCCCATCACTCAAAAATACTGACCTGATGAGAAGTAAAGATGACAGTCCGCAAATAGAAAATCAAATGGGTTTTTTTAGAAGAGCTCACAGACTTTATGTTAAATGGCGTGTGTTAAGCACAGGAAATCAATATGAGGAAACTATTGATCTGCGAAATCGGTTGCCAAGCGATATGACAAATCACGAAGTTCACTTTTCAATTCGGGACAATCAGTTATACGTTTATTTAATTACCCCTGAACGCCGCCCCGCAGACTCATTGCCAAACGGGCCGATAGCAACTCAATACTTAAAGACTTTGACGATTTATCCAAACTAGCTCCAAATAATATTGAATAATTTAAGGAGGATGTGATGGCTATAGAAGCAGGCTTCATTAATACGCCAGAGGCTCAGAAAACTGCAATTGATCAAAGAAATATCATCTCCAGTAAAGCTGAAGTAGGGTCGATAAGAGAAAACCAATTTATCGTTTTTGCTGCTTTCGATGGCACAAGTAACAGTTATATTCCTTCTAACGGAGATTCACAAAATACGAATGTTGCGCAATTGTACGATCAAGCAAGGAAAGCGGCACTACATAATCCCAATAGAGCTGTTGGATATGAGTCTGGTCCAGGTACCGACGGTACATTAACTGCTTCTGCATGGCTTACACCCCAGGTTACTAAGCAAGTCGCTATTGCTGCTGAAAATGGAGGCTGACAGCATGAGAGTTTTTTACATCAAGTTGAGATTTGCGCTTCTGTTGGTGGCATTGACTGTTATTTGTTCATTGACAGCTTGCGCTGGGAGTCCAGCAACACCTAATTGCCCAGATAAAAATCGTGTTCCTCAATCCTTTAGCTTTGGTACTTATGGTGAAAATGCTGACATCGAAATACTTAATGTTTTTTATGGCATTCCCAATTGCCCGGCTAATTATGATTCTCAATATGCCTTATATAACGGTAAGCCCATGCAAGGTACAAATATGGGGGGCAACCATCGCCGTGCGTGGCAATTGAATGTCAAATGGCGTGTTGTTAGTACGGGGCGAGAGTACGAAGAAAATATAGATTTGCGTAATCGCCTGCCTAAAGATATGACAGATTATCGTTTGCACTTTTCTATAGAGGCCGCTCAACTTAAGGTTTATCTAATTACTCCAGAGCGACGGCCGCCGGATAAGCCTGCCATCGGCCCTATACCATACCAGTCATTGAAAACATTCATTATTTTTCCATAATAGACCAAGTAATAGCTACCAAAAATATTTTACGGAGCACATATCATGACCATTGAAGCTGGTTTTATTAATACCCCTGAAACTCAACAAGCGGCTATCAATCAAAAGCAATCAATTGCCGATAAAGCGCAAATTGGGACAATTCGTAGCAATCAATTCACGTATTTCGCAGCTTTTGATGGTACGAATAACAGCTATCAACCTTCTAATGGTGATCCGCAAAATACCAATGTTGCTCAACTCTTTAACCAAGCTTTTCTAGCGTCCAAAACAAACACAAATGTTGGCGTACACTATGAACCTGGCCCAGGCACTGAAGGCACATTGACTGCATCCTCTTGGCTTTCGCCTCAAGTCACCAAGCAAGTCGTCATTGCAGCGGAAGAAACATATAATGATTTTAACTTTCAAGCCGCTACCTGGATTAAAAACAACCCTAATCTGGATGTCCGTGCTAACCCCGGTGACTATATTACAACTGCAGTGACTGCATTTAGCAGAGGGGTGGCTTCTGCTGCTATTTTTTCACAACTGGTTGCTGCACGGGGGGTGACAGACCCTGAAACAGGTAAGGTTTTAGTACCACCAGGAGAGATTGGTGTTTCATCCGGTTTGATATTTGACCCTGTCACTACAGGTGTAGATGGCAATTTAGCTTTTGCTAATTCAGAAAATATTCTTGTGCTCGAAGCTGGTAACGAATATCGCTATTTATTTAAATCAACGGATTATTCCACACAAAATGGCGTTCAGACTCTCGAAGTTCTTGGAAATCACTGCAATATAGGTGGTTGTTACGATAATAGCATCGGTGCTCTATACCTTGAGGGCGCTACTCAGTTCTTCCAGTTGTCTGGCTTGTCGATAGCTAATGTCGATCCCTCTCGTCAATTCGATCCAACCGAAAGAATGGTCATTTACGATGAGGTAGGTAGTTATGATTCATCGGGTAATCTTGTTCGTCAATGGGATACCTCAGGCAGTTACAAAACAGGAGAATCTTCACAGCCTCAGCGCCTGACTGACCCTAAGGCCAATGTTCATCCTCATCAAGTTTCATACCAGGGTAATACCGTAACGGAAACTTTCACCATGTACAACGGTGCAACAATTTCTAATGTCAAGACTACTGCTGATACATCTTTGGGAAGTATTTCCACTACAGATGTCACGAATTTGATTAATGGGGCAGCAACTGATAATACTGCAGATGGTTTGTCAGGTTTAATGTCAGAAAATACTAATACACCGTTTTTTAATGGCAGTTTTAAAACTACCACTAGCTTTGGAGATGCTGCACTAGTTCGTGCAATTGCGGGACTGCAGAGTGGAAGTGAGTCTTGGGGAGGAAAAGCTTTTTTTGATGCAGGGATTGTAGGTGTGAATGTGGCTCCTAATTTTTCGCCTGTTGCGGAATATGGAGCTAGTCTTGCTTCTGCTATTCAGTCTCAATTTATTCCGAACAGCGCGGGCATCGTAACAAATAGTTTTTTCACTGAAACTGCCTCACCAAATATTAACTTGGGTAGCTCCCCAACAAGCGTTGGTCAGACAATATATATACACATTACTGTGTATGGAACAAAAGATTTCCAAGGAGCAAATAACTTTATCTCTAATTTAGGTGGAGCTAATTATGGTTATGGCTTTGGATTTCCAATCGTACTGGATCTAAATCGGAATGGAATCGAGCTAATAAATCAGGATCAATCAACTGCGTTCTTTGACTATACCGATTCCGGTTACAGATCACACACGGGTTGGATATCTGCAAATGACGGTTTTCTTATATTTGATGGTAACGATAACGGAAAAATTGACCAAGCCAAAGAGTTGGTTTTATCTCAATGGACTGAAAGCTCAGAGGATACTGATTTAGAGGCTTTAAAGGCTGTATTTGATTCAAATCACGACAATGTTTTAAATGGAAGTGATGATGATTTTTCTTATTTTAAGGTATGGCAAGATAAGAATAGTGACGGTATTAGCGATGAGGGTGAGTTTAAAAGTCTTGCAGAAATTGGGATCACATCGTTGAATCTAAATGCGACCAATGTCAATTGGTCATCCGGTGGAAATAAAGTATCTAGCCTCGGGCAATTCATTCAGGCTGACGGAACGACATCAACATTTGCAGATACAGCTTTGGGGCATGATGCAGATGGATGGAAAGTTGAAGATAAAGCTGACTATCAATTACTCACCAACCAAGATGGTACTAGCTATGCGATTGCAAAAGGAATTTCGGGCCTCACATTGAATGTGGCACTGAATCAAATTAATAGTGCTACTGGCAGTGCTAGTGCGGACAAACTCACTTCTACAGGTAATGCTGCGGTTATGTTACAGGGAAAAAGCGGTAATGATGTCATTAAAGGTGGCAGTGGGGATGACTGGCTTGAAGGAGGGGATGGTGTAGATATCATATCGGGTGGTGCTGGTGATGACACAGTTTTTATCGATGCTTCAGATAAATTAACTGACATCTCTGGAGGAGATGGCGTGGATACGCTGGGCATACAAGGCAGTATTGGTGTAAGCGTTAATCTGACAAGTCTGCAAATAGAACACGGGGTCGGTGGCGAAGGAAATGATAATTTAAGAGTGAATATACCAAATATCCGCCCTAACTTTCAGTCAACCATTTTGTTTGGTTCAGGCGGGGAAGATACTCTGTTTGGGGCAGCTGGCAACGACATTCTAAGTGGAGGTAAGGGTAATGATTTGCTTTACGGAAACTGGGGTCAGGATACTTATCTTTTCAACAAGGGCGATGGGCGAGATGTCATCTACGATAATACAGTTACGGCAATAAATTACGTCGACTACACCGTGATGACAGGACAATTCACAAGAGAAGACTGGGCTGTAGCACCTGCATTGCTAGGATCGCATCTTGTTAATCAATGGTTAAACGGTAAGGACAGGCTACAGCCTCTTGCTAGCATTACCTCAGGAAATGCTAAAGACGTCTTGAAAATGGGAAATAATGTTTTTTATTCGGACATTGTGATTAAGTATTCAGGGAATAACCTCCAAGTGGGCATCAGGGAGGAGGGCATTGAATCGATTTCAAGTCTGGCTGATGTAGTCACTATAAAAGACTGGAAATTAAGCAGTAACAGAGTTGAAAGTATTCAGTTTTATGATGGTAAGAAACTCTCGATCAGAAATCTTTTCATAGGGACTGCTGAGGCAAACTCTCTTGCTGGTAACAGCGCGGATAATTTGTTATCCGGCCTGGCAGGCGCTGATACGATGTCGGGAGGTTTGGGTAACGACATGTATACAGTGGATGATTCAATGGATATTGTAATTGAATCTAAAAATCAGGGTATAGATATTGTAGAGTCTTCGGTTTCATGTAGTTTAACAAATAATGTTGAAAATTTAATATTGATTGGATCGTCAGCGATTAATGGCGGCGGCAATCAATTAAACAATCGGATTGCAGGTAATGCCGGTAATAACATTTTGAATGGTGGAGATGGTCTTGATATTTTGAACGGTGGCGAAGGAACAGATACTTTGATAGGTGGAAATGGCGATGACATTTACATTATTGATAGCGCAATGGACACCATCATAGAATCAGCCAATGGCGGTAAAGAAACAATAGAGAGTAGTGTTACTTATACATTAGGTAATTTCATTGAGAATCTTAACCTTAGTGGCACCCTTAATATAAGCGGGTTTGGGAATTCGCTTAATAATATCATTAGAGGAAATGGTGGGGATAATACCCTCAATGGTTTGGACGGAGTGGATATCTTAGTAGGTGGTTCTGGTAATGATACATACATCATCAACACAGGTACGGATAGTATCGTAGAAAATTTAAAAGAAGGTACAGATCTGGTTTTGAGTGATGTGGACTATACATTAGGTAAAAATCTCGAAAATCTTTTTCTGGTTGGAGCTAGTGCCATTAACGGAAAAGGAAACTCTTTAAACAATTCTATAACAGGTAATCAGTTAGACAATATTCTGGACGGTGGTGCTGGAGTTGACTTGCTGATAGGTGGTAATGGTAATGACAGGTATATAGTAGATGGCATAAGTGACAATATTCTAGAGACGGTTAATGGTGGGCTGGATACTGTACAAAGCACGGCAAGTTTTGTTTTGGGAGCAACTTCCAATATTGAAAATCTAACTCTGTCTGGTAGTGCTCAAATAAATGGCACTGGCAACGCCCTCACCAATTTTCTACTTGGAAACTCGGCTAACAATAAGTTGACTGATATCACGGGTGGAAACGATATCCTGCAAGGTATGGCGGGCAATGACACTCTGATTGATACAGTAGGTAATAATCTTTTGGATGGAGGGGCAGGAGCAGACATAATTAACTCGGGCGAGGGTAGCGATCTTGTAATCGGAGGTAAAAACAACGATACGATTAATACTGGCTTGGGTTCCGATCTCATCTTGTTTAATAAGGGAGACGGTGCGGACACTATTATTTCTCCTGCAGAGTCAGGTAATACTTTAAGTTTAGGAGGAGGGTTTGCATACAAAGATATTTCTCTAACTAAAAGTACAAACAATCTTATTCTTAAAATTGGAACATCAGATCAAATTACTTTTAAAGGCTGGTACGAAACTTCCGCTAATAAAAAGTCTATCTTAAATCTCCAAGTGGTCGCAGAAGCTGTTCAAGGTTTTAAGTTGGGCAGTTCGGACCCTTTACGTAACAATCGGATTGAGACCTTCAACTTTTCTAACCTTGTAGCAGAGTTCGATGCTGGAGGAGCCAAAGCGAACTGGCAATTAACTGATGCAAGACTGATCGCTCATCTGGCTGAGGAAAGTGATAGCGCTGCAATCGGGGGCGACATTGCCTACAGTTATGGTAAAACAGGATTGTCGACCAGAGCTGATTTATTCGCGGCAGCAGTTCTAAATAACAATATCGGTGACGTGCAAACAACCCAATCCTTTCATCTAATCCCAATTTGGTCCGCGGAAGTACTTAAGCCTTTATAGTTTTAGTGAATCAAGAAAAGGGTTGTATCGCATAGACTTAATTGATCAAGTGGGATATATGAAAAAAGATCCGGCAAACAATTTTAGCGGTTATAGGGATTCAATTAAGTTTGCTCCAGAGCTACTTCAAATTCAACAATCCCATCCCTCGCCAATGCCGCGCATCGTGTCGGGATTGATCTTTTTCCTGATTGTTATCATTTTTATATGGGCGATTTTTGGAAAATTAGATGTGGTGGCCATTGCTGAAGGCAAGTTGATTCCAGCAACCTATCTTAAAATTGTGCAGCCTTCAGATGGTGGAATTGTTAAAGATATCCATGTCATAGAGGGTCAGCCTGTCAAAGCCGGGCAAGTATTGGTAGAAATGGATAGCAATAGCGCGGAAGCTGATAGCACTTCCATCCGTGATGCCTTGCAATACCACGATCTTACTTTGCGGCGGATTGATGCTGAATTAAGTGGTAGAGCATTCAGCCGAAACAAAAACGATGATATTCAACTCTTCGATAAAGTTAATGCTGCATATCTGGCTAATGTTCGTGCTTACGATGATGACATAGCAGCCGAACTTGCAAGTAAACGCAAAGCACAAAGTGACCTGGCAGCCTCTAAAGAAATTCAACGCAAGCTGGAGCAAACTCTTCCCACATATAAATCTCTGGAAGCCTCTTATGAGGACTTAGCAAAAGATGGCTTTGCTGGTCAACTGATGGTAGATGAGAAAAAACGATTACGTATCGAAACCGAGCAGGATCTGGAAGCTCAAAAATTTAATGTTGAATCAATAAGAGAAGGTATCGCACAATCCGACCAAAGATTTGCTCAAATTCGTTCTGACTACCGCCAAAAGCTTGAAGCAGAAAAAGTCGCTACATTTACAGAAGAGCAAAAGCTGAAGCAGGATTGGGCAAAGCAGTCACACAGGAATGGCTTATTGCAACTCAAAGCCCCGCAAGCCGGGATTATCAAAGATTTGGCTACGCATACTGCAGGTACAGTTGTCTCACCAGGGGCAATACTGATGACGCTTGTTCCTGTGCATGAAAGATTGAACGCTGAGGTGTGGATCAAAAATGAAGACGCAGGGTTTATACATCAGGGACAGGTAGTAAAACTAAAGCTTGCTGCATATCCATTCCAGAAGTACGGCATGATCGATGGGGTAGTACAGCAGGTGGGGGCCGATGCGACTGAGCAAAATCAGCAGCGAAATGTGTCTTCAGAAGAAATAAAAACTTTGCTACCCGCCAGCTATAAAACGTTGATTAAACTTTCACAACAGCAGCTTCAGGTCGATGACAAGGTGCTGCAGTTAAATCCGGGTATGCAAGTATCTGCAGAAATAAGGTTAGCTGATCAAACAGTGATGGAATATTTATTATCACCTGTCAGAAAAGCGTTCCATGAGGCTGCCAGAGAGCGCTGATCTTTCTTTTAAATCTCACCATCTCTCATGCTGAATCAATCCAAAACAGATTTAATAATCCGCACATTTCTGCTGGTTTTATTATTAGCTTCTAATTCGCTATATGCAGAAACTATAGCGATTAATCATACTGAGCAAGATCACTCTGGTCAGCGCCCGAAATCATACGATCTCAAGGATATTTACACGCTGGCGTTAGCTCATGATGCTACATGGGCGGCGGCTCGCTTTGCTAATGATGCTGCACAAGAAAAAGCTGTTCAAGGTAAAGCATTGCTGCTTCCAACTGTTAATCTAAACAGTAATTTAAGTCACTCAGAAATCAACATTCAATACTCTGGGAAAACGGTGTTTAATAACGATGGCAGTTTCGAACGGTTTAGAACAGTGACCTATGGAATTAACGTTAATCAGCCTATTTACCGTAAACAAAACATTGTGCAGTACCGGACATCATTACTAGAAGTGAATGATGCTGATTTGCAGTTGATACAAGATCGGCAAGACTTGCTGATGAAAGCAGCACAAGCCTATTTTGATGCATTGTTAGCGCAGGATAAACTCGAACTGAATCATGCTCAAAAAGCTGCTATTGAAAGTCAACTGGCGCAAGCCAAAGCCAATTTCAGGAATGGCGTTTCAACAATCACGGATGTTGACGAAGCTCAAGCTAAGTTTGATATGGTGAATTCACAAGAAATAGCGGTTGAAATAGAAATTGAGAACAAAAAACAAGTTTTAAAACTGTTAACTGGACAATATCCAGTTGGACTTTATTCTATCCAGGAAACTATCCCACTTAATCTGCCTGTTGCCGAGGATTCAAACGAATTCAACATCCAATCATCACTTAATAGCTGGCAAGAGGAAGCACAGCGAAATAATCTGGTTATCCAGCGTAAGAAATTAAGTTATGAGTTGGCCTCAAAAGCAGTAGAGCTCCATTCTGCAGGACATATACCAACATTAGATGCTGTAGCAAGCTATACCAGAACTGACGCTAACGGTGGCATTAATGGTTTTGGCAGTGATTTGCATAACACGACTGTGAGTTTGCAATTGCAGATACCTGTATATCAGGGCGGCGCGGTTAGTTCAAAGGTTAGAGAAGCAGTTGCTAATCAAAAAAGGGCACAAGAAGAGATTGAAGCTGCACGACGTAAAACGGAACTCGATATCAAACAAGCTTATCTAGAAATCACTAGCAGTGTCGCTCAGGCACAAGCAAATCAGCAAAGCTTGCGCTCTGCGCAAAGCACACTGGCTTCTACGAGTAAAAGTTTCAAATTAGGTATCCGAACCAATGTAGATGTTCTCAATGCGCAACAACAGGTTTTTAATGCTAAAAGAGATTTATTGCAAAGCCACTATACCTATTTGCTTGGATTACTGAAATTGAAATATAGCAGTGGATTGCTTTCAGAGCATGAGCTGGATGAAGTGAATCAACTCATAAACTCACCTTAAGTGAAATCTAATTCTTAGGTGATCACATCTGATAAGTTTAGAGACCGAGTTTAAGTAGGTTTGAAAAGGCAGTTGAGGGGATATTGGTCTCCTGCAAATATTTATTTTGTTGTTAGCAACGTTGAACTTAGAATTAACACCGAGAACATCAGGACATGACTGGATATAGTTATGAATAAATCACGGTTGTATATGTCATTTAAACTTTCGTTACTGTTTCTTGGTATATGTATTTTTATATTCGGATCAGTAGCAAATTTTTGGAAATATCCAAATAACCCACCAGAGTGGCTCGCTCTTACAACATATTTATCATTCATGTGGCCTTTTGTAATTTTGATGAAAGCCTTGCCTAGATCAGAGTGTAACGGTTCAGCGGATTATGATTCATGTGGAGCAAATGATTGGGCATATATACTTTTCTTACCGATCCTATTTATTTCGCACAGTACTATTTTCTATTGGGTTTTATCGATTGTTGATAAACGTAAGAACGATTAATAACCGAAAGGTGGTTGCAGTGATGATTAATAGCATCATAGCAATTCTCGTTACTTAATTATTTTGCGTTATCTTTTGTATATAAAGTGGACTAACCAAAGTGGTCCTAATTTACATATGAGTTTTGCTGCTAACCTTTTAACGCTGTATGAAAAATAAAAGTCAGATCAAGTAACGGCCAAAATTATTGTTCCAATTTACGTGTGCCTGAGCATTTGTCTTTATAAGAAACCAGGGTTGCATCAAAAGATTTTTTTTGTTCATTGAACGCGGTGGTTTTAGCGTTCAACTGATCCAGTTGTGTTTTTAAACTACCCAGATTGTCATTGAAGTTCTTCTGCCTGGCTTTCAACTGTTCTGTTTTCTCTTTCAATGCTGCTGAGTCAGCGTTAAATTTGATGATGTCTTTGTTAAATTGCTCGACTTGCTGATTGATCTTCTTAGCCGTAGGGGCATCCACTTTCTTACTGGTGAGCGCTGATAGCTCCTGTTTTCTTTTCGAAAAATTTTCGTTAAGTGTGTTCATTGCTGTGATCTCCAGCTCCACATCTGTCGCTTCTTTTTCCAGGGAGGTACGGACTTTCTGATTTTCCTCAGCAATCTTTTCAGCTTTTGATACTTCCTCGTTAATAAGCTGGGTTTGAAGTTGGACGTGTTCAAATTGCTGCTTCAACGAAGCATCAGAACTCATGCAGTTTTCCAGCTCTTCAAAGGTGATCGTCGGCATGCCTTTGGTATCTACTCCCCACACGTGGGAGATACCGGGCAGCCTGATGGTTGCCGGCTTAGTTGCTTCCTCAGCCAGGCATGACTTTTCAACCGATGCGATACCGAGAGCTACTAGCAAGATATTTATAAGATTCTTATGCATTTTGATGAGGTGTGTTTTTATAATGAAGTTAAGGTCTTAATTTACAAATGACGATTTTTAATTTGCCAAAGTGGCGCAACCTGGCTTGCACTGGAATAGAGTCCGATGTTTTATCACAGAATTATTTAACCTGATGTGTTTGAGTGTGTAGCCGCCTTGCACTATTAAATAAAATATATGCGCGCTATGGACTGTTAGATAGGCACTGATTATTTAACAAGAAATCGTTGTGTGTAGTTAATTTAAAATGGATTCTGAATCTAATTCATGACCCAAAAAAATAATTTATTTCAAAGAATCAGTTCTTCTCCAGTTCGTTAATATCATAACTTAACCTCAGAAAAGAAAAATATGAATAAATTAATAAGTACTGGGATATTGGTAGGTTTGCTGTTCACGGGATGGTTTCTTGATATTCATTTAAGTGTCGCGGATAAGGTGAATAAAGCTTTTCCACCACGGCCGGAGGTCCGCATACAGTTAGAAACTCTGCAATCATTGATTCCATCTGACTCTTCATCCTTGGAGTCATTTAACAACGCTTATGATTCACAGATGATGCTGAGGGCATTTTCCTGTACCCAGGGCATATCTCTTAGCAGGTTTGATTCCGTTCAACACATACAACAATTACCAATAGATCGTGATTGCCTGAAACAAAAAGATGATGAGTTGCTGGAAACCATCGGAATTAATTTGGTAGGTTTCCGGCTCACTCAACCGCCATTAAGACCATTGATAAAACTTGGGCCGCCAGCAATCATTCATGGCGTTGATGGTGTTGACGTGTATGCAGGGCAGTCAGCTTCTAAAGCCGGCGTTGCAGTGTTGAGGGGTAATAGAAGTGAGTTCATTTCTGTAGAAATCCCGGGCGGCAAGAAAATCGCAACGCTGCCTACCATTCCAGAAGGATCACACGCGGGTTATTCGGTTTCTCCGAATGGAAGGGTGCTGGCTATTGTTGTAAATAATAAAGACATGCGCTTTATAGATAATGAATCCGGGCAAGACCTCTGGTTGGCCAGGGACGTTAATCAAATTTTCGCCTGGCTACCCGAATTGCAGGTTGCGCTGGTACGAAGCAATAAAAACCGGACAGAGAATGGGTCATTGTCACTGGTAGACTTCAAGAGGGGGAATATCAAGCCATTTGACATTGCTGGCAGAAATCAATCCTGGGCCTTAAATTTGAGTGAGTCACCCTCGCGGTTACTTGTTGGATCCCATAAAGACTTTTCTTTAATTGAGAATATACGGACGCCCGAGGGAGTAAAGGCAACGGTGATTAAAGATTTTAGAATAAAGTCTCCCACCGGAAATGTAAGCGCTCGCAATCCCACATTGATGCTTGACGGTAAAGCAATCGTATTCGTTTCTGGCAGGGATTTCATGTTATTCAATCTGGAAACCGGAGTAGAAAAATACTGGCAGTCAGGGGAAGTTGTCGGGACCAATTATGCCAAATTCACTGAGGATTCTATTCTGGTGGATGGGCATAGTTTCCTTAAAACGGGTACCACCCGGTCCTTTATCCTCAATATAAAAGACTCCACATTGTCCCCTGTCGAAACGGTGGATGGTAGCGAGGGCATCATCTATGAATTGAATGGTAGAACCGGATTTATGCGCAGGGGTTACCAGAAAGTATGGGTAGGGGATAGTTTGCAGACGGGCCGCAGTGATTCTTTGGATGATCTGATAGAAGGACGTAAACTTGAAAGACAATTACAAGCGCTAGAGCAAGAAGAAAGATTGTCTAAAGCCAGGCTGGAGGCCTTGAAGTCAGGGCACCTGAGTGCTCACAAAGAATTCGTCCCTGTCCCGCTACAGCCTTTGGTCCCCCGCGGCATCGGATTGAATGAAAGTGCGTATAGAGCGATCTTGCCCAGAGAACGAAACATATATCCGCATGTAGATACTCCTTCAGGAAGGCAACTTCCTGCACCGGCAAGACCGGCCGGAATACCTGCAGACGCACCTGCAATGGAATCACCGGCAGCGGCGCCAGCAGCATTGCCAGCGACTGAAATGTATTCTGCAAGCGCGAATGCAGCAAGAAGGCAGGAGATGTCTAATACCTTGAAACGCATGTTAGGCGATATACCTGTCAATGCAAAGGTAGAAGGAGTGGGGGTGTATGAAGCTAAAGACCGAATCTCGGCTGGTGTAAATGTCATTATAAAAAAATCTGAACAGCCTATTGTTCTGATGCTAAGTGCTTATGAGCCGGTTCGCTGGAATCTGATCAAAGAACCAGGTGCCAATCTCGCAGCGGTGATTTCAACTGGTTATAACCTTTCCCAGGTACAAGGTGCAGGTAGCATCAAGACGGTCATCAAGCGTGGAAGTTATAGCTACAAACAGAACGGTGAGGGATACCAGGCCTTGAATAATGAGGCTGTCCTGTGGGCTGGAAAGCCTATCAGTAAGTTTCAGGGTGATTATTGGGGTACCGTTTTTACGGTAGGAAACTGATTTTGTGTGCAACTCTATCAACTTTTGAGTTCAGTTTATTCGCGCATTCAAAGCGATAACACATGCCCCAGTTTCAGCTTCTTGGTAAGCAAATAAGCCTGGTTTGAAGTATTCACTTCGGACTCCAGCGGGCGGATCTGGTCAATCAGGATTTTATGCGAGAGCAGGGATGAAACCTTGTCCGGATTATTGGTCAGCAGGTGTATGGAAGCAACTTTAAGCTTTTTCAAAATGGCGGCAGCCGCTTCATATTTCCTGCTATCCACCGGCAGGTTCAATTTCAGGTTGGCGTCCACCGTGTCCAGTCCACCATCCTGTAAACCATAGGCGAGTATCTTGTTGGTGATGCCTATGCCGCGGCCTTCCTGGCCGCGCAAATAGACAATGACGCCTTTTCCTTGTTGCTGGATAAGCGTCTGTGCCAGTTTGAACTGGTCGCCGCAATCGCAGCGTTGCGATGAGAACACATCGCCGGTCAGGCATTCTGAATGCAAGCGGGTTAACACGCTGCTCTGGCCTGCGATATCACCCAGCACCAGTGCGATATGTTCGACATTGGTTTCCGAGTCTTGAAACACGTGCAGCAGATAGTCACCATATTGCGTGGGTAGCTTCGAGGTCGCTTTCAGGCTGATGCGCTCGGCATCAAACGCGGTTGTGAAATCATCTAAGCGCATTGATAGCTCCCATTTTGATCAGCTTCGCCCGCACAACGTTTCTGCTGACGCCGAGTAATTTGGCGGTTTGCACCTGGTTCTGGTGGCAATGGTCATAGGCCGCTTTCACGAATGCATCTTCAAAATAGGTATATAGATCCTGCTTGCCTGATTCAAATAACTGGTCAAAGGCCTCTTTCAGCACATCGGTTTCTACCTGATGCTGTAATTGCTGTTCGGATTTCTGTCTATGCAATTGTATGGAAGACAGGTGCAGGTCTTCGCTGCGCACGACATTGTTTTTGCAGATCAGCAGCGAGTGATGGATGACATTTTCCAGCTCACGGATATTGCCTGGCCAGCTATGCTGTAACAGTTTCTGCCTGGCGGAGTCATCCAGCCGGATTTCGGCATAACCCAGGCGGCGGGTGTATTCGCCGACAAAGTATTCAGCCAGCGGCAGGATATCGCCAGGGCGGTTTCTCAGGGTAGGCAATTCCAGGTGGGCGACTCTCAGGCGATAGAATAGATCTTCGCGGAAGTTGCCGGCCTGTACTGCCTCTTCCAGCCTGACATTAGTAGCCGCCACCAGGCGCACATCAATAGGCGTCGATTTGCGTGCACCAAGGCGGACGACTTCACGCTCTTGCAACACGCGCAGCAGCTTGACCTGAATATTGAGTGGCAAATCGCCAATCTCATCCAGGAACAGCGTCCCGCCATTAGCGGCCTCAAACCAGCCTGCTTTGGCGACAAAGGCACCGGTGAACGCACCTTTCTCATGGCCGAACAATTCGCTCTCAACCAGCGTTTCAGAAAACGCGCCGCAATTCACCGCGACGAATGGTTTGCCTTTGCGGTTGCTGAGCTCATGCACATGCCTGGCGATCAGCTCTTTGCCGGTGCCGGTTTCGCCTATGATCAGCACATTGGCGTCACTCGGCGCGATCTGGTTGATACGGCTGAGCAGGGCGATGGATTTGGGATCTTCAAATACCTGCGCCGTGGCCCGGATGGAGGTCGTCAGCGAACGCGAGTTGGGAAGCGTCAGCAGCTTTTTCTCATTCTCGCGGTATTCGCCAGCAGGGGAGTGATCCAGATGCTCGATAAATTTGTCCATAATTTTCATGAGTAAAATGTAGGGTTAGGGAAGCTGCCATTCAGCGCCCATTCACCCAGCTCCTTAATTTTATAATCAATTGGATCGTGCAGGGTATGTGTTCTCAGGTTACGCCAGTGCCGGTCCAGTCTCAAACCTGCATGCGTTGCCCTGGAGCCCGCCACCTCGAACATGCGGCTGGTGATATCCAGGCCGGTGCGGGTAGCCAGCACCTTGGCGGCACTGATGCTGGTCGCCACCAGGCCACGCTCTTCTTCAGTTAATGCCAGTTCTTTAGACCAGGCTTCATCCAGCTTTTCCGCCGCCAGATTGGTCAGCGCACGCGTTGCTTCCAGGCCTACCCAGAACTCACCGTAATGGCTGAGGATGTAAGGATCTTCACTGGTCAAAGCCACGTTTGCATTCTTCCATGGCCTGGCTTCATGCAGGGTGTAGTTTTGCGCGTCGTTAAATGCACCTTCGGCGATCCCCAGGTAAATATTGGTCAGTATCAGTTGTGCGATCAGCGGCCTCAGGCATGCAAACGGGTTACTGAGCGGACCCGGCTCGGTCAGCAGTTCATTTTCTTCTACCCGGACCTTTTCAAAATTCACTGTCCCGCTGTCTGTCTGGCGCTGGCCGATATTGTCCCAGTCATCCATGATAGTGATGCCTGTGCGCAGGGTAGGGATAGCCGCAATCACCAGTTCGCCATCCGTCTTTTTGATGGCTGATGCAATCAGCATCTCCGAATCCAGCGCGCCAGAGCAAAAACTCTTCTTGCCGGAAAACTCGTGCCAGTGCGCGTACGATTTTGAGATTGTCCTGTCATCCAGGGGGTTCAGGGCATTGCCCCAGAACCAGTTCGATTGTGCGGTCTGCTCAAACCAGCGCTCCCATTGGTCAGGGCGTGAAAACAGGCGCACGGTCGCCAGCATCAGGTGCTGGAAGCCATACACATGGGCGATAGAGCTATCCACTTTGGCAAACTCGCGCACGACTTGCAAGGTTTCCTGCCAGTTGGCGCCATGGCCACCATATTGCTGCGGAATAATCAGTGACAGTAGTCCGCTGTTGCGTATCGCATCACGTTCAAACTTTGGCGTACCGCCTCTGTGGTCACGCTCTACCGCAGTCAACGAAAATGCGTCAGCCAACAGTCTCGCTACCTCTAAAGGCTCCAACCCCTCACTTAAATGCACCGTGGGCAGCACGGCAAATTGATTTATATTCAAAAGTTATATCCAGCTTGTTGCATATGCTGAAGTATTCAGCAGGATTTGTGCCAACTCGGGTACACCTCGATTTCCCGCATCTGTAAGTCAAAAAAATCCTTTGGGCAGAACAATTAGTCTATGTAAATCAGAAGGTTATATTTATATATCTGCGTTGACGCGATCAGCTTTTGATGACCCGGAATCCTCCATCTAAATCTCAACTGCTGCTATATCAGCAACTATGCTGCTGTTACAGCAGCACCCCTGAAGATTGTGCTGATTTTCCAGCAACATTCATTTCGTGCAACTTAAGTGTCTGAATTTATTGGTTTTTATTTATGGCATGCTCTTTGCAACTGGTGATCTACATTTGTAGCACGAGTGAAGGAAAGCACTATCATGGAAATCTTCTGGTTTTTACCTACACATGGTGACCAGCGTTACCTCGGCACCAGCAAAGGTGCCAGGCCGGCAACATTCTCTTATTTAAAACAGATTGCACAGGCGGCTGATCGCCTTGGGTTTGGCGGGGTTTTAGTCCCCTCCGGACGCTCCTGCGAAGATGGCTGGGTGATTTCATCTGCCTTGGTCAATGAGACCAAACAACTCAAATTCCTGGTCGCCGTGCGTCCGGGATTTATCTCGCCAGTAGTTTCCGCGCGGATGGCATCGACTTTTGACCGTATCTCAGGTGGCCGTCTGTTGATCAATGTGGTGGCTGGTGGCGACCCGGCAGAGCAGCAGGCGGAAGGCAGTTTTCTCGGCCATGACGAGCGGTATGCAGAAGCAGAAGAGTTTTTATCTATCTGGCGTTCGGTACTGGCGGAGGAAGTGGTCGATTTCGAAGGCGATTATTTGCGCGTGAAAGGGGCCAGTCTGCCCACCGGCAGCCTGCAAAAACCTTATCCGCCATTGTTTATCGGTGGGGCATCTGAAGCGGCGATTGCACTGAGCAGCAAGCATGTAGATGTGCATTTGACCTGGGGTGAACCACCGGCAGCAGTTGCCGAAAAGATACGTGTGATCCGTGAAGCGGCAGCACAACAGGGACGTAGTATCAGGTTTGGCATCCGACTGCATGTGATCGTGCGCGAAACCAGCAATCAGGCCTGGGCTGCGGCAGAGGAGTTGATCTCGCATGTCACGGATGAAACGATTGCTGCTGCGCAGGCAGCAGTGGCGAACTTCGATTCCGTCGCGCAAAAGAAAATGACAGCGTTGCACCAGGGGCGGCGCGATAAGCTGGAAGTATCTCCAAATCTTTGGGCAGGTGTCGGGCTGGTGCGCGGCGGTGCCGGCACGGCACTTGTCGGGAACCCTCAGGAAGTGGCTGACAGGATCAAGGAGTATCAGGCGCTAGGCATTGATCACTTTATCTTCTCTGGCTATCCACACCTGGAAGAATCTTACCGCGTGGCGGAGCTGTTGTTCCCGCTGTTGCCGGTGCAATCCCGCGTTGAGGCGGAAGTCAGTATCAATACCAATATGACCGGTCCATTCGGTGCGGCCAAACCGGTCAAGCATGCGGCGTAGGGAGTATTTATGAGTTTTGTAACTACCCCGCGTCACAATGGCGCGTTGAATGGCAATGCATTACCTAATGACACCCCGAAAAATAACTCATCCACCTCATCTGATCCGCATGCGCATGGCATCCAGTTTAGCGGTGGTGTGAAGGATATAGCGCAACAACTGACCGCCTATCTGGCCGAAACCGCGGTCGAGCGTGATGCAGCGGGCGGCACGCCGTTCGAACAACGCCAGGCTGTACGTGACAGCGGGTTGTTGAAATTACTGATTCCGCAAACCTATGGCGGTCTGGGCGGCAACTGGCAGGAGATCTATACCATCATCCGCCAGATCGCGCGTGTCGATAGCTCTATCGCCCAGGTATTTGCCTTCCAGTTTTTAATGCTGACCTCCATCCGTCTGTACGCCAATGACCAGCAATGGCAACACTATTACCAGCTGACCGCCAGCCACAACCTGTGGTGGGGCAATGCGCTTAATCCATTGGATAACCGCACCATCGCGCGCAAAGTTCCAGGCGGTTATGAGTTCACAGGCCAGAAAAGCTTTTGCTCGGGTTCTATGGATTCGGATTACATGATCGTCTCTGCCATAGAAGAAAACACCGGCAAGTTCCTGGTGGCGGCGGTGCCTTCCCATCGCAAAGGCATTCATCTGAAAGGTGACTGGGACAATATCGGCCAACGCCAGACGGACAGTGGCAGCGCTGAATTCACGCAGTTGCAGGTGGATGAGAGCGAACTGCTGATTGATCCGGGTCCGCTCAGTTCTTCATTCGCCAGCCTGCGTTCGCTGGTCGCGCAATTGATCTTCACCAATATCTACATCGGTATTGCCGAAGGCGCGCTGGAGGAGGGCGTGAAATACACCAGCAGCAATAGCCGCGTCTGGTCCGGTTCGCTCGCGCAAACCATACACGAAGATCCCTTCACATTGCTGCATTACGGTGAGTTCTGGTCCGGTTTGCATGCCTCGGCCATTCTTGCTGATCACGCAGCCGCTTTGCTGGATAAAGCCTGGGGGAAAGACCTTTCCTTAGACGAAAAAACCAGGGGCGAACTTGCGCTGGCGGTGTTCTCGGCCAAGGTCAATGCTACCAAATCTGGCCTGGATGTGACGACACGCATTTTCGAAGTCGCCGGTGCGCGGGCAACCACCGCCAAATTACGCATGGACAGGTACTGGCGCAATTTGCGGGTGTATACCCTGCATGATCCGGTGGATTACAAACTGAAAGACCTTGGTGATTGGGCGCTAAACGGCAAGTATCCAACCCCTAGCTTCTACGCCTAAGAAAGAACGGAATAAGTGGCTACGCGAGCAAATTGGTGCGTTGTGCGGTACTCATAATCAAGCCGTACTTTATGTACTGTCTTGATTATTGTGTTCCGTACGCCTTGCACTTTATCCCGCTCGTTCACTTATTGCGTCCTTCCTAACTTTTATTGAATTGGATTTATGAAACAAAAAATCATTGATATGCGTAACCGTCCTGCATTTTTGCATGACTTTTTTGGCGCAACGCCTGACACGCCCTCGTACGAAACCGCCAAGTGGTTGAACCAGCGCGTAGGCTCGCTGGAGCCCGAACATTTCCGGCGTTCTTATACAGTTGAAGGATACCTGCAGGAAATTGATGATGCAGGTATTGATTATGCAGTGGTGGTCGGCCGCGAAACCCCTGATCTGACCATAGACGATCAGCAGGTCGCGCAACTGATCAAGCAAAGCCCAAAACTGGTCGGGCTGGGGTCGGTTGATATAGAAACCCGTGGTGTGGAAAGCGCATTGGCCGCGATTGACCAGGCGATCAATCAGCACCAGTTTAAAGCCATCAATATTGAGCCGGGCTTCGGCAAGCCCGCCCGCTTTGCAGATGACCCGCTATTTGATCCGGTTTACCAGGCATGCCAGCGGCACAAGGTGCCGGTGTGCGTGATGTCCGGCCCAACCACGCCTGACCTGGATTATGCGCACCCGAATGCCGTGGCACGGCTGGCAAGAAAATATCCGGATTTAAACATCATTTGTTTTCACGGCTACTACCCGTTTGTAAACGAGATAGTTGGCGCGGCTTTCCGGTATCCGAATTTATATCTGGTGCCTGATATGTACATCTTCCAGCCTGGCGCCGAGCTATATGTGCAGGCCGCCAACAAGTTTTTGGGTGACCAGCTGTTATTCGGTACCTCGTATCCATTCAGGCCAATGAAGCAAACAATAGATGATTTCATCCAGCTGGGTTTCAAAGACGAGGTGCTGGAAAAAGTGTTTTATGGCAATGCCGCGAAGTTGTTGAACCTGGGCGAAAAAGAATAAGGAGTGGTTTTAAATGCAAAATAATACTGAGAAGTTTGACACTGTCAGCGAGGCGATCGAAGCCATCGCCAATGGCGAGTTCGTGATTGTCGTCGATGATACTGACCGTGAAAATGAAGGTGATCTGATCATCGCCGCCGAAAAAATAACAACTGAACAAATGGCCTTCCTGGTCAGGCACACCAGCGGCCTGGTCTGCGTAGCCATGGGCGAAGAACGCCTGCGTGAACTGCAACTTCCGCAAATGGTGACGCAAAACAGCGACCCTTTTCGTACTGCATTCACGGTCAGTGTGGATTACAAACATGGCACGACCAGCGGCATATCGGCAGCCGAACGCGCATTAACCCTGCGCAAACTGGCTGACCCCAGCACACGCGCCAACGACTTCTTGCGTCCCGGCCATATATTCCCACTTCGCGCCAGACTAGGGGGTGTGTTGGAGCGCCCCGGCCACACTGAAGCTGCTTATGATCTGGCTGCGATGGCAGGCCTCAGTCCGGCGGGTGTGCTATGCGAAATCGTCAACGAAGATGGCAGCATGGCGAGACGTCCTGACTTGCTGCGCTTTGCCAAACAGTACGGCTTGAAAGCCATTACCATTGCAGACCTCAAAGCCTATCGCGCACAACATCTGCCTTTTGATTTCAAACATTATGGCGCTGCCGATACTCCGCAAAACTCAACAAGATTGCTCGATGCTGCGATGCAGTATCTTGATTAGTATCATTTTTCGATACGAAAAAGCCCTCTGTGAGAGGGCTTTTTTATTGATGCTGAGTATCGATTGAGGGGCTGATAGCAGACTTAGAGTGATCGATTTAGTGACGTGTTTGCAAAATTGATTTAGCATCCACTAAAAATACACAAGTGATTGGATAGGCCTCATCAATGTGTCATTCGTTAACCAGAAAGCATCAATGATAGAAAGTTTTACGTCATTTAGCATGCCTCTTTATGTTAACTTCAACAAAGGAATTCCATGAAGTCGCGTTCTCGGTTAATGCTGGAAAAATCTGTTGCTGCAATGCTTTCAGCGATTGAAGTCTACAATAAACCTGATTTTAAATATCGAGAAGAGACTTTTTCTGTTCTGTGCATTAATTCTTGGGAGTTACTGTTTAAAGCTAAAGTCCTTAACTTGGCAAGCAATAAGCTGGCATCTTTGTATCTAATGGAACACAAAATTCTCAAAACAGGAATAAAGTCAACCATAAAGCGTCCAAAGAAAAATAGGTCTGGTAATCCAATGTCCATTAACCTTTTTGAAGCATACCGGATCGTTAATGAAGATTATGGCGTTAAAATTGAAAAAGCTTTAAACGATAATCTAATTGCACTTACTGAAATCAGAGACAACTCGATACATTTTGTTAATGATGATTTACTACTGTCATTGAAAATCCAAGAGCTTGGTAGTGCCTCTCTTCAGAATTACCTTCATTTGGTGTCTTCTTGGTTTGGGGATATTTTATCAGGATACAATTTTTACCTGATGCCACTCTCGTTCTTTAGAAATTTTAGTGAAGCACCTGGTGTTTCACTTAATTCCAGCGAAAGAAAAGTATTGGAATACATTAAAAAAACAGAGGAACCATATGACAGTCTTGAAAATGTAGGCGACTATAATTTAACGCTCAGAATTGATGTTAAGTTTCAAAAAGTAAAAAGCACATCTGGCATGCCAGTTCAAATTACTAATGACGATAATGCTACGGCGGTGTTTCTATCAGAAGAAGATTTCACAGATAAGTATCCATGGGATTACGATGTCTTAAGCACTCGACTATCAAAACGCTATTCCGACTTTAAAATGAATGCCTCGTATCACGAAATCAGGAAGAAGCTTGAAAAAGATAAGAAGTTCGCGTATGAGAGGCTTCTTAATCCAAGAAATCCAAGCGGCGGTAAAAAAACGTTCTACAATCCAAATATACAAAGAGAATTCGACAAACATTACACAAAAATAAGTTAACAAAGCATTCCAGAAACTCAACGGTGTCAGATATTGCAATCATGCATATTAATCAACTAGGTATCGTAAATTTGCTTTACTGTTTGTTGATGCTTGATTGCAAGACCTGACCCTAAACCCTGCTGTATCTAACCAATCATTCAAGCGGGGCGCCTAACGGCGCCGCTTAATCCAACATTAAGCTAAGAGCATGACAGTTCCCGAGCAATGAAGCGCATAGTGTGTGATTTTAATATAACCAAGGAGATTTAAAGATGAATGACTTTGACTCTAAAACCCGCCCAGGAAATCCTTTATTTAGTACAGATCAACGATTACCAGAAAGTATTCGTAATCTTGATATGGGCCCAATTCTTTGGACTTTGATGAATCCCGAAGAAGGCGCTGCAAAAACTGTAGATTGGAATGAACCTCAAACTGTTCGAGTAATTGAGGAATATAGAAAGTTTCTTACCCTCTCTCATGAAGGGGATGGAAAGGTCACATCCCCAAGCAAAAATGTCGATGTGATCTGGCACACACATGTACTGGATACTGCCAAATATTATACTGATATGCACAAAATATTCGGGCACATGGTACATCATTTTCCTTACCTCGGTGTTCGCGGCAGCGCGGATAGGCAAGTCCTTCTTGATGGCTATGAAGACACAAAGGTTCGTTATCGTGAGCGCTTCACTGAAGTAGCGCCGGAAGATGTTTGGGGGTCTGCTGCTCACTGCGGCACCTCGCATTGCTCAAGACCAAGGTGCGGCCTTATTACCTGAAATCCAAGTTGAGATATTCATTGTCTCTAGCAATTTATAAAAAGAATCGGCTTGAGTCTGCACCGAAACCGATTCTTTATGTACAACAACATGGTCAGGTCTTGCAATTATGCATAATTAGCTGATTAATATGCATGATTGCAAGACCTGACTCCAAACCTTTAGATGTGATCAGCAATTTCAGAGTGTTAGGAAGTCCACAATCAAGGGCTTTGTTATGTTGATAGTGTGGTGAATAAAAGCTGCTTATTCTATCAGGGGATTAAATCCACGGATGCCGCGGTGGCTTCACTTTGTTCAGGCTGTAATTGCCTACCGCATGGTATTTCCAGCGTACCGGGTCATGCAAGGTATGGGTACGAGCATTGCGCCAGTGCCTGTCCAGGTTGTATTCACCCAGGGTAGAACGTGTGCCTGCCAGTTCAAATAACTTGCTGCCTGCCAGCAGGGCGGTTTCGGTACTGAGTACCTTGGCTTCTGCCACGGCAATGGAAGCTTCGGCTACTGTTTCTTCATTCGGGTTGCGTTGCGCTTCATCGATATATTCACCGGCGCGGGCCAATAAAGCTTCAGTCGCGTGGATGCGGATTTGCAGGTCGCCGATATCTTTAATGGTGTGTGGGTCTTCATAACCATGTTCCAGCTCTGTATCTATCCATGGCCGTGTGTAGTTGCGCACAAAGTGGAGCGTATCTTTAAATGCAGCGCGGGCAATGCCGGTATCCACCGCTGCCTGGATGATCTGCGCTACCGGGCCCATGGCGGTAGGGCGGTCAAACGCCAGGTGATGCGGTACCACATGTTCGCTGGGGACAAAAATATTTTCGAGGATGGTGGTTCCGCTGGCAGTGGTGCGCTGGCCAAAGCTGGACCAGTCATCAATGATGGTCAGGCCTTCAGCGCCGGCCGGCACAAATGCCACCACAGTATCGTCATTCTCGTTTTTGGCCACGACCGGCACCCAATCCGCCAGCAAGGCGCCTGAAGAATAGAATTTCTTGCCATTCAGGAAGTAGCCGCTATTGGCCGGGGTCAGCTTGGTTTTAACATCATTGACGCTCTTGGTGCCGACTTCAGAAAACGCATTGCCAAAGCGCACGCCTTGCAATACCAGTTCGAAGAAGTAGCGCTTTTGAAAGTCAGTGCCATCCAGTCGCAAGCCTTCCACCATATACAAATGGTTTTGGGGGATCTGGCCTATGCTCGGGTCAGCCTCAGCCACGATCGCGATCACTTCTGCCAGGGTTCTGTTTGATACGCCTGCGCCACCGTATTCCTTAGGCACGGTAATACCCCACAAACCGCTGCTGGAGAATAAATCCAGTTCTTTGCGCGGCAAGCGTCTTTCCTTATCGCGGGTTGAAGCTTCCTTGGCGATTTCACTGGCCACCTGGTGGGCCACCGCAATAGCTTCAACATCATTTTTAATGATGTGGGCAGCATCCCTGCCGCGATGATCATGGGCCTGGTGCAGGCTCTCGGGCAAATGCGCAACGTTGCTTGCATGTGCAGTCATATTTGAATCCTTGTAAAAGTAGGGGAGATTTAAGAGCGCAGTCACTTATTCCGTGTTTCTTTGGTTGTTAAATAGTGCTACGCGTCGTTACTTCTATTGCATTTAGCATGCCAATTGATAAGTGGCTGAATTTAAATGGTTTTGTTTGATTTCTTTGTAAATATAAGCGCTTCAGAAACAGCTTTCTGCTGAATGGGTGCTGATTATTCAGCAATAGGTGGCGCGTTTTTAGCTGGATAGGCCCGCTTCAGATGCTGTATTTCCGGTTTACCTGCTGCTATATCAGCAGCGCATCAGCATATGTTGCTAAATTTCAACATGGCTATAAAGCATTGATTTCACGTAAGTAACTGAAATATAACAAAAAATACTCCTGGCATGGTTGCTGCTATATCTACAGGGAGCTGGCTTAGCCGATATTGGACACATCAAATTGGCGCCGGCAATCAAAGTTTAGGAGCCACATATGAGTCGTCCATTAAAAGTTACCGCTGTTTCAGGCAGCTATAAATTACCTTCACGCACTGCCGCCCTGGTAGAAGCGCTAACCCAGCAACTGGGCCAGCATATCCCGATTGAATTGCACTCTATTGAGTTGAGCGAAATCGGCAGTAGCCTGGTTTCTTCTTTTGACCCGAAACATCTGCCTGCGAAAGTGCAGAAAGATATCGAAGCGATTGAAACGGCTGACCTGTTGATCGTGGCAACCCCGGTTTATCGCGCCTCTTACACCGGTTTGTTCAAGCACCTGTTTGACCTGGTCAATTACGAAGCATTGATTGATGTGCCTGTGCTGCTGGGTGCTACCGGCGGCAGTGAACGTCATGCCCTGATCATCGACCATGAGCTAAGGCCTTTATTCAGCTTCTTCCAGGCATTGACCCTGCCTATCGGCGTCTACGCCACCGAAGGGGACTTTGAAAACTACAAAGTGAAAAGCGAAACCGTGAAAGCACGTATAGCACTGGCGATTGAACGCGCGTTGCCTTTGTTAAAGCATCGTGAGCTGGTGAAGGCTGCCAGCCTGCAAGCGGTTTAACGCAGGCCAGAGTTTAGAAAACCAGTATTTAGAGAACACTTAGAATTTGGAGATGGGTGATGAGTACAGAAAACATTAAATTTGCATATTGGGTACCAAACGTCAGCGGTGGCCTGGTAGTCAGCAATATCGAGCAGCGCACCAGCTGGGATATCGATTACAACCGTAAACTGGCACAGATTGCCGAGAAGGCTGGTTTTGAATATGCCTTGAGCCAGATCCGCTTTACCGCTGGTTATGGCGCCGAGTTCCAGCATGAGTCAGTCTCGTTTTCGCATGCCTTGCTGGCAGCGACCACCAAACTGAAAGTGATCGCAGCCATTTTACCTGGCCCCTGGAATCCGGTATTGGCAGCCAAACAGCTGGCAACCATCGATTTGCTGACCGAAGGCCGTGTTGCAGTGAATATCGTTTCCGGCTGGTTCCGTGGCGAGTTTACGGCGATTGGTGAACACTGGCTGGATCATGATGAGCGCTATCGCCGCTCGAAAGAGTTTATCGAAGCCTTAAAAGGTATCTGGACCCAGGATAACTTCACCTACCGCGGTGACTTCTACCGCTTTAGCAACTACACATTGAAACCAAAACCATTGCAGCAGCCGCACCCGGAAATCTTCCAGGGCGGTAGCTCACGTGCTGCGCGTGACAATGCGGCCAGCGTGTCTGACTGGTATTTTACCAATGGCAATACTGTGGAAGGTATCAAGGCGCAGGTGGATGATATACGCGCCAAGGCCGCGGCCAATAACCACAGCGTGAAAGTCGGTGTGAATGCCTTTGTGATTGCGCGCGATACCGAAGAAGAAGCCAAGGCTGTTTTGAAAGAGATCATAGATAAAGCCAACCCGGATGCAGTGAATGCCTTTGGCCATGAGGTGAAAAATGCCGGTGCTGCCAGCCCGGAAAAAGAGGGCAACTGGGCGAAATCCACCTTTGAAGATTTGGTGCAATACAACGATGGGTTTAAAACCAACCTGATCGGTACCCCACAACAGATTGCGGAACGCATTGTTGAATTGAAAGCGGTTGGCGTTGACCTGATCCTGTCCGGCTTCCTGCACTTCCAGGAAGAAGTGGCTTACTTTGGTGAAAAAGTATTGCCGCTGGTGCGCGAGCTGGAAGCCAAAAAACTGGCGAAGGCCGCCTGATTAATTCGGAATAACCATGGCTGCTGACACCTTACCCGACCGGCTCGCTGTTCAGGCTGAAAAACGGCCTGCACAGGTCGCTATCCGCCATAAAAAACTGGGTATCTGGCATGAACACACCTGGCAGGCAGTGCATAACGAAGTGCTGCTGGCAGCGCGGTTTTTAAAGCAGCAGGGGTTTGGCAATGGCGATACATTGTTCCTGCTGAGCGAGCCAAGGCCGGAGGCCTTGCTGCTTTCTTTAGCTGCACAATGGCTGGGCGGTATTGCTGCGCCACTAGACCCGTCGTATGCACAACCGCAGTTGCTGGATCTGCTCCATACCTTGCGGCCGCAGTTTGTGTTTGCAGAAGCGCAAGCACAAGTGGACCAGGTGTTCGACGCCAAGCCCGATGTGCAAGTGGTGATTTACGCCAATGCACGCGGGCTGGCTGATTACGCGCATCCTGCCATTCATGCTTATACAAAAATCATCTCCGAGGGTGAAGCGGTGCCCGGCACATTGGCAGCAGTGGCAACGCCAGAAAGCGTGGCGTTCCGCTTTTACCGTTTGGGTGATGAGTATCAACTGGAATACCGCGAACTCGGTCATGTCGAGTTGTTGAAAAATGGCCGTCAGCTGGTAATCCATGAGTTACTGACAGATAAAGAAGAAGCACTGGCCGCACGTGCGTTTGCTGCGAGTGGACACGCCAGATACCTGCTTTCGCCATGGTTGCTGGCCGGTTTCAAGCTTAATTTCCCCGAGAATCTATCCACCAGGGATACCGATAGACGCGAGTTGGGGCCCACCTTGGTGGCAGGCACTGCGGCGACCTATCAAAGGCTATATACATTAGTGCAATCGCGTTGGCCGCTGCCAGCAACCTGGCAATTTGCACTGGTTAAATGGGCGTTGAACAACTACCAGAAGCGCGTGCCGTTGCTGGCATCAATTGCAAGCTGGCTGGTGATTCAGCCATTAAAAGATGTGCTGGGTTTGCGTCACGCACGCGTGCCTTTATTGGTTGGCGAGCCTTTATCAGCGGAAGCCGAGCAGTTCTTTAAATCAATTGGTATCCAGGTGCGTGACTGGCCGGAAGAGACCGACTGGCAGGCCAGCCCATTGCAGGTGATTCCACGCCCACAAAACAACGTTGAGCATTACTTTGGGCTGAAAAACTTAAGGACGGCAATATGACAGAGGCAACGCAGCTATTAGGCCTGGATGGCATTTCCCTATCCTTCAAAGGCGTGAAAGCCATCACCAACATCAGTTTTTCAGTAAAAAAAGGTGAAATCTGCGCGCTGATCGGCCCCAATGGCGCCGGTAAAAGCTCATTGTTGAATGTAATTAATGGCATATACCAGGCAGATGAAGGGCGTATTGTTTACCAGGGAGAATCACGCAAGACACTGCATCCGCAATGGGCGGCCAAACGTGGCGTCGCACGCACTTTCCAGAATATCGCCCTGTTCAAGGGCATGTCGGTGCTGGACAACGTGCTGACCGGCACTAACCTCAAAGTCAAAAGCAGCTGGATAGAGCAAGTGTTCAATATCGGACGCGCACCGGCGGATGCATTAAGCCAGCGGCAAAAGGCCGAGCAGGTGATCGCTTTCCTCAAGCTACAATCCTGGCGCAACAGTATTGTCGGCAATTTACCATATGGCTTGCAAAAACGGGTCGAGCTGGCGCGTGCGCTGGCGGCAGAGCCCGAACTGCTATTGCTGGACGAGCCTATGGCGGGCATGAATGCTGAGGAGAAGGCGGAGATGAGCAGATTTATCATAGAAACCCGCCTGGAGTTCGGTACCACCATTGTATTGATCGAACATGATATCGGCGTGGTGATGTCGCTTTCAGACCATGTGGTGGTGCTGGATTATGGCAAGAAGATAGGCGATGGCACGCCGGATGAAGTGCGGGTCAACCCGGAAGTGCTGGCCGCTTACCTGGGTACTAAACACTAGGCTTGCAGAGGATGATGAAACCATGAATTTTTTTCTGGAAGTGTTAACCGGCGGCTTGCTGGCAGGCGTGATGTACTCGCTGGTGGCCATCGGCTTTGTGCTGATCTACAAAGCATCAGGTGTATTTAATTTCGCGCAGGGCTCCATGGTGCTGTTCGCTGCACTGACTTTTGTCAGCCTGGTTGAAAGAGGCATTCCTTTCTGGGGCGCATTTGCCATCACATTGATCACCATGGCAGCACTGGCATGGCTGATAGAAGTGCTGGTATTGCGGCAACTGGTGAACCGTTCACCAATCACCCTGTTTATGGCGACGCTGGGCTTGAGCTATATCGTCGAAGGCCTGGCACAAGCCGTATGGGGAGCACAAGTGCATGCGCTCGATATTGGTATCAACGATGAGCCTTATGAAGTATTTGGCATCCTGCTTTCCCAGTTTGATTTGTTCGCGGCAGCTATTGCCGGTGGTTTAGTCGCCTTGATCGGCTTTCTGTTTAATAAAACACGCATCGGTATTTCGCTGCGAGCAGTGGCTGACGATCAGCTGGCTGCGCTGGCAGTGGGGATCAAATTACAGCGCTTATGGCTGATCGTGTGGGCGGTGGCCGGCTTTGTCGGCCTGGTGGCAGGCATCCTCTGGGGCGCCAGGGTCGGCGTGCAATTCTCCTTATCCCTGATCGTGCTCAAGGCGTTACCGGTGCTGATCATAGGCGGATTTACTTCGATTGAAGGTGCGATTGTAGGCGGCCTCATCGTCGGTGCTTCCGAAAAACTGGCAGAAGTATTTATCGGTCCGCTGATCGGTGGCGGCATCGAAAACTGGTTTCCCTATGTGCTGGCAGTATTGTTTTTACTGGTCAGGCCATACGGGTTGTTTGGCGACAAAGCGATAGAACGCG
>JALDYP010000045.1:0-19046 GCA_032153875.1 Methylophilus sp.
CCTGTGATATGGTTACGACCATATTATTTTGTGGGCAATCCTGCCGGATTGTGGCTCTCATGCTTCGCAGCCTTGTGTTTGATATCGAAACGATTCCCGATGTTGACGGTATCCGTCAATTGCACGACCTCCCTTCCGGTTTGAGTAATGCCGATGTAGCCAATATCGCTTTTCACCAGCGTCGCCAGCAAAACGGTACTGATTTTTTACCACACCATTTACAACGCGTGTGCGCTGTCTCCTGTGCTTTGCGTGAAGGCAACCAGTTCAAGGTATGGACCCTGGGCGATGAAGATTCCTCCGAAGCTGAAATCATCCAGCGTTTTTTCGACGGCATAGAAAAATACACACCTAACCTGGTGAGCTGGAATGGTGGCGGCTTTGATTTGCCTGTGTTGCATTACCGCGCCATGGTGCATGGTATTGCCGCGCCACGCTATTGGGACCTGGGTGAGGATGACAAGGATTTCAAATGGAATAATTACATCAGCCGCTACCATATGCGCCATCTGGATCTGATGGATGTGCTGGCGATGTATAGCGGACGTGCTAATGCGCCTTTGGATCAGATGGCACAATTATGCGGCTTCCCCGGTAAATTGGGGATGGAGGGCAGCAAAGTGTGGCAGGCTTATTTAAATGGTGAAATCAAGGCGATACGCGATTACTGTGAAACCGATGTAGCCAACACGCACCTGGTATATTTGCGCTTCCTGAAAATGCGTGGCCATTTGAACCAGGCGGAATATGATGAGGAAATCCGCCTGATGCGTGACACCTTAACCGGGTATACCGGCACACACTGGCAACAATTCCTGGCCGCCTGGAAGTGAACTGTAGTTATTAGCTTGTGCCAGGCAATGCAGCCCTGGTATCGTTTTTGATCTCGTCAGGCGCAGTGTCTTCCTGCCGGTTTTCTTCACGCAAGCCACCATAATCTTCATCGAGGTTGGCATTCTTCCAGTTGAGGATCACACGCTGATGTTTTTTGGCATTGCTGGTGAAGTTATAGCGTTGGGTATTGCCCTGATAGCTTGCAATCACGGAATATCTGCCATTAGGCAGGTTGAGCAGCAATCTCGGCGCCGCCTGATCGAGGCTGAATACCGTCTGTTTTTTGGCATCGACGATGGTGAGGTTAACGCCATCTATCAAGCGGCCGACTTTGCCTTCTGAAAACATGAAATAAAGATTGAATTGCTTTTTGAAGGCTTCCAGCGCCTCAACCTCTTCCGAGCCGATGCCGCCAGTCACATAATCCACACCATGCTCATCCTGCTGGATGGCTATATCTGCGAGGCAGGTTGAAGAACAAACCGCCATCACCAGAGCAATATACAGACTCCATTTTTTTAACATATGGTCTCCCTTATTTGCAGTGCTTCGTGGAGGATTGTAAGCCCAATTCAGGTAAAATAACAGCTATGAGAAGCAACCGTCAAAGAACCTGCCTGTCGCCAGCGTCCATGGCGAAACAAACATCCCGCATAGCTGTTATCGAATCCCTGGACCAGGAAGGTCGAGGTGTCGCACATGTCGATGGCAAAGTCGTTTTTATCGAAGGCGCATTGCCATTTGAGAAAGTGCGCTTTGCGTCGCATTATTCCAAGCCAACCTATGAAGTGGCGGCGACGCTGGAAGTGCTTAAGCCCTCCAGCCAGCGCGTCACGCCTGGCTGTGCCTATTTCGGCACATGCGGCGGCTGTGCCATGCAACACCTGGAGTTCTCGGCACAAGTGGCTGCCAAGCAACGCTTGCTGGAAGCTGATTTATGGCACATTGGCCGCATCAAAGCAGAAAAAATGCTGCCGCCTATCCAGGGCACCCCTTGGCAATACCGTCATAAAGCGCGTCTGCGGGTTAAATACGTAGAGAAAAAGGGTGGCGTGCTGGTCGGCTTTAATGAAAAAGGTACCAGCTTTGTCACTTATATGGACAGCTGCCAGGTGTTGCCCAAATCTATTTCTGACCTGATTGTGCCGCTAAAGGAATTGATCGGCCAGTTGAGTGTAAAACAGTCACTACCGCAGATCGAACTCGCTGTCGGTGAAGATGCGACAGTGTTGTTACTGCGCATTCTTGAAGCCCTGGAAGAACGGGATCTCCCTTTACTGCAAGCGTTTGAAGCCGAGCATGGCGTACAGTTCTGGACGCAAACCAAAGGCCCCGATACTGCCAGGCCCTTGTTTGGCCACAGTGAACGCCTGCATTACAGCCTGCCGGAATACAATCTGGAATATCCGTTCAGCCCGATAGAATTTACCCAGGTGAACCCTGGCATCAACCGGGTGATGATCCGCCGCGCCATGCAATTGTTGCAACCCAAAGCGGGCGAACGTATTGCTGATTTTTTCTGTGGACTGGGCAATTTCACATTGCCGATTGCGCGTAGTGGCGCTCAAGTCTATGGTGTGGAAGGCGCACAGGCATTGGTAAAACGCGCGATTGAAAATGCCAGTCTAAATGGCATAAGTAATGTCGAGTTTGCCGAGTCTGACCTGTTTGATATGACGCCGGAACTGCTGCAAGGCCTCGGCTATTTTGATAAATGGCTGATTGATCCTCCGCGTGATGGCGCGATGGAACTGATCAAGTCATTGCCCGATGATGGCCAAGGTGCGCCTGAATTGATTGTCTACGTATCCTGCAATCCATCTACGCTGGCACGCGACGTAGCGATTTTGACCCAGTCTAAAGGCTATCAATTGAAAGCCGCCGGTGTCATGAATATGTTCCCGCATACGGCGCACGTAGAATCGATTGCTGTGTTTGAACGCGCTTGAGTGAGTGTAGCCACTTGAAAGCCTATACCATGTTGTTGAAAAGAGCAGCAGGCTATTGCTTACTGGCGACTGCGCTGGTGTTGTCCGGCTGTCAGCCAGATAGTGGGCCACGGGCCCTGGTGTTCGCGGTTGCTCAAGCACCAGTGAATCTGGATCCGCGGTATGCAACTGATGCAGCGTCTGAACGTGTCAATCATCTGCTTTACCAGCGGCTGGTTGAATTTGACGCGGCGTCGCACGAGGTGCCAGGGTTGGCATCATGGCAAATGCAGGATGCACTGCACTACCGCTTTCAACTGCAGCAGCCGGCCGCGACTTTCCACGATGGCAAAGCGCTTACCGCAGCCGATGTGAAAGCCACTTATGAAAGTTTGTGGCAACTCAAAAACTCTCCACATACCGCCGAGTTCAGGCATATCAAGCGTATCAGCACACCGGATACACAGACGGTTGATTTTGAGCTCAGCCACCCGGACCCGCATTTCCCGGCCAGGCTGATTATCGGTATCTTGCCCGCCAACCTGATTGCAGCCGGGCATGATTTCGGCCATGCGCCCATTGGCAGCGGCCCATTTAAGTTTCATTGCTGGGATAGTGAATTAGAGTTAGTCAGGTTGAGTGACGGCCTCAAAGTCAGCTTTAATGAAGTCAAAGACCCGAATGTCCGCGTGCTGAAACTCAAGCGTGGTGAGGCAGACCTGATGCAGGGGGATTTGCCGCCTGAGCTGGTGAAATACCTGCAAAAACAGCCGGATATCACAGTGCAAACCGTGGCCGGGGCCAATTATTCTTACTTGGGCTTAAATGTGCAGGCTGAATTCCTGCGCGATGTCAGGGTCAGGCGTGCGATTGCCTATGCGATTGATACCCAGGCAATTATTGATAAAGTCATGGTCAGCCATAGCCGGCAGGCCAATGCCATCCTGCCGCCAGAACATTATGCGGGAAACCCTGCGTTACAGCCTTACAGCTACCAGCCGCAACTGGCCAAACAGTTATTGCTATCCGCAGGTATCAAGCTACCTTTAACGCTGGTATACAAAACCAGTACTGATCCGCAGCGCGTGCGCTTGGCGACTATTTTGCAGGCACAAATGCAGGCGGCCGGCATTGATTTGCAGATCAAAAGCCTGGATTGGGGTACTTTTTTTGCCGATGTGCAAAAAGGTAATTTTCAGCTATCGGGGTTGACCTGGGTAGGTATTAAAACGCCGGAAATTTACAGCAAGGTATTTGGCTCTAACAGCTTGCCACCACAAGGCTTTAACCGTGGCGGTTACCGGGACACTGCGCTGGATACACTGCTGCAAAATGAAGATTGGCCAGCAGCCACGCGCCGTATCCATCAACAATTACCATATATCCCGCTCTGGTATGAAGGCCAGTTCGCCGCTTACCGTAGTAGTGTCGAGGCGTACCAGCCAATGCCGGACGGTAACTGGGATGGTCTGGCAAAAGTGGTGTTTCAGCCCAACCGCGAATAGTTAAGGGCTTACTCCAGACCAATGGCCAATCAGCGCCGTTGCGCCCATCGCCAGTGTGCCCCAAATCACAATCCGGCTAACACCTTTCCACACATTAGCGCCACCAGCCTTCGCAGCCACTGCGCCAAGTAAACCTAAAAACGGTAAGGTGGTGAATATTAACCATAACTGCACTTGGGCATGAGGCGCCAGCCAGGCAACCAGTAAGGGCAGGGCGGCACCGCTGGAGAAGGCGAGTGCTGAAGCGATCGCCGCCTGCAACGGGTTGGCCTGGTTTAAATCATGCAGGCCCAGTTCATCGCGTGCATGGGCGGCCAGCGAGTCGTGATGCGAAAGCGCCTGCGCTACCTGAATCGCCAGTTCCTGCGTTAAACCGCGCTGGACATAAATACCGGTCAACTCACGTAATTCACTCTCCGGGTCTTCCTGTAGCTCGCTGGCTTCGCGCGCCAGATCTGCTTGCTCTATATCGGTCTGCGAACTGACTGATACGTACTCTCCAGTCGCCATTGAAAGGGCGCCAGCAACTAGCCCGGCAATGCCGGTGATCAATAGCGCATGATTGCTGGCTCCTGCTGCCGCGACACCCATCAGCAGGCTGGCGGTGGAAATAATGCCATCGTTAGCGCCCAGCACTGAAGCCCTTAACCAGCCACTACGCTGTAAAAAATGCATTTCGTGATGCGGCATAAGCAAAACTCTTTAAAACAGGACGACAAAGATTGTAATGTAATTTACCGTGCGAGATAGACCTGTCATTAAATCTAGGGTCATTCGCAAGGCAAATCCACTGCAAATCGCTTAGAATAATGCTTATGCATATTGAAATATCCATTCCTGAGCAGACTCTGACGCTGTTTGATAACTGCGGCAATCAGGTTGACCATTATGCGGTTTCCACAGCCGCTAATGGGGTGGGATGCGTGAAAGACAGTGGCTGTACACCACTTGGGCAGCATATTATCCGCGCCAAGATTGGTGCTGGTGCGCCCGAGAACACGGTATTCAGGGGTCGCCGGCCAACCGGGGAAATATTTACGCCAGAACTGAAGGAGCAATTCCCTGAGCGCGACTGGATATTAACCCGTATTCTGTGGTTGAGTGGCACGGAGCCGGGAAAAAACCGTCTGGGCAATGTCGATACCATGCAGCGTTATATCTACATTCATGGCTCGCCGGATGCGACTGAGTTTGGTGCGCCAGGCTCACATGGCTGTGTGCGCATGCGAAACGCCGATTTAATCGCGCTGTTTGAACAGGTGCCGGTCGGGACGACAGTGAATATATACGACCAAGCGCCGCTGGATCATGAGCACTCCAATCAATCATCAAACGATCAGAAGTTTGAAGGCCAGGCGTCAGAAGATAAGGCGCTGAAAGTTCAGGCTATTCCATACGGTGTAGATTGATTAAACGTCTCACCTCATTATTACCTGTGATTGTCGGCGTTCTATGCCTGACCTTCGCCTTGTTACATATGGTGCCAGGTGACCCGGTCGACGTCATGCTCGGCGAATCCGCCAGCCCGGCTGACCGGGAGTTGCTCAAGGCCCAGCTAGGCCTGGATCAGCCTTTGTATATGCAGTTCGGGCAATATGCTGCGAACATTCTCAAAGGGGATTTCGGCGTCTCCATACACACACAAACACCTGTTACGCAATTGCTGGCACAGGCTTATCCGGCGACATTGATACTGGCAGTCACTGCGCTAAGCATAGGTTTATTGATAGGCATTCCTTTGGGCATATGGTCAGCCCTGAAAGCCGGGCATTGGCAGGATGTCATGGTGACGATGGTGAGCATACGACTCGCCGCCATGCCTGCATTCTGGCTGGGGCCGGTGTTGATGCTGGTGTTTGCTGTGTGGCTGGGCTGGTTGCCGGTCAGTGGCATGGGCAGTCCTGCTTCTATTATCTTGCCGGCAGTAACATTAGGCTTGGGCTTGAGCGCCATTTTGACGCGTATGACGCGCACCAGTTTGCTGGAAGTGTTGAACGAAGATTATATCCGCACTGCCCGTGCCAAAGGCCTTAGCGAACGGCAGGTGTTATTGAAACATGCTTTGCGTGCAGCGCTGTTACCCATGGTCACCATCGTTGGCCTGCAAATGGGTAGCTTGTTGGCTGGTGCCGTCATTACCGAAACCATTTTCAGCTGGAACGGCATAGGCCGGCTACTGGTAGATAGTATTGAAAAACGTGATTACCCGGTAACGCAGGCATGTGTGCTGGTGGTGGCGTTGACTTATGTATTGATCAACCAGGCCACCGATCTTGCTTACCGCTGGCTGGACCCACGTACCAGAGGCGCGAGATGAAAACCTTTTCATTGGCTACCCTGGCTTTCTGGCTGCTCGCGGTAATTGTTGCCCATATTGCGGGCTCTAATCCTAACGAGACTGATTTAAATGCCGTACTGCAATGCCCAAGCATGCAACATTGGTTAGGCACCGATGACCTGGGACGCGATATCCTGGCGCGCGTGATTCGCGGCGTAGAAGTGTCTTTTATGGTCACCGTAATCGTTACCGCAGTGACCATGACCATAGGTATCAGCATCGGTGTGCTCGCCGGATACAAAGGCGGAAAACTGGATCATGCCTTGATGCAGCTTACTAATGTTTTCCTGGCGTTTCCCGGTATTTTGCTGGCGATTGCGTTTGCCGCCGTGCTCGGCGCTGGCATCAATAATCTGATCCTGGCTTTGTGCCTGACTGGCTGGGTGACTTATGCACGCTTGTCCCGCGGCCAGACGCTGGCATTACGCGAGCGTTTGCATGTGCTGGCCGCAGAATCCCTGGGCGCCAGTTCGTTACGGGTCATGCTGCTGCATATATTGCCACTGCTGATTTCCATTTTGCTAGTGGAAGCCGCTTATAGTATGGCGAGCGTCATGATCGCCGAAGCGTCATTGTCTTTCCTGGGGCTTGGTATCCAGGCACCCAATGCTTCATGGGGCGCCATGTTGCGCGATGCGGTCAGGTTTATGCTGGTGGCACCGCACTATGTGCTGACCGTTGGCGTGTGCATGATGAGCCTGATCCTGGCGATCAACCTGGGTGGCGACGTACTACGTGACAAACTGGATGTACGTAGTGAGGCCAGAACGTAATGAAAGTTAGCGCATGAGAAAGCACTACCGCTACTACGACCTGATCATGGCGACTTTCGTCACCGTGCTGGTATGTTCCAACCTGATCGGTCCAGCCAAAGTCACTCAAATTGAATTGCCTGTCCTGGGTACACTCACCTTTGGCGCTGGTGTCCTGTTTTTCCCCATCAGTTTTATTTTTGGCGACATCCTCACCGAAGTCTATGGCTACGCCGCTAGCCGCCGCGTGATTTGGGCCGGATTCGCCGGTCTGGCATTTGCCAGCCTGATGGCCTGGATGATCGTCGCCTTACCGCCAGCACCGTTCTGGCAAAACCAGCATGAATACGAAGTAGCTTTTGGCAGCACCTGGCGCATTTCCCTGGCGGGACTGGTCGCGTTTGCCGTTGGTGAATTCGTCAACAGTTTCGTGATGGCGAAAATGAAAATATGGAGTGCGGGTAAACATTTATGGCAACGCACCATTACCAGCACCGTGTTTGGTGAAGCGATTGATACGGTGATGTTTGTGCCGCTGGCTTTCTGGAATACCGGGATTATTCCTAATGATAAAATCCCGCTGGTCATAGGCGCGCAGATTACTTCCAAGATTCTGATCGAGGTAGCGCTTACGCCGGTGGTTTATAAAGTGGTGGCGTTTCTTAAACGCGTGGAACGCGAAGACTTCTACGATACCGACACTGATTTTAATCCTTTTGCCATAAAAAATTAGGATAATAACTTTTCACTCAATAGGTAAAGTTTGTCTTTGCAGGTACAGGGTAAGTGGCTTCAATCAGCAGTAAAAAATGTTTCAAATCCAATTAATAAAAACAGGAGCAAACGTCAATGGATTCAAATTTTCCGATAGCGCTGGTTTTGTCTGGTGTAATGGCACTTATCATTGCCTGGTTGGTGATATGGGTGATTTTTTTACGTAGAGTCGTTTCTACCAATGAAGTACATATTGTGCAGGCTGCCAAGCAAAGCCGTTCTTACGGTACCGGGCTGCAATTTGGTAATACCTATTATCAGTTCCCCATGTGGATCCCTGTGCTGGGTGTTGCTGTGTCCCGTTATCCTGTTTCTGTTTTCACAGAGGAATTGATCGATTACGAGGCTTATGACCAGGGACGATTGCCTTTTGTGATTGATGTAAAAGCTTTTTTCAGAATTGATGATAGTGACACGGCCGCTAAACGCGTGTCTTCATTTGAAGAAATGCGGAATCAGATGAATGCCATTCTACAAGGTTGTATTCGCTCGATTTTAGCCATGAATGATATTGAAACGATTATGCAGGACAGGGCCAAATTTGGTGAAGAATTCACCAAGCAAGTGGATGAGAATCTCAAGTCCTGGGGAGTGGTCACTGTTAAATCTGTTGAGTTAATGGATATTCGCGACTCTCAAGGTTCCAACGTCATTAGAAATATCATGGAGAAGAAGAAATCCGAGATTGAGATGCAATCCAGGGTTGAAGTTGCCGCCAATAAACGTAAGGCCGAGATGGCCGAGATTGATGCGAGCCGTGATGTGGAGTTGCAAAAACAGGTCAGTCAGCAACAGGTTGGCTTGCGTACAGCCGAGAAAGAGCGGGAAGTTGGCATAGCGAAAGAGCTGTCTGTGCAAAGTATTAAAGAGCAGGAGCGCATCACTAAAGAAAAAACCATGGCCGTAGAGCAAGTGGCGCAGGTAAAGCAGGCTGAGATTACCAAAGAAGTACAAATTGTGGCCGCCAACCAGCAAAAGGAAACGGCCATCATCAATGCCGAGGCTAATAAAGAAACCGTATTGATTAATACTGAAGCAGAGAAGCAATCAGCATTGATTCAGGCTGAGGGTGAGAAGTTTTCAACCGTGGCGATCGCTGAAGGCCAAAAAGAAGCCAAATTCCTGGAATCTAAAGGGATTGAAGCAGAAGGCCATGCGCGTGCTGAAGCGGCGAAAGCGATGCAGTTGGCATCAGTGCAGGCTGAAATTACGCTGGCTGAAAAAATCGGTGAAAACGAAAGCTACCAGAAATACCTGATCTCGCTCGAACAAGTCAAAGTCATGGGCGAAGTGGGCAAAGAGCAGGCCAAGGCACTGGAAAAAGCCGATGTTAAAATTATCGCCAACGCTGGAGGTAACATCAGTAATGGCATCAGCAAAGTAACTGACCTGTTCAGTGCTAACGGTGGCATACAGGTGGGATCCATGCTGGAAGCCCTGGGTCAAACCGAACTTGGGAAAAGCATGTTGAGCAAGGTTGCTGGCGTGGAAGACAAATCCTCAGCTAAAGACCAGTAAGTTGTTATAGTCAGCAAGTGCTGACGCTGAATTCAGGCAGTTATTAGGCACTTTAGCGAATGCCATGTATAAAGCATGCATACGCTGGAGTGCTTTTCATATTTACATTATCGGAACCCCATTGAATCAAATTAACTGGTACGAAAAAAACAAAACACAAGCGGCTGACTGGCAGTCAGAGGCTGGCAACCTGCCGCCAAAAGCGGTAGTGATTGCAGACGATACTACTAAAGCTGACCAGGCTTATCGCCTCGCATGCGAAGGCACTGCTTTGCTTTACCGTGGCGATTTCCAGAACGCCAAACAATTATTACAAGCGATTACACGGCGCGTAGACCGTAAGCCTATCAAACCTGCTGCCATCATGCTGGAGGGTTTTCACCAGCACCGTGCACGCCAGATTGGCCGTGCCAACATCACTAATAAAGTGTTGATTGAGCTTAAATACGGGCAATGTGATTTACCGCGCGCGCCGGATGTGAAAGCAGCAGTGCAGGGCGCATTGATTGTGGATGAGAAAAAAGACAGATTGCCTGCGCGCCTGGTGCTTTCCCTGCGTGAGCTGTTAGGGATGGTAGGCGCACATGAGTGGCGTAAAAAAGGCGTACCTGTCAGCGCACTGAATGCCAATATCCATGCTCATTACGGCGTGTATTCTCCGGTGCGTGGCGAGTACCTGGAACTGATTGATCAGGCGCCACTCAATAATCCGCAAGTTGCCTGGGATATCGGCACTGGCACAGGTGTCATCGCTGCCGTATTAGTGACGAGAGGCGTGAAAAATGTCATTGCCACAGATACCAGTCCACGCGCCTTGATCTGCGCTGCCGAAAACGTACAGCAACTGAATATGCATACTAATATTCAGGTGGTTGAAACAGACCTGTTTCCGCAAGGCAAAGCGGATTTGATTGTGTGTAATCCACCGTGGCTGCCAGCGAAAGCCAATACGCCGATTGAGCAAGCGGTATATGATCCGGACAGCCAAATGTTGAAAGGGTTTTTAAGTGGCGTTAAAGCGCATTTGAATCCGGATGGTGAAGCCTGGCTCGTGATGTCTAACCTGGCAGAGCTGATCGGTTTGCGTAAACCGGATGATTTATCTGGCTGGATTGCCGAAGCTGGACTGGAAGTGGTTGAGCGCTTGGATACACAGCCTAAACATGGTAAGTCACAGGATAAGCAGGATCCGCTGTTTGCCGCCAGGTCAAAAGAAGTCACCAGCCTTTATCGTTTAAAATTGGTTTAGTCTAATCATTGTTAGGCTAGGTCGTTAATAGAAAACATCAGGAAACTTTATGTCTTTAGGTCCCGTAATGCTGGATGTCGTCGGCAAAGAGCTGACTGCCGATGATATCCGCCGTTTGCAACATCCGCTGGTCGGTGGTGTAATTTTATTTGCGCGCAACTTTGAGAGTACCGAGCAGCTGAAAACGCTGACTGCCAGTATTCATGCCGTGCGCCAGCCGCCGCTATTGATTGCGGTCGATCACGAGGGCGGGCGCGTGCAGCGCTTCCGCGAAGGGTTTACCAAAATTCCACCGATGCGTGAATTCGGCCATATCTGGGATAAAAATCCGCGTAAAGCAAAAGAGTTGGCTGTTGAGGCTGGTTATGTCCTGGCGGCTGAGTTGCGCGCACATGGTGTGGATTTCAGTTTTACGCCGGTGCTTGATATGGATTATGGCGATAGCCTGGTGATTGGCGACCGCGCGTTTCACCGCGATCCGCAGGCCATAAATGAATTAGCTTTTCACTTGATGCAGGGCCTTAAAAAAGGCGGCATGGCGGCGGTCGGCAAGCATTTCCCAGGGCATGGTTTTGTGGTGGCTGATTCGCATGTGAGTATTCCGGTCGATGAGCGCGAGTTTGACCAGATCGCACAAAACGATATGCAGCCATTCCGCCAGATGATTGACGAGGGCTTGCATGCAATTATGCCAGCGCATGTGATTTATCCTAAGGTGGATGAAAAACCTGCAGGCTTCTCATCGCGCTGGTTACAAAAAGTGTTGCGTGAGCGCCTGGGCTTTAACGGTGTGATTTTTAGCGATGATTTAAGTATGGAAGGCGCCACTGTTGGCGGGGATGTCACGACACGCACGCTGGCAGCGCTGAATGCGGGTTGCGATATGGTGTTGTTGTGTAACCGACCCGACCTGGCGGATGAGCTACTGGCAAATCTGCAGTGGAGCATTTCAGCCCAGTCCATTGCGCGTTTGGCACGCATGCACGGCGGCCATCATCCGGCGGATATGATTGCGCTGCGTGAATCTGCTGACTATGTCGATGCCGTAAAAAAGGTAGCGCTCGTCGGCCTGAAAGAAGCAGATTTGTTTGCGTGAAGGCTTTCTAATCACGCCAGGATAAAGTAAGCTCAGCGCTTAATTAAAAAGTAATTCTTTAAAGCTCAATCATCGGTAATCGCTATGAAATGGATTATATTAGGGATATTTTTAGCCTCGGTCAGCTATGTGCATTTTCGTGGCAAAGTGCGGCATAAGTTTTACCGCCAGCTGTTTGATCATTCAGGCATTGTGGCGCCGTTCAATGTGTTTTTATACCTGTTTTCAAAAGCGCCGACTACGCCTTATGTGCCAGTCAGCGAGTTCCCCGAACTAAAAGCCATCAGCGACCGCTGGCAGGATATCCTCAAGGAAGCCCTGCATGTGCGTGAACAGGAACGGATTGCCGCTGCGAAAAATAATAACGATGCCGGTTTCAACTCCTTCTTTAAAACCGGCTGGAAACGTTTTTATCTCAAGTGGTATGACGCCGAGCATCCTTCAGCCAGCATTTACTGCCCGCAAACAGTGGCTTTGCTGCAAAGCATCCCTAGTGTAAAAGCTGCCATGTTTGCCGAGCTGCCGCCTGGTGCACATTTAAATCCGCACCGTGACCCTTATGCAGGATCATTGCGCTATCACCTCGGGCTGACTACGCCGAATAATGACTTGTGCTACATCAAGGTGGATGGCGAGGATTACAGCTGGCGTGACGGGCAGGCGGTGATGTTTGATGAAACCTATATCCACGAAGCCTACAACAAAACCGAAGAAAACCGGATTATCCTGTTTTGCGATATCGAGCGGCCAATGCGTTATCGCTGGGCACAATCTGTGAATCGTTTTTTAGCAAACACCATTGTTACCGCGGCCAGTTCACCCAATGAAGATGGCGACCAGACCGGTGTCATTAACCGCCTGTTTCACTACGCGTGGGTAGTAGGCCAGTATCGCCGCCGTTTCAAGCGCTGGAATAAGACCGTGTATCAAATCACAAGGATTGCGCTGATCGCATTAGTCATTTACGCCATCTGGAAGATTTAGGATAAATAGTCCAAAAGTGATGATTAAACTTGAAACTTTGTCCGTTTGCCCTTATCTTAGTTCATGAAAGTTAAAGGGTTTTGTAGTTAAAAGTAATAAACGTTTTATTTGAGAGGAAGAAAAAACTATGTCTGATATGCAAGTTTTAGGTCGTGAAGGCAGTGTATCCGATACGCAGAACCGCGTGTTGCGTAACACTTATGCCTTGCTCGGCTTGAGCATGATCCCAACCGTCATTGGCGCCTATGTTGGCCTGCAAATGAATTTCGGATTCTTGGCAGCGCATCCTTTTATATTCGCGATCGGCTTTTTGGCAGTGATGTTTGGTATGTTCAAACTGATCGCCGTTAACCAGAACAGCAGCATCGGTGTCTGGCTGTTGCTGGCGATGACATTTGTATTCGGCATCATGCTAGGTCCCATCCTTCAGTATGCATTGCATTTGCGTAATGGTGCCGAGATTGTCGGCCTGGCTGCCGCGGGTACAGGTATTACCTTTTTGACGCTGGCAGGTATCGGTTCATCCCCGGCACGTGACTTCAGCGGCATCGGTAAATTCCTGATGGTTGGCTTGATCCTGGTGATTGTTGCCGGCTTGGCAAACTTGTACTTCCAGATCCCAGCTTTGTCATTGGCAATTTCTGGTGTATCCGTGCTGATTTTTTCAGCTTATATTCTGTATGACGTTAACCAGATTGTACGTGGCGGCCAAACTAATTATGTAATGGCAACCCTTAGCTTGTACCTGGATGTTTACAACCTGTTTGTAAATCTGCTGAACATCCTGCTGGCTTTGCTTGGTAATCGTGATTAAATAATAGAAAAGTAAAATAAAAAAACCCGCTTCGGCGGGTTTTTTATTGCTTAAAACCATGCCATGGTTGTTTTATAGTTTGTTGGCTATTTATAACCGCACTGGTTTAATGCAGCCGAAAAAGTGTGGCTGTAAAGATAAATTAATATGTAACTGACTGATTTTTATGAATAAAAAAATGTGGTTCTGATGGTTTGATTTTTGCACTGCCTTAGCCAACTGGGGGAGACAGTGTGTTAAATAATAAATTAAAGTTAGTGTTGTTTCTGGCAACCTATTCAAGTGTTTCAATTAGCGCGGAAGGTGATGCTGAGAATGCTAATCAGCCTATTTCTCCAGATCCAAAGGCGACTATTCAATTAGATGAAATCGAGATTAAAGCCAAGCGTCGTCGAATTATTACACCACTACCTGGTGTGCCTATCGATAAAGCGACTGCGACTACAAACATACAAAGTGCAACAGCCAAAGAAATTGAAGAGAGTAAAGCGCTAAATGTCACCGATTTCATGAATAGCACCATGCAATCGGTGACTGTTAATGATTACACTGGAAACCCGTTTCAACAGGATCTGAATTTTAGGGGATTCACAGCATCTCCCCAGATTGGTACGCCTCAGGGTATCTCAGTATATCTTGACGGAGTAAGGGTGAATGAGGCGTTTGGCGATGTCATGAACTGGGACTTGATCCCTATGAATGCCATTGAAAGCTTGAACATGATTCCAGGTTCAAATCCATTATTCGGCTTGAACACCCTGGGTGGAGCGCTCGCGATCCGTACCAAAGATGGTTTTACTGACAACTATCTGAGAACACAATATCTGAGTGGCTCATGGGGCAGGGAACAGGCGCAATTCTCCAATGGTATTAATAATGGAACCGTGGCTTTATTCACCGCCTATAACCATTTCAAGGAAGACGGCTGGCGTGATAACTCTCCAAGTAACTTGCGCCAGTTGTTCAACAAAGGAACAGTGCGTCTGGAAAAAGGAGAGCTTAGTTTCTCTGCGATCAATATTGATACTGATCTGGTCGGTAACGGAATGCTTCCTTATGAAATGGCCGAGCAGGATAGAAAGCAGGTCTTCACCTCTCCCGATGAGGTTAAAAATTCACTTGGTCATTACAACCTGAGTGGTAGCTGGTATGTCAATGACGTGCTGACACTATCGGCGATGGGTTACAAGAGGAGAATGATTCAATCTGCAGTGGGTGCTGATGTTTACGATGCATATTACGCAGCTCAGCAAGTGTGGGATCCAATCAATTATCCCGGGGCAGATAAAGTCAATGGCATTTTTAACTACATGGATCTCAATCAAAAAAGCCAGGGTTATACGCTGCAAGCTGCTCTCGATCTGGAAAAGCACCAGATGGTATTCGGGGCCTCCAGGGATTCGAATGACATAAGATTTCTGCAGTCGCAGTTGTTAGGGGAGATCAACGAGGATCACGAAGTGAATCCTGTAACTAATCCGGTGTTTGACCCGGTATTCGACTTTGCCGTATATCGAAAAATCCTAAGAAACAATTTGACAGGTTCGAGCCGTACCAAGAGTATTTTTCTCTTTGACACCTGGTCGCCTACCGAGAATGTGCATGTAAGTATGGGGGTGCGCTGGAACTGGACGAACGTAAAAAACTATCTGGAAGCCGAGGTAGGTAAGGATCCTTATAACTATATGCCTGCGGATCTTCAAAGATTAAGGTGCGCAATACCCGGTGAGCCACCTCAAAACAAAGGATTATTTACTTGCAGTACAGGGGATTACGATTACCGTAGTTTTAATCCGTCTCTCGGTGTGACATGGGAATTTAAAGAGAATGTTTCGGCTTATACCAACGTTAGCAGAGGCGCGAGAGCGCCTACAGTGATTGAGCTTGGTTGTGCTAACGATAAAACCAAGGACAACACCGTGGGTAGTACAAATTACCAGCAAGGATGCTCCATCCCCACTTCACTATCGGCTGACCCTTATCTGAAACAAGTCAGATCTACCGCTTATGAATTGGGCTTACGTGGCGTAGATACTGACCTTGACTGGAATATTGGCTTATTCAGAACTGACCTTACTGATGATATTCTGTTCGTCCCGCTTGGCCGGAAAAACCGTGGTGTTTTTGATAATTTTGGTCAAACGCTGCGGCAGGGGCTTGAGATGGGTGTGAAGTGGGCTTGGGGAGACGATAGGTTTAGCGTGAATTACACATTAATGAAGGCTACTTTCGAGTCATCTGCGAGACTCGTTAATCCTGCCAATAGTAGTAATGGGCAGAATTCCACTGGCGTGAATGCGCAAGCTTATGTTGATGTTAAACCGGGGGATGAACTGCCCGGAATGCCGAATCACATTATGCAGGCAAGCTGGAATCATCGGTTTAATGACAGATTCGATGCAACATTATCAATGATCATGCATTCTTCTTCATATGTACGGGGTAACGAAAACAATGAGCACCGGCCTAGAGATAAAGAAGGGATAGAGTTTTATGATTACATTGGTGATGGCAGCATTCCCGGATACGCTGTTTTTAATTTCAGGGCAAATTACAAGGTGAGTCCAGGTATCAATATGTTTTTGAAAATAGATAACATTTTTGACCGTGAGTATTCAACAGCGGGAAATCTGGCTTTGACGCCGTTTAATGCTGCGGGAAGGTTCATGACGGGGACCAATCAGGGAACTTCAGAGTGGAATAATACAACCTTTATTGGCCCCGGCGCTCCAAGAGCTGCCTGGATAGGACTTTCAATTGATTGGAACTGGAAAAATAAAGCTTTTAAAGATTAGTTACAGTTTCCGGTTACAAAGCCAGCATCCTGCTGGCTTTTTTATTGGCTATTTTCAACAACCAACAGGTGGTTTATTACAACCACACTTTATGGCTTTGTTTTATACAAAAGCACATGTTAATAAGGTTTAAGAAAAAATCAAATGGACGATGGTAATAAGTATATAAAAATCAATATCTTGCTAAAAAATTATTGACAGGAAAACTGTGGTGTAAATTTGTGATAATTGAAAAAACGCTGGCACAAGTTTTGCGATTTGTTTAAGACGAAGCTGCTTGGACTCTAAGCCATTATAAAAATGCAGCATGTATTGTTTTGCTATCTGGCCATGACAGGTGGAATAGATTTTAAAACACATATTCTTAAATGAAGGAGATTAGTGATGAAGTTAAAAGCAATATTGTTAGCCAGTATGCTTGCATTGAGCGTCAACAGTGCTTATGCAGGAAACTTTGTATCGTTAACCCAAGGTGTAGGCGGGGATCTTTCCCTGGCTAACGGTGGGTTGAAAAACGGTATCAATAACCCTAACCGCGATATTTTCTATATCGAGAACCTGACCTCTACCACTTATCTGAGTGGCTATGAATATGGTTCTGATAATGGCGTTGTAGCATCTGCTCTGAATTACAGGACTTTCGCAACCACTACCGGTAATCCAACTATTTCAACAGGTACTTTGACCCTGGTGGATTGGCGTGTTACTCAAAATGTCACTTTATTGCCTGGCATTGCTCAGGCAACAGTGTTTGATTATGTTTATCGCGACAGCGCCGATGGAAAACTGGTGTTTGGTACCAGATATATGAACCTTGTTGATAACGATCAGGAAGTTAACTACCTGTACCGCCAGGGTGCTGGTGACAATCCTTCAGTAGCATGGACTTTCCTGTCTGATTTCGATTTGCGTATGTACCAGGCAGGTCAGACAAGTGATTTCACTTATGACCCGGTCGTTGATTACACAGCTGGCATCATTCGCCAAAAAGCGGATATCAGTGTTTCTGAAGGTAACCCATGGTCTGGCTTGTATCTGGTTAAAACCGATGCGGTTAACTATGGCTTAGGCGCGAATGCTATTGGTTACTACCAGGCAGGTGAAGAAGGTCAATCTATAGTTGGTGGTTTCATGACTGGCTTCGTTGCAACTCCGGTGCCTGAAGCTGAAACCTATGCACTGATGATGGCTGGCCTTGGTGTTGTGGCCGCCGCTGCACGCCGCCGTAAGACTAAATAATGGCTTTATAAAACAATATGCCATGAAAAAAAGAGCGGGGAGCTAATGCTACCCCGCCATCTAATTCACTTAATGTTGCGAGGAAATAATACTATGAAAGCTAGTCTTTTAAAACAAACTTTGGCTGTTGCAGCCATCACTTTTGCAGCAGGTTCTGTATATGCTGGCGATTTCACCACTATCTCTAATAATGGTGCGCGTACGCCTGGCAGTACTAACAACCCTGCAACGGATCCGTTCTTTATTAATGATTTGCCATCTTCATGGACATTGAAGAGCTCTGTCACAACTGATGTTTTTTCACCGGTAGCTGGTAGTACAAGTCAGGTTGTGGGCCAGTTTGTGGATTCCTTCTGGTATGAAGCTTCAAGTAATTCCTACATTATCGGTACATATTTCCAGTTAACGAATGACGACCATGGTATTACTGAAATTAACTCTATCGTACGCAGCGGCTTCGCCGATGCATCTGGTGATTTAAGCGCAGCATGGACGTACGCATCTGGCATTTACAGTGGTGCAGAAGCAGGTTATCGTCTGCGTGACCCTTCACGTTCCGATTACATTGCTTCATACAATGCAACTACCGCCGGTACAGGTGCATATTTTGATGCAGATAAAGTCGCTATCCGTACTGATGTAAGTCTGGGAGAAGATAATCCAAACAGCGGTTTGTACCTGATCAAGTTCAGCGCCGACAATTCTATTGTTGAGTGGACATCCAATGCAGTACACATTGTGCAAGGCGCTTCTTCAAATGAAGGTGGCCGTATCCGCCAGGACATGTTCCTGAGCGGTTTTGCTGTGACTATGGTTCCTGAAGCGGAAACATATGCCATGATGATGGCTGGTCTGGCAATGATCGGCAGTATTGTTCGCCGTCGTAAATCTGCTTAATTTACAAGCAGTGATAAACAAACCCGCCAATGGCGGGTTTGTTTTTTTATTGGGCTGCAAATTTCTATCGTATTGAAAACAGCAGGCATAGATCAGAATTTATGTTTTTGCTTTATCCAGCCTGCGTTGTTTAAAGAAGCGGCTTAAAAGAGAGCCGCATTCCTCGGCCATGACATTGGCTGTCACTACACAATGGTGGTTTAGTCTATTTTCTGCCATGAGATCAATCACGCTACCGCAACATCCCGTTTTGGGGTCGCTGGCACCGTATACCAGCCGGGAAATACGGGCATGCTGCATAGCGCCGCTGCACATGGCGCAAG
>JALDYP010000046.1:0-19038 GCA_032153875.1 Methylophilus sp.
CTGCCGAAGAAATAGCGCTGGTTGATCGCTACCGGCTGGATATGGTGATTTCTCATGAGGGCCAGCTGCAATGGCTGCTTGAATATCAGGTTAATCTGCCATTGCGTGTTTATCTCAAGCTTGACAGCGGCATGCACAGGCTGGGTTTCCAGCCAGCAGCTTATCAAGCATCTTTGGATCAATTAGCTACCAGTGCAAATGTCAGCGAAATCGTGCTGATGACCCACTTTGCCAATTCGGATCTTGTGGATGGCGTTACGCAGGCCATGATGATCGTAGGGCAAGTCATGCCTACCCGGCCTTATAAACGCTCACTCGCTAACTCGGCGGCCATTGTGCAACAGCCACACACGCATGCGGATTGGGTACGCCCGGGGATTATGTTGTATGGTGCTACGCCGATTGCAGATAAAACGGCCTCATCATTGGGATTAGAGCCGGTTATGACATTGCAATCCGGCCTGATCGGCGTGCAGGAAATCCAGGCAGGTGAAAGTGTCGGTTACGGCAGTTTGTTCACCGCCGACAAAACCACCAGGGTAGGCATAGTCGCTTGCGGTTATGCTGATGGCTATCCCCGCCATGCACCTACTGGCACGCCGATCGCAGTCAACGGCGTACTGACCCGCACTTTAGGTCGTGTTTCCATGGATATGCTGGCGGTGGATATCACGGATATTCCTGATGCAGGCATAGGCAGCACGGTAGAGTTGTGGGGACAGCAAGTGCCGGTGGATGCTGTCGCGCAGGCCAGCGGTACTATCGGCTATGAATTGTTATGTGCAGTCACGGCACGCGTGCCTATGCACGTCATTGATTAAATCAATTTTCTGGGGGAGGCTTCCATGACACAAACCGTTATTCCCCAGTTGCGTATCACTAACGCCGAGCGAAGCCTGGCGTTTTATGTGGATGGCCTCGGTTTTGCCATCGACTGGCAGCATCAGTTCGAGCCTGGATTTCCGTTGTTCTTCCAGATAACGCGTGCCGGGCAAACGATTTTCCTGACGCAGCACAGCGGCGATTGTGAGACCGGGGGTGCCGTATATTTCAAGGTTCCGGATGCGCGCGCATATTATGCAGTTTTCCAAAACAACGGCATCGTTGCAACCAATCTGCCTGAGGATACCCCTTGGGGAACCTGCGAGTTTTTACTGACTGATCCTGACGGAAACAGGCTGAGGTTTGCAAACGATCTTTAACGTATAGCCGGCATGCAAATGCAGACACTATAATCCATAGCCTCTGGCAATCAGCACAATCAAGGTTTTCATGGCAAAAGCAAAGACACAATATACCTGTACCGAATGCGGAGCTTCCGAGCCGAAATGGCAGGGGCAGTGCCCGAGCTGTCATGCCTGGAATACCCTGGTGGAAACGGTGCCGGAAACGGTTACCCAAAGCCGTTTTGCCAGTTTGGCACCCACGGCACAATTGCAGAAACTGGCGGATGTGGAAGCGCAGGATGTTTCGCGGCAGCCTACCGGAATCGCTGAATTCGATCGTGTACTTGGTGGCGGTTTGGTCGCTGGCGGGGTGGTGCTGATCGGAGGTGATCCTGGCATTGGTAAATCGACGCTGTTGTTGCAAACGGTGTGCAAAGTCTCGGAAACCCTGAAGTCGTTTTATATCAGCGGCGAGGAATCCGCCCAGCAGATTGCCATGCGCGCCATGCGATTGGGTTTGAATGCCAGCCAGGTAGATGTGCTGGCTGAAATCAACCTGGAGAAGATCAGCCAGATATTGCAGCACCACCAGCCAGATGTAGTGGTGATCGACTCTATCCAGACTGTTTATTCCGAGGCCTTGCAATCAGCGCCAGGCTCGGTGGCGCAGGTGCGTGAGTGCAGCGCGCAACTCACCCGTATCGCCAAACAATTGGGCATAAGTATGATACTTGTGGGCCATGTCACTAAAGAAGGTTCGCTGGCTGGTCCTCGTGTGCTGGAACACATTGTAGATAGTGTGCTGTACTTCGAAGGCGACCAGAATTCGAGTTTCAGGCTGATCCGTGCTTTTAAAAACCGCTTTGGGGCGGTGAATGAACTGGGCGTATTCGCCATGACCGAAAAAGGCTTGCGCGAAGTCAGCAATCCTTCGGCTTTATTCCTCTCGCACCACGACGCGCCTGTACCTGGTTCATGCATCACGGTTACCCAGGAAGGCACGCGTCCATTACTGGTTGAAATTCAGGCTCTAGTAGATACCGCGCATGGTTCTAATCCCAAGCGCCTGTGCGTGGGGCTGGAACAAAACCGGCTGGCCATGCTGCTGGCGGTATTACACAGGCATGCGGGTGTCGCTTGCTTTGATCAGGATGTATTTATTAACGCCGTGGGCGGCGTCAAGATCAGCGAACCGGCGGTGGATCTGGCTGTATTGCTGGCGATTGTTTCATCCCTCAAAAACAAACCATTACCAAACAAGTTAATTGTGTTTGGTGAAGTGGGGCTGGCAGGGGAGGTGCGTCCGGTGCAGCGTGGACAGGAACGCTTGAAAGAAGCGGCCAAGCTGGGGTTTACGCAGGCAATTATCCCTAAAGCCAATGCGCCAAAAGGTGGCGTGCCCGGTTTGCAGATTGATGCGATCGACAGGCTGGAGCAGGCAATCGATTTGTTACGCGGATGAAAAAAATGGCAACGATGCCAGGGAGTAACCTCGTTGCCTTGAGTAGTGGTTGTTAAGAAGAGGTAAACAACCACAGGGAAGTTATAAAAAGTCTAAATCTGTGTATTAGCCTGCATACTAAAATATCTTTTTTGCCGTTTGCCTGACGGTTCTGTATATCTTTCAAACTCTCTGGAGCATTGCCCGATCATTCTCGCTGATTGATTTGTATGACTGAAGTATAGGAAGTTTGGTCAGGCAGGTCAATTACACAGAGATGGGGGCTTGTGGCGATTTGTAGCCACCTGGATACACGTCTGGAAGTATGAAGATTTCAGAAACAGTATTACCTTTTTCACAAAATGTTCATGAAACTATGTGGTTAGTTTATTGCCTTACAAATGTGTGTCACATAACACACTAATATGACAATAATATGACGTTAAAAGTAGGGCTGGAAAAGGAGATATACAATGAAAAAAACTTTATTACTGATTCCTTTACTGTTTTCGGCTTGCGCAAGTCATCAGCCAACCCCGCACGCAACCAGTGACGGAAAACCGGGCTATAAACTAACCTGTAGTGAATTTAATACCACGCTGGAGCAGTGCAAGAGTAAAGCCAGTGAAAATTGTTCACATGGTTATGTGGTTGATCCACATCTTTCTTACCGGGAAACTTACCCTGATGCGGGCGATGGTATTTATGTCCCGGCGCGCAACCATGTGGTTGTCGGCTGTAAGGATCCCGAGGCTTAAACCGGGTCAAGTCAAGCGGCAGCCAGTATTTGCCGGGCTGCCGACATGCCGCTTCTGACCGCGCCTTCAATGGTGGCCGGGAAGGGACCTGCGATATAGTCGCCTGACAGGTAGATATGTGGTTGTGATGTATTGGTTGACGGGCGTTGCAGATCAGGCGTGCAACTGAAGGTTGCGCGTTTCTCGGTGATGACCTGTGTCCAGATTGGGTTTTCATCCAGCTGCATGTCATAAACTGATAATGACCGATTCAATTCAGTAATACATTGTTGAATAAGCAGATTTTTATCACTTGGCAGCAAGCCATGCGCGCTGATGACTATCGCCAATAACCCTGGCTGATCACAACATTGCCCCCGGTCAAACACCCATTGCACGACACCATGACATAAACCCATTACTGGATGGGGCAGTTTTGTTTCCGGTGAGTATTGCAGATAGACCGTTGTAATCGGTTGGTAATCAAATGCTGGCAGGCTTAAACCAGTTGTCAGGGTTTTAAGCTGATGCGGGCCTGTGGCAATAATCACATCGTCAAAATGTTTGAATCCTTCTGCCGTTTCCAACACACAAACTTCTGCTTCATATGTCAATGATTTCACGGGCGTGCGCAAGTGCACTTTGCCGCCTAGCGCAGTGATTTTTTGAATTAGGGGTTCAATAAGCGCATTGGATAAATCTGACTTAACAATCAGGAAATCACTATCTGACCTGCGCTGCCGGAAACTGTCATTGAGTACATTTAAAAACACCTGGGCGCTGGCACTGTTGATCGGTGTGTTCAATGCTGCCAGGCACAAAGGCTCCCACAACAGTTTGATCGCGGCTTCTGTTTGCTGGCCTTGTTTGAGCATTGCCGCCACAGTGATGTCTTGCGTCCGGGTGAAAGCGGATTGTGCTAACTGCACCATCCAGCGTATGGCTTGCCATTTACTACTGAATGTCAGGCCGCGTGCAGTCAATAATCCCCATAATAAATGCAGTGGTGCTGGTAACCAGCCAGGCGTGATCAGCGACATGCGCTGTGCGCCATCATGCATATGCAATGCCAACGGCAATCGCATAAATATTTGACCGGCATCCAGGCCTGCATCTTTCAGTAATTCCAGCGTGGCATGATAGGCGCCTATGCACAAGTGTTGACCATTATCTATCATTGTCTGTTCTTGAGCGACGCCACGCGCACGACCACCGGCTTGTGGTGCGGCTTCAAATATGGAAACCCGGTAACCTTGCTGGAGTAGCCTGAAGGCTGCTGATAGCCCAGCCAGCCCCGCGCCCACAACCGCGACATTGCGCTGAGAATGCGAGTTTTTAAGCATTGTGTTGGTTAGCGATACTTGAACCATACGCCTAGCGCCAGCTTCAGTTTCCTGAAAGCGGGCAACATGACTTTATGGGTGAGTACCAGGTTAGGGTCTTGCCGGATTTCCTTCAGCAAGGCGCGGTAAATAGCCGCCATCATCAGGCCTGGCAATTGTTGCTTGATATCTGTTTTTGGCAGCTGGCTCAGGGCTTTGTCATAAAACAGTTCTGCACGTTCAATCTGCTTGATCAGCAATGCCTGTGTCTGTGCCGAGGCCTGGCTGTGTAACAGTTGCTGTTCTGAGACGCCTGCTTTTTCCAGCTCATCAATCGGGATGTAGATTCTGCCGCGACGGGCATCTTCGCCGATATCACGGATGATATTAGTGAGCTGGAAAGCCATGCCGAGGTCATGCGCATAACCTAATGTAGATTTATCGCTGTAGCCGAAAATTTGTGCAGAAAGTAATCCAACGACACTGGCAACACGGTAACAGTACAGCGCCAATTGTTCAAAATCGGCGTAACGGTTGTATTGTGTATCCATCTGCATGCCATCGATAATTTCGATGAAATGCGCCTCCTGCAAGCCAAACGCTTCTACCACTGGCTTCAATGCCTTGGTAACCGGGTGCTGCGGAGTTTCATGAAATAAACGATGTATTTCCTGTTTCCACCATTGCAGCTTGGTTTGCGCGATCTGGTAATCGGTACATTCATCGACCACATCGTCCACTTCACGGCAAAAAGCATATAGTGCCGTCATCGCTTCACGTTTGTGTTTGGGTAAAAACACAAAACTCAGGGTAAAGCTGGAGCCGCTTTGTTTGGTTTTCTGCTGACAGTATTGTTGCGGGGTCATTGTTTAAACAGGGCTTTCAGCAAAATAATCGGCCAATCAAAAGCATTCAGCGTTGGACGGTGGTGGTAAATATCGCCACGGCAACGCTTCAATTTATAAATAATACGTTCGCCACCGGCGACGATCATGCGCAGCTCGAAACCGATGCGCCCAGTCAGATGTCTGCCTAGTGGTTTACCGGACAGTAGAAACTGCTCTGCGCGGGCTACATTGTACAAAAAGAATGCCTGCCAGATGGCATCTAATCGCTGGCGTAAATCCTGTTCGGTAATCCCGGCAGCGTGCATTTCGTCCTGGCATAGGTAAATGCGGCCGCTTTGGCCATGCTTTTGCAGGTCGATGGCGATATCCTGGTAAAAGTTGATCAGCTGCAAAGCGGTACAAATCTGGTCTGACCACTGCCGGTTTTGCGCTGTATCCGCGCCATATAATTGCAGCATCAACCTGCCTACCGGGTTGGCAGAGCGGCGGCAATAATCCAGTAGTTCTGCAAAACTGGCGTAGCGGGTTTTAACGACGTCCTGTTTGAACGCGCTGATTAAATCCAGCAGAGATTGCACTTCGAGCTTATGCGTTCTGACCACTTGCTGCAGCGTTTTAAACAGGGGGCGTTCGGCCTGTATATAGGCCTGGATCAGCAATAATTCATCTTCGTAACCTTGCAGTGCCTGCAAGCGCTCCGCTTCGCTGGCATCGCCTTCGTCGGCAATATCATCAGCTTCACGCGCAAACTGGTAAATCACACTGACCGCATAACGTAAATGCGCGGGAAGCAACAGTGAAGCTACCGGAAAGTTCTCATAATGTGTCTGTGCCAGTGGCAGGCTGGCCGGTGTCGTCACTGGCTTGGAAAAGGCTTGCATGGCTTAAGTATGCCATAAATACGTGATACGCTTACACCTTGGATATAACTAGTGTTAAAGAGAGAGACCACAGGATGTTAGGCATTATCGGGGGCACCGGGCTGACAGAGCTCACCAATCTGAATATTTCAAAACGCCTGATCGTGCGCACGCCGTATGGCAAGCCTTCACAGCCACTGGTGTTTGGTGAGATCAATGGTAAAGAGGTGGTTTTCCTGGCACGCCACGGCGGCGGGCATACGATTCCGCCACATGCAGTGAATTACCGCGCCAATATCTGGGCTTTACATTCGGTCGGTGTGAGCGACTTACTGGCGGTAGCGACCGTAGGCGGCATTTCACAAAACCTGATCCCTGGCGATATCGTATTGCCTAACCAGATTCTGGATTACACCTACGGCCGCGATAACACCTACCATGATGGTGTGGAGTTGCCGGTGAGGCACATTGACTTCACCCAGCCTTATTCACAAGCCATGCGTGAACGCTGCCAGAAAGCAGCAGTGGATGCCGGCTGTGGATTAGTGGAGGGCGGTGTGTATGCTTGCGTGCAAGGTCCACGACTGGAAACCGCTGCCGAAATTGACCGCTATGAACGCGATGGCGCCACTGTAGTGGGTATGACCGGCATGCCGGAAGCCGCATTGGCCCGCGAGTTAGGTGTGTCGTATGCGGCACTTTGCCCGGTTGCCAATTTCGCTGCCGGTCGTGGCGATAGTGCACAAGCCATTCATTTTGAGCAAGTAATGCCTTTGCTGCAGCAAACCATGGATAAAGTGAAGTGCGTAATTGCGCAATATCTGTCTGACCATCATTGCGCGACGGTGTGATCGCTTTTTGTATATACGTAATGGAACCTGATCATGGCTATTAAACCAGTGCTCAGAATGGGCGACCCGATACTGTTTCAAGTGGCGAACAAAGTCAGCGAGTTTGATACACCGGAATTGCATGCACTGATACAAGACATGCATGACACCATGACCGATATGAATGGAGCGGGGATCGCCGCGCCGCAAATTGGCGTGAGTTTGCAGGTGGTGATGTTTGGCGTCGGCAAGAATCCTCGTTACCCGGATGCGGAGGAAGTCCCGTTTACTATCCTGATTAATCCTGAGCTCACTCCTGTCGATGAAGAAGAGGAAGATGGTTGGGAAGGGTGCTTGTCGGTGCCAGGTATGCGAGGCGTTGTTCCTAGGTATCAGCATTTACGTTACAAAGGGTTCGACCCGCAAGGTAATGTCATAGACCGTACGGTAACTGGCTTCCATGCACGGGTTGTACAGCATGAATGTGACCATCTTTTTGGCATACTTTACCCCATGCGAATCCGCGATATGACAAAATTTGGCTTTAATGATGTACTTTTTCCTGGAATAACGCTTCCAGATGATTAATTGTTTGCTATAATTCTGCCTTCCGGAAGAGTGGCAGAGCGGTTTAATGCTACAGTCTTGAAAACTGTCGAGGGTTCACGCCCTCCGTGAGTTCGAATCTCACCTCTTCCGCCAGTTACCAAGATGCCGCATGATTGCGGCATTTCTATTTAAAGTTTTTATAAGCACTTTAATTTATTAAGGAAATGTCATGACTCAAATCATCATCGACCACAATCCATCTGAAGAAAAATTGAAAGACCTGGGCGTAAAAAGCTGGAACACATGGGATTGCGCACCTTCAAAATTCCCACTGGACTTCACAGCGACTGAAAAAGCCTACGTGTTGGAAGGCGAGTTCAAAGTGACTCCACAAGGTGGCGACACAGTAACTATCAAGGCTGGTGACTACGTTGAGTTTCCAAAAGGCCTGAAATCCCAATGGGAAGTTGTTAAACAACTGAAAAAACATTACAAACACTTCTAAACCAGTGGTTGTAAAAAGTAGTGAATAAAAACCCTGCATTGCAGGGTTTTTTGTTTTACAGCAGATACGGTTGAAGCTTTGCTGAAATCATTAAACTTTGCAAATACGCAATGGATTTTGTTGCAAACCACCATCACTCCCTAGCCAAGTGACTGATATCAAACTACAATCTCACCCTGATTGAAAAATCAAATCGCCTTGGGGTGGCAACGCCTGAGATCTCGCGCAAGCGGGGAACCCAATGAACCTGACCCAGATAATGCTGGCGTAGGGACAGGCAGAGCATCTACAACGCAAAGTTTCTGGTTTGTTGTGTCAACAGCAAACCTACTCACGTCATTGTCACTCTTCCCCTGTCCTTTTTATGTAATTTATAGAAAGGATTATCTTGAAACCGATTTCAAAACCGTTGTCCCTGATCGGGCTTTTACTGACCACGCCAGTGCTGGCCGCTGAAGATGACGAGGCTGTGAAACTGCCTGATGTGGTAGTTAGTGCGGATTTCCGGCCCAGCACTGCTGAAAAAACACCTGTAAGCTTGACCGAGATTGATCAAGAAACCATAGAGTCACGCGGCGCGCAGCATCTGGAAGAAGTATTGGGCTTGGCACCAAATGTGAATTTATCCAGCGGTGCTTCGCGCGGTCAGTTTTTTCAAATTCGTGGCATGGGTGCAACTAGCCAATTCAGTGCGCCGCTGAATCCATCGGTTGGCCTGGTGATCGATGGTGTGGATTTTAGCCGCACAGGTGGTGCAGCAACTTTGTTTGATATCGACTCGATTGAAATTTTGCGTGGTCCACAAGGCACTAAGTTCGGCACCAATGGGTTGGCTGGGACCATTAATATGCGCAGCAAAGCGCCCACTAAAGAATTTTCCTTGCGAGCTGAATCTGGTCTGGCTGAATACAACACGCGTAATCTTGGTGTTGCAGTGGGTGGTACGCTGGTAGAGGATAAATTGCTGGGTCGCGCTTCTATTTACAGTCATAAATCTGATGGTTATATGGACAACGACTTTTTGGGTCGTGACAATACGCAAAACCAGGATGAGCTGACTTTCCGCGGTAAGTTGCGATTACTCGCTTCTGACGATTTCACGGTAGATCTAGGTTATACCCATTTAAATATTGATAATGGTTACGACGCTTTTACGCTGGATAATAGCCGCAACAGCCTGTCTGATCATCCCGGACAAGACAAGCAACTTACAAACGCGTTTGCGCTAAAAACCAACTGGCAGGCTTCTGACGCGGTGATAGTGCAATCGGAAGCAACTTACCTCAAAAGCGATATTGTCTACAGCTACGATGCCGACTGGGGATATGTGGGACAGTTCGATCCTGCGTTAAGCCCATATATCGGCTTTGAGCGTTTTGGTAGGCACCGCGAAAATTACTCTTTTGAATTGCGCGCATTATCGGATAGAGCAGGCCGTATTTTTAACGATACCACCGATTGGACAGTGGGTCTTTATTTTTTGGACCAGGATGAAGCCTTCAAGCAAAATTCTGATTTTGGCATCTTTGGCGCAACTCTGAGAAACGGTGATTACAACACGCAGAATACTTCGATTTACAGTCAGCTGGATACACATTTAACTGATAAGTTAACTTTGATCACTGGCGCGCGTATCGAGTATTTTAAAGCAAGATACAGTGATTCAAATGCCTTGAATATTGGTCAGGACGAAGGCCTGTTTGGTGGCAAGCTGGGTTTGAATTATCAAGTAAATCAAGATCATTTCATCTACAGCACACTTTCACGTGGTTACAAATCAGGCGGCGTAAATAATAACGCGGCATTGCCGGCAAATCGACTGGGCTTTGATTCTGAATATAATCTGACTGCTGAAGTTGGCGTCAAATCCAATTGGTTTGATAAACGCTTAAAAACTTCATTGGCCGCCTTCTATACTGATAGACGTAACGCACAAGTTGAAAATTCAATTGCGAATGGCGTACAGTTCCTTGAGTTTACAGGCAATGCATCAAGTGCTACCCATCAAGGCCTGGAAGCGAGTATGGACTGGTTCGTGACTGATAATTTACGCCTGCTTGGCTCACTGGGTTTGCTAGATGCGACCTTTGATAAACACTCGGTAAATGGTGTGAATTATGATGGCCGCCAAGTCGCACATGCACCTAAATATACTTTTAATTTGGGCTCTGAATATTATCTGAATGATGCGTGGACAATGCGAGCCAATGTCGAAGGTAAAGATGGCTTTTACTTTTCCGATAGCAACAACACAAAATCAAGTGCCTATGCAATAGTGAATGCCAGTGCCGATTACAAGCATGGGCATTACAAAGTGCGGTTTTGGGTGAGAAACTTACTGGATAAAGACTATGCCACGCGCGGTTTTTTCTTTGGTAATAATCCGGCCAATGGTTATGCGCTAGAGAAATATGTTCAGTTTGCTGAGCCACGTGTCGCAGGTGTTACCGTCAGCTATGACTTTTAGTTAAAACATTTGAGCTATTCCAGGCATCCGCAATTATTTAGAAGGAGAGTGAAGTGCGTATTTCAGTTGATATCAGTTTATACCCATTAACCGAAGGCTATGTAGAACCTATTCTGGAGTTTATCAACAGGCTTGAAGCCAATGAAAATCTGGTAGTGAAGCGCAATAGCCTGGCGACACAAGTATTTGGCGAATACCGCGATGTAATGGATTGCCTGGATGCGGAAATGGAAGCGGTGTTTGATGCATTACCGCACAGTGTATTTGTGATGAAGTTTATTGGCACAGACAGGGCAGACGTCGTTGATGTGTGAGCCGGCGGATTTCATATCCACTTTTTTTACTCGTTAAATGTAACCAGCCATGAACCAAGATAATTTTCAGCCTGTCCTTACTGCATTTCATCAAATGTCCACATGGGAAATTGCCGCGGCTTTAATGGGTGTTGCCTATATTTTGCTGGCGGCAAAGGAGTCGCAATGGTGCTGGCTGTTTGCCTTCTTCAGTACGCTGGTATACACCGTGTTATTTTGGGATGGTCAGCTGCCCATGCAGGCGCTGCTTAATTTTTATTATATGGGGATGGCGATTTATGGCTTTTGGGCCTGGCATCAGCATGGCGGGCAAACTGACACGCTGGTGATCAGTCGCTGGCCCTGGCGATGGCATGCGGGTTTTATTGCTACAGGGATTATTGTGAGCGCGTTGGTCAGTGCCTATCTGCAAAAAACCGGGCAATCACAAAGCCCGATGTTAGATGCCTATACAACGGTTTTTTCTATCATGAACACCTGGTTGATTGCCAGGAAGGTGTTGGAAAACTGGCTGTACTGGGCGGTGATTGATGGCGCTGCCACGCTGTTGTATGTGCAAACAGGCTATTACGCGACGGCTGCTTTATTTGTATTGAACACTATCCTGGCGATTGTGGGTTTTATCAGCTGGGTGAAGCTGTACAGGCAACAAACGTAGAGGGCGTTGGGTAGCGGAGATGGGATTTTTATACTCGCTGCATCCATTTTGCCAGATCAGTTTCACCCAATATATTCATCAGAAATAATAGTAGCTGGTAGCAGGGTGTATGCGCATTGTGATCAGGCCAGCTATGTATCTGAGTGTAACTTTGTTTAAACATAGCCAATTGCGCGGGTGTGAATACATATTCGAGCAACACCAGGTCCAGCGCACGCGGCGCAATGACAAACGCATCCAGATCAATCAGTGCTAAGGTATTGGCACTAGAACTACGGAACTGATCCCAGCGTAAATCCAGCATTACCGGTACAAATTCGCTTTCCTGGATATCCTCTGCGCGGGCTAGTATCTCAGCCAGTAGCGGTTCAGCGATAAGCGTATCGTGTTGTTTAGCCAAAGAAACAAGCGTGTCACGCAAGCGGCTCGCCCAAGCTGTTGCAGAAAATTGTAGTGTATGCAACTTTCCCCACTTGCTGTAAGTGCATTGGTGCAGTTTGGCAATGTGCGCGGCTAGTTGTACCACATATTCATCGGCTATCTGTTCCGGAACTAAATCTTTACCCGCTAAAAAATGGGTGAGAACATAACGGTTGGCACGTGCTGCGACAAAGTGAGGGATGGTGAGCGCCCCTTTTTTTTCCAAAAAAGCATGCGTTGCATGGATATCACCCAAACTGTCTGGAAAATCGATGGCAAATAAACGGTTTGCGCCTGACCAAAAATGAGATTTGGCTATCGTTGCCCCATTGCAAATTTTCAGCACCATTTCGCCATCTTCTGTCTGACAGTAAAAAAGGCGATGCGTACTATCCTCAAATTTATTCGGGATAGCATTTGGTTCGGCAATCAGTTTCGGTAAACTGGCTTGTTCAGAAGGAGTGAGGTGCGGATAAGTAAACATGATGAGGCTATATTTTAAGCCATCATCACGTTTAAATCATCCGCTAGTCACAATTCGCTGGCTTGGGCAGGCTTTCATACTGACGAATCAGTGTTAGCGACGTACGTAGCAAAGTTAGAATTTATAGTGCCAATAAACACTTAATACTTCAACGCCGGGGTTTTCATTGCCCAGATTGGCATTCGACAAATGGCTGACTGCCAATCCAAGACTGTTTTGTTCGTTGATATCCTTGGCAACTTCCAGTTGGGAGCGGAATTCCACCGGATGGCCCAGATCCAGGTCGCTGCTGCCGCGGCTGTAGTAACCGGCACCTAAACTAGGTTTTAAATGCCAGGTGTCAGTAAATTCCCAGTCGTACAACAAACCACCACCCAGCCATAGTGTGCCATCAGTGTTGGCCTGTACCGCAGCCCAGGGTTTCAGGCTATCCAGCCAGATATTGGCATCAGCTTCATATTCCAGGCGAAAATCAGCAGCAGAATTTGAACCGTCAAAATTATAGCTACCTGCAGCGATACCCAGGGTACCAGCCTGTGATAGTGATGTGAATGATGCTGCAATAAGGAGGGATACGATGAGATGAGCTGTTTTCATTTTTATAATTAACCGGTAAAAATTAATAAAATAATTGTGGTTAAAAATATAGCAAGCAATATGAAAGTAAAGCTATACAGATCTGTCTTGAACAGGGATGAATTTGGATTTTTTGTATTTATGCCACATGGATATTCTTACGTTGATGTAGGAATATTTTTATATATCATTATCAAAGTGTTGTTTAACTATTTGAAAGTTTTAGCTATTAAACAATAAGTAAGGACGAAAATTTTGTAGGAATTTCTTGCTTGTTTTAAAGTGGTTGCATAATTACCACTCATTTAATTCCTGATATCCGAAGTTAAATGATGATTATGATTTGTTTCAATTAAAGCTCGCTAAAAGCTGTTTTCAATGCGTCGATTTGTGTTTCGTTTAGTGGTTTTCCATCACTGGTTGAGATCAGGAAGCTGTCTTCAACCCGGTTACCCAGGGTATTGATTTTGGCATTATGCAAAGCGATATCATGGTTTAGCAATGTCAGCGCCATGCACGCGAGTAAGCCCGGGCGGTCATTTGCAATCACATCCAGCTGCTGAAACTGGTGTTGATGATTATGCGCACTTGCAGGGCGGATAAAGATTTGCGTAGTCAATGGCATATGTTTGACCTGCCGGCTGACGCGACCGCGGATAGGCGTTGGAATCGCGGTAGTGCCTGAAAGCTGTTCTGTCAGGCCTTGCTCAATATGCTTTAACAGGCCGTTATAGCTGATTTGATGCGTATCAGGCTCCAGCACAATAAAGTTATCCAGCGCATAGCCATGTGCGGTGGTGAAAATTCTGGCTTGTACGATGTTGTATTGCATGCTGTCAAAAAAATGGCAGATGCGCGCAAAAATTTCTTTCTGGTCACGGCTATAAATCATGACCTGGATGCCATCGCCCTTGGGGCTTAACCGGGCACGTACGATGGCGGTTTCAGTCTGTTTATGCGGTATCAGCAAACGACTTTGCCAGGCGATTTCATCGCTGTCAAAACGGTTGAAATAGCTTTCACCAAATGCTTGCCACAAAGGTTTTACCGATTTTTCTTTCAGGTTGAAGCTGCTGAGTTTTTGCAGGACTTCCTGTTTGCGCAGGCTTAATTGCGCTTCGGTATCCAGCGATTGCTGCAACACACGCCGTGTTTGCAAAAACAGGCTTTCCAGCAGCTTGGCTTTCCATGCATTCCACACATTGGGACTGGTGCCGCGAATATCGGCTACCGTGAGTAAATACAAGGCAGTCAGGCGATATTCCGAGCCGACCAGTTTGGCAAAGCTTTCAATCACATCCGGGTCGGATAAGTCACTTTTCTGTGCGGTGCTGGAGAGTTTCAGGTGCGCTTCTACCAGCCATGCCACCAGGTCGGCATCTGCTTTAGGCAAGCCATGTTTCTGGCAAAAACGTTTGGCATCGATGGTGCCAAGCACAGAGTGGTCACCGCCACGGCCTTTGGCTATGTCATGGAAAATAGCCGCCAGGTAAAGCAAATGTGGCTGGCTGAATTCGGTAAATAGCTGGCTGCATAAGGGAAATTCATGCCGCAGTTCTGGCTTGGCAAACCGGCGCAGGTTGCGCAGCACGTTCATGGTATGTTCATCGACGGTATATACATGGAACAAGTCATGCTGCATCTGCGCGATCACGCGGCCAAACACAGGGATATAGCGTCCCAAAATACCATAACGGTTCATGCGTCGCAGGCTGCGGTGAACACCTTCTTTGGCTTGCAGAATTTGCAGGAATAACGCTTTATTCACCGATTGCTGGCGGAAGTTTTTATCAATCAATGGCTGTGCAGCTTGCAGCGCCCTGACCAATGGGGCGCTAAAGCCTGCAATGGCCGGGTGTTGCTGTAAGAGCTGAAAACAACGCAGGATAGCCTTTGGTTTGTGTTGAAACAGGTCTGGATCTTTTGCACTCAGCAGACCTTGCGATAACACAAAATCTGCATCAATCACAGTGGCAGGTTCACTCTGGGGAGTGACTTGCGCATGCATGAGCTTGAGCAAGACTTCGTTTTCGATAATGATGGCTTTGGCACTACGGTAAAAGCCTTGCATCAGCTGTTCGCTGGCGCGTTTCTGAGTAGTGGTCTGGTAACCCATTTGTTCAGCCAGCGTATTCTGGAAGTCGAACACCAGCCGGTCTTCACGGCGCTTGGCCAGCAGATGCAGGCGGATACGCAAGTTTTGCAGTAGACGCTCGTGATTCTTAAGCTGTCTTGCCTGCGCATTGCTGAGCAGGCCCGTATGCACCAGATCCTGCCAGTCATGGCCTAGTCCTTGACTCTGGGCTATCCATAAAATCATATGCAAATCACGCAGCCCGCCGGGACTTTCCTTGATATTAGGTTCAAGGTTATAGGCGGTGTCGTTAAATTTTGCGTAGCGGATTTGCTGCTCGCGTAATTTTTCAGCGAAGAAGCGCGGTTTATCCAGTTGCGCATGCAAGGATTGCATCAGGGTTTTGAATGCTGCCTTGTGGCCTGTGAGCCAGCGCGCTTCCAGCAGATTGGTCATAATCGTCACATCGAGTTGTGCTTCAGCCAGGCACTCACTCAGGGTACGCACGCTATGACCAATATTGAGGCCGATATCCCACAATGCACCAATCAGCGACTCAATCTCTGTCTGTAAAGCGGCAGTGCTGTCTTCCGGCATTAAAATCAGCAGGTCGATATCGGAGTGTGGAAACATCTCGCCACGGCCATAGCCGCCGACAGCGATCAGGCTGACTGTGGCAGGTAGTTCAAATGCGGCGCAGATGTCTCGCAGCAGTTGGTCCAGATGGCGGGTACTTTGCTGTAACAGGACTTTGGCATTAGGTTTTGCCAGGTAAGCGGCAGCGAGCTTTTGCTGTGAAAGCTGGAACGACTCACGCCACTGCTTGAGTTGTTCTTTAGCTATCACTGGCATAGTCTGGCGTGGATATTACAGGGTTGGGCGTGGGGGAGACCCGTCGGAAACGGTCATGATTTCAAAACCATCATCGGTGACGACGATAGTATGCTCCCATTGTGCAGACAAGCTGCGGTCTTTAGTGACAACCGTCCAGCCGTCATTCATGAATTTAATCTCGCGTCGCCCGGCATTGATCATAGGTTCAATGGTAAAGATCATGCCCGGTTTAAGGGTGACGCCGGTGCCAGGTTTCCCGTAATGCAGCACCTGAGGCTCGCAATGAAATTTTTTGCCGATGCCATGACCGCAAAACTCGCGCACCACACTGTAGCCATTCTTTTCAGCGAAGGATTGAATCGCATAACCAACATCCCCCAACGTATTGCCAGGCTTTACTTTTTCGATACCACGCCACATGGCCTGGTAAGTGATTTCGCATAAACGTTTGGCTTGTGGTGAAGCTGGGCCGATGATGAACATGCGCGATGTATCGCCATGGTAGCCATCTTTGATGACCGTGATATCGAGGTTAACGATATCACCATTTTTCAGCTCTTTTTCACTGGGCACGCCGTGGCATATTTGCTGGTTAATCGAGGTGCATATGGATTTAGGATAAGGCGTGTGACCATCCGGTGCGTAATTGAGCGGCGCAGGAATCGCCTGTTGCACATTGACGATATAGTCATGGCACAACTGGTCGAGTTTATTGGTGGTGACGCCAGCGACGACAAAAGGCGTGATGTAATCCAGCACCTCTGAAGCCAGACGGCCCGCCACGCGCATTTTTTCAATATCTTCGGGTGTATGCAGAATAATTGCCATAAGTTAGGTCACTGGAGTCCCGGCCTATCACCTGACTCTGAAGCTAGTCACAAAGACTGCATTCTAACATAGCAGATTGGGTCTCATGCCTAAAGAAACAAGGCTTTTATGGCCCTGAAACAGTCAGGGCATGACTAAAACTGGCATTGAATTCAATGACTGATCGACACATGCTACGCCAAGGCGTTGTTTTATACTCAGGCGGATAAAACTCAAGCAGGAGCGTTTAGATGGTGACACTTACCGAGGCAAGAGCCAACCGGAACATTTCCGACTGGGTGGCATTTTTTGAAAATGCTGATATTCCGGTATTGCGGCAAACTGCCAGGGAACTGGCTCAGCTCAAGGAGCGCGAAGATGAAACCGGCGCCCGCGATATCACACGCGTGGTGATTAATGACCCGCTGATGACGTTTAAAGTGCTGACCTTTGCCAACAACAATAGGAGCCGCCACCAGTTGCAAGACCTGGTGCAGGTAGAGCAGGCGATCATCATGATGGGTACAAGTACTTTTTTTGAGCAGATCCCTACCGTACCGCATGTGGAAGAGATGTTGAGTCACCATGTTGCTGCACTGGTTGATTTAATCAAACTGGTTGTACGTGCCCACCGCGCTGGTTATTTTGCTGCTGAGTTTGCCTCCCATTTGATGGATTTGCATGCGGAAGAATTGCGTGTAGCAGCCTCACTGTATGACTTTGCTGAAATGCTGATGTGGTGTTTTAACCCGGATGCCATGAGTGAAGTGCATAAGCGCCAGTTAGCCGATAAAACCTTGCGCAGCCGGGCTGTTCAGCAAGAAGTGCTGGGTTTCAGGGTCATTGATTTGCAGGCTGAGCTGGTCCGCACCTTTAATTTACCTTCACTGCTGAATGACCTGATGGATGAGCAGCGTGCGCACCTGCCGCGAGTGCGTAATGTGCAATTTGCCGTTAATCTTGCCAGGCACTCTGCTGATGGATGGGATAACGCAGCGTTGCCAGACGATTACAAGGACATTGCCCAATTACTGCATGTGGATGTGCCGCGTGTCATGCACATCGTTGGCGTGCCTAACGCGGAATAATTATTCCGTGCGGTAACTTTGACTAAGTACATCAGTGATCGCCTGATGTACGGTATCAATCAACGCTTCCCATGAGGTGCCAGGCGCTTGCCTGAATAACCGCATGCCAGGGTACCATGCGCAGGTCTCCGGCTGCTGTAACCAGCGGAAATGCGCTTGTGCCGGTAATAGCAGCCACACTTTTTTCCCCAGTGCCGCAGCCAGGTGCGCGACAGCCGTATCTACAGAAATAATAAAATCCATTTGCATGATCAGGCCGGCAGTATCGGTAAAATCAGCCAGCAAAGGGTGGTGGCATTCCAGCATGGGGAAACGCTTGAGCATGATGTGGTCTTCACGCCTGAACTCTTTCTGCAAGCTGTGCCACTCTACTTCCATCTTCAGTAAAGGCGCCATCAGATGCAGCGGAATACTGCGCAGGCGGTCATATTTGTTATGCGCATCTCCGCACCAGTTCACCCCGATACGTAACCTGCGCGCGGGGCCCAGCAATTGTTGCCACGGCTGTTGATGCCGTTCGGCAATATGCAGGTAGGGCAGGGCCGCCGGAATCGTGCCAGTCACCGTCCTGAAAGCCATTGGCAAGCTCAGCATCGGGCAATACGTATCGAAATGCGGCAGGGGACGGCCATCCTGGCGAATCACCTGGATAGTCACATCATGCCCCCACAACTCATTCAATAAGTTAAACAGGGCTTCCGGTACTGCGACGATCATCTGGTTAGGCTTGAAAGTCTTGACCAGGTCTACATAACGGCAAAATTGCAAAGTATCACTGAGTGTCTGTTCTGCCAGGATCAGGATGGTCTTGCCTACAAGCGAGGTATTGCCAGGCCATAATAGTTTCCGGTCAGGGATCTGTATGGCAGGCAATACCTGCCAGCGCGCCTCATACATGGGCCAGCCTTCTTCATACTCACCGCGAGCCAGTTTTAGCATGCTCAGCACATAACGCGCCTGTGCATGCGATGGCGCATGTTTCAATGCTGTTTCCAGGCATTGATAAGCCTCATCGGTATCGCCGTTTTCATACAATGCTAGTCCCAGGTTGCAATAAG
>JALDYP010000047.1:0-18972 GCA_032153875.1 Methylophilus sp.
CACCCAGCAGAATCAAACGCATGTCATGCTCCAGAGGATTGTTTTTGAGGAAAGAAGGATTATATCAGGCTAAAAAAAGCTGACCTATACTCAATTGGTCCAAAGTTAATTGGTGGACTTAATTGCTTAACTTATAGTGAGCGGATTTGCAGCAACAAAATTGCTGATAGTCACAAACTCGGCCACGCTGAGATTTTCGGCCCTTAATTGTGAGTCTATGTCCAGCGCAACAAAACCGGCATCATCAAGCAAGCCTTTGAGGGTGTTGCGTAATGTTTTACGGCGTTGGCCGAATGCCGCCATGACCACTTTGGCAAACAATGCTTCATCGGTCGCCGGAAAAGGTAATTGTGCAAAGGGAACACAGCGCACGAATGCTGATTCCACTTTAGGTGCAGGCTCAAACGCTTCTGGCGGCACGGTGATCAGGTATTCCATCTGCAGACGGTATTGCAACATGACCGAGAGCCTGCCGTAATCAGAGGTGGACGGCGCAGCTACCATGCGTTCTACCACTTCTTTTTGCAGCATAAAGTGCATGTCGATGATTTGCGCGGTGTTTTCCAGCAGTTTGAACAGGATAGGGCTGGAGATATTGTAGGGCAAGTTACCTACTACGCGAATACGCTCACCTAATGTACAAAAGTCAAATTTCAGTACGTCTGAATTATGAATGCTGATTTTTTCGGCGGGGTAAAAAGATTGCATCCATTGAATAATGTCGCGGTCGATTTCGACCACATGTAAATGATCCAGATGCTTGAGTAGGGGTTGCGTCATGGCGCCCAGTCCGGGGCCAATTTCAACCATCAGGTCATCAGGCGCGGGTTGAATCGCAGTGATCAGGCTACCGATAATGCCCTGGTCGGTGAGAAAATTTTGGCCGAAGCGTTTTTTTGCTAGGTGTTTCATCTACATTCTTAAAGTGGCTGTGTGCCAGTTGAGATATTCAAGGAAATTTACTCTTGGGCCGCAGCACGTTTGTGTGCAATTTCGATGGCCAGGTTGATGGCGCTAAGCATACTGCCAACGTCAGCTTGCCCGGTTCCGGCAATATCCAGCGCCGTGCCGTGGTCGACCGAAGTGCGGATGATCGGCAAGCCGAGGGTGACATTCACGCCCTCACCAAAACTGGCATGTTTAAGCACGGTCAGGCCCTGGTCGTGATACATCGCCAGGAAGGCATCTGCCTTGGCCAGGTTTTTCTGTGAAAACATGGTGTCGGCTGGCAATGTGCCTGTCAGTTGCATGCCCTCTGCACGTAAAGTATCCAGCACTGGGTTGATAGTATTGATTTCTTCGTCACCCAGATAGCCATTTTCACCGGCATGCGGATTAAGTCCGGCGACATAAATGGTCGGCTCAGGAATGCCAAACTTTTGGATCAGATCCTGATGCAAAATACGCAAAGTCGTCGTCAATGACTCCTGGGTAATTGCATCGCTAATTTGATTAAGTGGCAAGTGCGTGGTGGCTAATGCCACACGCATACCGCCACCGACCAGCATCATCACGACCTGGGCAGTATTAGTGGTTTCCGCCAGATATTCGGTGTGCCCGGTAAAAGTAATCCCGGCGTCATTAATAATGCCTTTATGCACCGGTGCGGTGACCATGGCATCAAACTCATTGGCGATACAGCCATCACGTGCGCGATCCAGCATGGTCAATACATACTGGCTATTATTAGCATCCAGGCTGCCAGCAGTCACCGCTGCAGTGGCGGGAACGGGTAACACGCACAAACTGCCATCCCCAGCGTGCGCAGGTGCATCTTCATGATATGCATGCATCATTAAGGAAAGGTTTAATTCGGCAGCCCTGGCTTCCAACGCATGTGGATCGGCCAATACGACCAGTGCGGCTGGCAGTGCTGTGTGCGCAAGTTTGACACAGATGTCCAGCCCTATCCCGGCAGGCTCACCAGAGGTAATCGCAATGCGCGGGAGTGTGGTCATCCGGTTTTGAAATTGAAACTTGTCTTAAAATTTGTCTTCCAGGCGCAATTCGACAAACGCTTTGTCACGCAATTCATGTATCCATTCGCTGTAAGCTTCTTCAGCTTTACGGGCGCGGATTTCCTGGCGTGCCTTCAGACGCTTGGACTCTTTGGACATATCCTGTTTGCGGCGTTCGATGACTTGGATAATGTGCCAGCCAAACTGGCTGCGTACCGGCGCACTGACTTCATTCGGTGCCAGTTCCGCCATGGCTTTTTCAAATACAGGCACCGTGTCGCCAGGGTTGATCCAGCCCAGGTCACCGCCATTGGATGAACTGCCATCGTCAGAATATTGACGGGCCATGTCCTGAAAAGGAGTGCCGTGATCTATGCGTTCTTTAATACCTTCTATCTTTTGCTGGGCTTCTTTGTCCGAGAGCACTTCGTTGGGTTTTAACAAAATATGGCGCACATGCGTTTGCTCAACAATCAGGCTGCTGGAGCCAGCACGTCTTTCTTTCAATTTGAATATATGGACGCCGGTGCCGCTGCGGATAGGGCGGGACACACCCCCTACATCCAATGTTTTGATCAGTTCTACAAACTGGGGAGGCATTTGCTGCCCACTACGCCAGCCGAGATCGCCGCCTTCAAGCGCATTTGGTGCGTCAGAAAAGTTAGCGGAGGCTTTCTCAAAGCTCATGCCTTCGGACATGGCTTTAATAGCCTGTTCGGTGCGGGTCCTGGCTTTCTGGATATCTTCAGGCGAGCTGTCCTCAGGCAGGCGGATCAGGATCTGGGAGATGTTAAACTCATCCAGGTCACCTTCTTTTTCCTGTGAACTCAGGTAGTTATCAATTTCCGCTTCGGAGATGTTGATTTTATTGTCTACATCGCGTTCTCTCAGGCGGGTGAGGATAATGTCATTGCGGATATCTTCGCGGAACTTGTAAAACTTGGTGCCATCTTCTTCCAGCGCTTTTTTAAAGGCTGGCATGGTTAAATGGTTTTGCTCGGCGATACGCTCTATGGTTTTATCCAGTTGCGCATCATCTACCTTGATCCCGGTTTGCGAGGCAAGTTGCAACTGCAGATTATCGACAATCAGGCGCTCCAGAATTTGCTTTTGCAACACATCATCCGGGGGTAATTCCACGCCTTTTTTGATCATTTGTGCGCGGACCGACTCAATCCGGTCCAGCATTTCGCGCTCGGTAATCACTGATTGATCAACCACGGCAATAATCCTGTCCATCTTTTCAATGGATGGCTTGTCAGCTGCATGAATATTCGCTGTGGTGCCTAGCAAAAGTGCAACACCTACCGCGGAGTGTAAAAGTGGTGTTAAGTATTTCATCATTGGGTATTCTGGTCTCTGTATATTCCCGGGATGTCATTAGTACGCATGTAGGTTGGGATATTGCGCTTGATGACGTTCAATGGATTGGCACCGATAGAAGTCAGCCCACCCAGTTCGAGTTGAAAAAACATGGCATAGTTCGCGTCAGCAGTCGCTGTTTGCACACGTTGCATCACACCTCTGGCCTGCCAGCAACCAGCATCATACTCCAGCCCGGCCAGAAGTTGTACCGCGTTGCCGTCACGGATAGAGTAATTAAGGCGGCCTACGCCATACCATCCGGAGCCTAAAGGCCACTGGCCGGCAGTATCAAATTGCTCAAGTACGTTTGCAGTGTAGCGGTAGCCAAAACTGAATGATTTGCCAGGCTCCGGGTTGTAACGCAGCAAATAATTGTTACGTTCCATATTGCCCCTGTCAGGATCATATTGCCAGTATGTATCCAGATTCAAGCGGCTGGAAAGTCTGGCCGTAAATGCTGCCAGAATGTCAGAGGATTTGCGCGTATTTGGCGTGGTATTTGGTAAAAAAACCTGCAAATCATCAAAATAGAATCGTTGACCGATAGTGCCGCTAAGGCGTTCAATCCCAGTTTCGCTATCTATCAATCGGCTTGTCACAGCTAATGTCATCTGATTTGCATTGTTGATGCGGTCAGTGCCGCTGAACTGATTCTCATAGAAAATAGAGTTCTGGTTCAGGGTGGTAAAAGCCGTATCGAAAATGGGTATTTTGCTCTGATCGTGATAAGGAATGTAGAGGTAGTAAGCACGTGGCTCTAGCGTGTGGGTGTAGGACGTGTCGAATAGACTGGTTTGCCGGTCAAAATATACACCGGAATCCAGGCTTGCAATCGGTAATGTTCTGTTTATCTGGTTATATTCTTCTGAATAGCCTACCGGCAGGTTATTGGTCAGGCTGTATTGCGTAGCCTGAATACCTATTTTCGGAGTAACGTAACCAAACGCATTTTTCATCGGATAAGAGATTGATGGATAAACATTCAACCTGCTGCCTTCAGGCACTTTCCCCATCTCATCCATGCTGCTGAAGTTCACATACTGCGCACCGGTTTGTGTCGTAAAGCCTTTCCACTCATTGTTGTATGACATTGTCAACTGCGGTAAGCGCTGGTATACATAGGAAATGTTATCCAGGTTCTGGTAGCGTTGCACCGTACCATTGAATGTCAGATGCTCGCTGTTGTAATTTACGAAAGCTGTTTGTGGCAGGTTAACCCGCGAAGTAACCTGAATCCTTGTTGCCATTTCTGAAAAGTATTTATCGTCCGACACTTTTTCGAGATTATAACCGCCGGACCAGTGGCTGCTGAATCTCTGCAAATGTGAGAGTTTTGCATAAAAACGGTTCTGACCGGTCATGCTGTCGTTATCAAGGTACTCCAAACTATTCGATCCGGAATAACTCTCGCCGAGATAACGGAACTCTCCCTGCAATTGGATGCCGCGTTTACTCAGGAAACGCGTAGCAATGGTCGCATCCATGTCTGGACTAATATTAATATAATAAGGTGTCAGCAGTTCAAAGCCGCTTCTTGAAGTCGAACCCCATAAAGGCGCTAAAAATCCGGTTTTACGCTGGTTATTATATGAAAAACTCATCCAGGGCGTGTACAGGATAGGCACACCTTTGAATTGAACGTAAGCATTTGTCGCTTCGCCAGTGCGGGTGTAGTCGTTTAATTCCAGGGTGGTGGATTTGATATACCAGTCGTCAACATCTGCTGCGCAGGAGGTGTAGCTGGCATTCTTCAAACGTTTCAGGTTTTGTCCTTCAAAGAAGACCTGCTTTGCTGATGCACGGATATTATCAAACGAAGCATTATTTTGCTGATCACTGTAAGATTGATTGTCTTCCAGATAGCGCTTCGGGTCACTGACTAAAATCGCATCATCGCTCAATAATTCGCTGCTATCCTGATTGCTGGGGCGTGGTGGCGGACTTTTAAATTCAATCGTGACGTCACGCATTTCGCCAATATTTTCACTCAGGCGCATTCGCAACATTGGGCCTTTGATGGTGGTTGTACCCGCTGAAATAACTGCATTACCGTCTACCTGCAACTCATCGTTTTGTATGTCGTAACGGATATCGTCACCGGTGACCTGCTGACCATCCTTGCGGATAACTGCATTACCACTAGCCCACATCTGGCGGTCCATACGAAGTTTTAGCGTGTCGCCTTCAATTTCGATCGCGCCAGGCAAGGTGGCGTTTTCAGCGACAATTACAGGCGGTGTACTTGTCTCATCTGCACGTGCATGCATAGCCGCAAATGAACCGGTCGCTACCAGGGCTAAAATAAGGCGCATGCCGCGTTCGCGAGAAGTGGAGGAATAAACTTGCAAGTTAGTCAAAGATTGATAATTTCAGTAGGCTCTGCGCTTTGCAGAGTGGTTGTATGCATGCAATTGTTTCCACCTTGCGGTTTGCCCCGTTCATTTGGGCTATATTATTCATGAAAACGCTTAAAAAGTCATTTTTCACTTAAAATGTAAGCCGCATTTTACCAGCAAGCGCACCAGCTTGAATCGCTTATTAATAATCCGGGAAAATTTGTGGATAGAACACAACAACTTCAACGATGGCTGGCACAAGTCATTGACCAGCCTTTTACGCTGACAGCCGCTTCTGCAGACGCCAGTTTCAGGCGTTATTTCCGTGTGCATTTAGCGCAAGAAACCATGATTGCGATGGATGCACCGCCGCCGCAGGAAGATTGCCGGCCTTTCGTCAATGTGGCAAAGATGTTGCTGGCCGCTGGTTTGAATGCTCCCAAGGTGATCGCACAGGATTTGGAACAAGGTTTTTTGCTATTAAGTGACCTCGGCAATGATACTTACCTGTCCAGATTAACTGCTGAAAATGCCAAAGGGTTGTATGGTGATGCCTGCCAGGCACTTATCAAGATGCAATTGGCAACCAATGAGCAGGTTTTACCTCCCTATAATGCCGCATTGCTGATGCGGGAATTGCAGCTGTTCCCTGAGTGGTATGTGACTAAACATTTAGGTAAGACGTTATCTGCGGAGCAGCAGGCAGTGCTGGATAAAACCTTCGCCTTGTTGATCAGTAATATTCTGCAACAACCGCAAGTGACAGTGCACAGGGACTACCATTCCCGTAACCTGATGGTCACAGCAGAAAATAATCCTGGTGTGCTGGATTTCCAGGATGCGGTGATAGGCGCAATTACCTACGACCTGGCTTCGCTGTTTAAAGATGCTTACATCCGCTGGGACGAAGACCAGCTGATGGATTGGGTGGTGCGATACTGGCAGGCAGCTAAAAAAGCCGGCTTGCCTGTCAATGAAGATTTTGGCGAGTTTTATAAAGACTTTGAATGGATGGGCGTCCAGCGCCACATCAAGGTGCTGGGCATCTTTGCGCGCCTGTATCACCGGGATGGCAAAGACGGCTACCTGAAAGACATGCCGCTGGTGATGCAATATTTACAGGCTGCCTGTGAGCGTTATGTAGAGTTGCGCCCGTTCCTCAAGCTGTTGCTGGCGCTGGAAAAGGCTGATTAAGCATGCGGGCAATGATACTGGCAGCAGGGCGTGGCGCCCGTATGCGACCTTTAACTGATCACACCCCAAAACCGTTACTTGAAGTGGGTGGCAAGCCGCTGATAGTCTGGCATATTGAGCGCCTGGCGCTGGCCGGCATCAGCGAACTGGTGATTAACCATGCCTACCTTGGCCAGCAAATCGAGAACGCGCTTGGCGATGGCAGTCAGTGGCGGGTGCATATCCAGTATAGTGCTGAGCAATCGGCGCTCGAGACTGCCGGCGGCATTACTAAAGCCTTACCATTATTAGGCGACCAGCCTTTTCTGGTGGTGAACGGTGATGTGTTTACCGATATTGACTATGCTGCAACAAGCTTACCGGGTGGCAAGCTGGCGCATCTGGTGATGGTAGATAACCCGCAGCAACATGCTGAAGGTGATTTTGCGTTGCAGGATGGCCTGGTGAAACAGGCCGCCGACAACAGAATGACCTTCTCGGGAATCGGCGTTTATCATCCAGACTTGTTTAAGCCGGTTAAAAGCGGTGAAACTGCAAAATTGGCGCCACTATTAATCTCTGCCATGCAGCAGGGACTTGTCAGTGGTCAACACCATACTGGTATATGGCATGATATCGGTACGCCAGAGCGTTTAGCACAACTCGATCATTGGTTAAAAACAGGATAATTTAAACAATACAGGGGAAAATGATGAAGCCACCATACGAGCATAAAACAGACAAAATTGCGCATCAGGCATTGATGTGGATAGAGCGGCTAGGGTTGGTATTAGTCACTATCGCAACATTTTTCTCGCTCGCGCACGAATTGGCGAGAATGTGGCAGGCCGGCATGGTTGGCCTGGGTGACCTGTTGCAACTGTTTTTATATCTGGAAGTTTTTTCCATGATCAACAGCTATTTCGGCACCGGCAAACTGCCCATGCGCTACCCGATTTATATCGCCATGGTGGCCTTGGCGCGCTATTTGTTGCTGGATATGAAAGAAATGACCGAGACACATATGCTGGCTGTATCAGGGGCCATTCTGGTGCTGGCTATTTCAGTGCTGGTGATGCGTTTCGGGCATTCGCGCTATCCGTATCACGATATTCCGGAACAGAAGCGCGACCTGTTATAAACGATAAAGTCGTTTACGCGGCAGCCAGTTCATCATCGGCGATCAGGGTGACCTGGTTGCGACCTTTGGCCTTGGCTGTGTACAAAGCCTGGTCCGCGCGATTCAAAAAGCTTTCGGCGGTTTCGCCTGCCTGATATGCAGTCACTCCCAGCGAAATGGTGACATTGGAAATCAGTTTGCTGGTGACATTGTTTTTAATACTGATGTTGGCCACATGCTGGCGGATACTTTCAGCGACTTCCCTGGCGGTTTCCAGCGATGTATGTGGCAGCAACATCACAAATTCTTCACCGCCATAGCGCGCCGAGGTGTACAGGTCACCTGAAACCGTTTTCATGATCCTGGCGACCGCTTGAATGACTTTGTCGCCAAATAAATGGCCATAGCTGTCGTTGACACGTTTGAAGAAGTCAATATCGCCAATGATCAGGCAGGTGTCTTCATAAGGCGTGGCAGATTCAAGTGTTTGTTTCAAGGCAACATCAAAGCCTCTGCGATTCATCAAGCCAGTCAGTCCGTCTGAAATCGCCTCTTGTTTGGCCTTTACGATTTCATTTTTTAAACTGGCAATCTCTTGCAGGCTGGTTTCCAGATGCTGTTGCAAGGTATGCATGGACTGCTGGATGTTCGCGGTCTGGGATAACAAATCACCCATATTGCGCGATACTTCGCCGTCGAGTTGCTGCAGTTCACCCGACCATGCATCCAGTGTCTGACGGAAGTGCGTAGTGTCTTGACCCGCCTTTTCGGTCGTGGAGCTGATATCCGACACCACATCGTTAAAGCGGTCCACGATATTCTGGGCGCTGTCGGCATCCAGGCTGGCGATATGTTTGTTAAATAACTGGGCGGTGCTTTTTTCGTTTAGTTTTTTCTCTTTTTCAATGAGCGTGTTCACTTCATCAATCAGGTGCGCGTGTTCGCCGGACGAATATTCGTACCAGACAGCATAACTGACAGGATGGAATGCAGTATCCTGCATAGACATATGCTGGATGGCTTGCCGCAGATACTCTGCACTTTTTTCTTTACTGATTTCGTATTGCATCGTGCCTCTTAAGCGATGGTAAAATTCACCGCAGATTATTTTTGTCATGGCTATTTATTAACAACCTAATGGTATTAACGGATGGCACTAGGATTTTTTAAGAGTGTCAAATGATAATTTTTATAAATTATTTTGATGATTAAGTAATTTTCTGACTATGCACTTTTCTTGCTGAATTGATGTCCATGGATAAAAATGACCTGATGCAACTGGTGACGCGCAAAATGCCCTATGGAAAATACAAGGATCGCCTGATTGCCGATTTGCCAGGACACTACCTCAACTGGTTTGCCCGAGAAGGTTTTCCTAAAGGGGAATTGGGGCGGCTAATACAGTTGATGCAGGAGATTGATCACAACGGATTAAGCGACTTGCTGCTGCCTTTGCGTACCCATATTGGAGAAAAGCATGCCGGAGTAAAGCATGATTAACCGTTGCTGGCTAGGCTTGAACATGCTGCTTGTTTCCATACTGGCATCCGCTCAGGAACCATGGCAATCGACTGAGTATTTGCAGCAGGCATTTACTGAAATCGCCTTGCATAATGAATATACCCCTGGTGAGCAGCCCGTGCGCAAATGGATGCAGCCAGTCAAAGTCTGGCTGGAACATCATACTGACCAGCCGGAACAGCATGCGCTGTTAACCAAATATCATTTTCAGCATCTGGCCAAAATCACCGGCCATCCCATCAGTTTTGCCCGGTCACGTCAGGAAGCCAACTTTATTGTAGTGTTTTCGCACTTGCAGCTCTGGCGCAATGACATTGCCCTGGTGAGTGGTAATTTGTTACTCAAACCGCCTGATGATGCTGCCTGCATGTTTGGCCTGGGTCTGGATGCGAAAAGTGCGATCACCAAGGCATGGGTAGTCATTCCGGTTGATTTTGCGCAGGAACACCGGCAATTACTGTCCTGCATTGTGGAAGAAACTACGCAGGCAATGGGTTTACCTAGTGATTCAGACAAGGTGTTTCCCTCGATATTTAACGACCATACACCAGAGTCATTACTAACCGGCCTGGATGCCTTGTTACTGAAAATGCTTTACCAGCCAGCGATTAAACCTGGCATGCGTGCTGCTCAACTTAAACCAATATTGGCAAACATTCTGCAAAAATGGCAGGCGGATGGCACGATCATGGATGCCGAGAAAAATGTCAGGCAATCGGAGTTGTATGAAATGATGGGTTTTTAAAGCTGTCTATACTATCAACGTAGCCGTGAACCATTCCTGCAATTGCGCACCAAATAAGCTAAAATGCCTAATCAATCAGGATCACCCTTGAGTTTTTCCATGCCCGAATTTCCCCTGCAAGAATTTAGCCGTCGCCGTCAGCAACTGATGTCCACTATGCAGGCAGGGATTGCGGTGATTCCGACCTCGCACGAAGTCACGCGTAACCGTGACAGCCATTACCCGTATCGTTTTGACAGCTATTTTTATTACCTGACCGGTTTTAAAGAACCCGAAGCCGTTCTGGTGCTGGTCGCCGGCGCAGAAAACAAAAGCATTCTGTTTTGCCGCGACAAGGATATTGAGCGTGAAATCTGGGATGGTTTCCGTCATGGACCTGAAGCTGCCCGCACTGGATTTGGTTTTGATGAAGCTTATTCAATCACCCAACTGGATGAAATATTGCCAAAATTGATGGCCAATCAACCGGCACTTTTTTACAGCCTGGGCACGGATGCCGGTTGGGATATTAAAGTGACTGGCTGGTTGAATACAGTGCGCGCGCAAACCCGCAGTGGTATACAGGCGCCAGCCAATGTAGTTGATGTGCGTCAACATATTGATCCCTTGCGACTGGTTAAATCCCCTTGGGAAATTGAGCTGATGCGGCGTTCGGCGAAGATTGCCGCCAGTGCACATAACCGCGCCATGCGCATGGCAAAACCAGGCAAATGGGAATATGAGGTTGAAGCCGAATTCCTGCACGAGTTTTACCGGCAGGGTGCACAAGCGCCTGCATATACCAGCATTGTGGCCGGTGGCGCTAACGCGTGTACTTTGCACTACAACTTTAATAATGCCGAATTGAAAGATGACGACTTACTGTTGATAGATGCCGGTTGTGAGCTGGATGGTTATGCTTCTGATATCACGCGTACTTTCCCAATTAACGGTCGCTTCAGCGGACCACAAAAGGATTTGTACGAGCTGGTGCTGGCTGCGCAGGCGGCTGCTATTGAACATGTCAGTCCACAATATCACTGGAATGCACCGCATGAAGCTGCGCTGGATGTACTGGTGGATGGCTTTATCCATTATGGCTTGTGCCAGGGAAGCCGGGATGAAGTGCTCGAAAACGGCGGTTACCGCCAGTTTTACATGCACAGAACCGGTCACTGGCTGGGTCTGGATGTGCATGATGCCGGCGAATACAAAACACCGGCCGGTGATTGGGTGATGTTGCAAGCCGGTAACGTGCTGACTGTTGAGCCAGGCTGCTACGTGCGCCCTGCAGACAATGTGCCGGAACATTTCTGGAATATTGGTATCCGCATTGAAGATGACGTTTTAGTCACCGACAACGGACGTGAAGTGATCACAGCCGCGGCGATTAAGTCAGTAGCCGATATTGAAGCGTTGATGCGTGGCTAGTGATATGACAACTGACATCAATGTCTATATAAGGCAGCAAGGTTGAAGCAAACGCTGACACATCCGGTGGTCATTGGCGGCGGTCCGGTAGGCCTGGTGCTGGCATTATCGCTGCAACAATCTGGCGTGCCGGTGACTGTACTGGAAGCGCAGCAGCCTGGCGCCATGTATGGTGATGGCCGTGCGCTGGCATTGTCGTATGGTACGCGGCAAGTGCTGGAGCAGCTCGGCGTGTGGCACGCGCTGGAACCAAAAGTCACGGCCATTGAGACGATTCATGTGTCGCAGCAAAAAGGCTTTGGCCGTGCCCTGCTCAAGGCGGGTGAACATCAGTTGCCAGCGCTGGGTTATGTAGTGTCTTATGGCGCACTCATGCAGGCACTGGATGCCCGTATCGCTGAATCCTCTTCAGGTCTGGAGCTTCAATATCAGGTGCCGGTGCAAAACCTGCATGTGGATGCAAACGCCGCTGAAATTACCTTTCAAACTTCTGGTAGTCCAGCAACAGAAAACAGTGATGTAATCGTCACTCCACTAGCCATTGTTGCCGATGGGGGACGTAGCCTGGAATCTATCCCCGGCCTAGTCAGGGAAACCAAGCACTACGGCCATGATGCTTTAGTCGGACTGGTGCAGACCGAGCTGCCGCACCGCAATATTGCTTATGAACGGTTTACCCCGTTGGGTCCGATGGCATTGCTGCCGAATGGTGAACAGTTTTCTCTGGTCTGGACCGGGGAACAAGCTTACATAGACAAGATTGCCGGGTTAGACGACGCGGACTTTTTGCAGGCTTTGCATCAGGCATTTGGCGATCGCGCAGGCAAATTTTTACACATTGGGAAACGCGGAAAATTTCCACTCAAACTAAGCAAGCTGGAACAGACTTTTGCTGCGCATTGTGTGGTGATCGGCAATGCAGCGCAAACCATGCATCCGGTCGCAGGGCAAGGCTTCAATGTCGGTATTCGCGATGCGATGGCTCTGGCCGGAAATATCGCAGCTACCCCGGCGGCTGATTGGGGCGCTGCGCACAGATTGAGTGAGTATCATCAGTCACGCGCCCGTGATACCGGCCGCGGATTGAAATTTACCGACTTTCTGGTGAATGTTTTTTCCAATGACCTGATCGGTGTTGGCTTATTGCGTGGTGCGGGTTTGAGCGCGCTGAGTATGCTGCCCATAGCACGCCGTTTCCTGGTCAATAAAATGAGTTATGGACGCTAGCAAAAACTTGATGACTAGCAAAACTATGATCAATAGTGATGTAGTGATTGTCGGCGCCGGGCTGGTTGGGCTGACTGCGGCTATTGCGTTGTCCAGGTTAGGTAAACAAGTTGTTTTAACAGACGCTCAACCTTTGCCCGTATTTCCCCCAGACTGGGTTGAGGATACCGCGCATTGGGATGCGCGCATTTATGCCTTAACTAATGAAACTGTGGATTGGTTAACCGAAATCGGTGTCTGGCAGCATGTGCCAGTTAGTCGGGTCAATGCCATGACTGCGATGCATTTATGGTCACCAACCGATGCGCATTCCAAGCCTGGCCTCAGCCTGGATGCCGCAGATGCGCATTTAGCACACATGGGTTATATCGTTGAAAGCCAGGCCTTGGTGCATGCATGCTGGCAGGTATTGGCGGATACTGACGTGACCATCATCACCGACGCACCGGCACAAACACTGCAACACTCTGGTCATAAAGTGCAGTTAACATTGCCGCAGCATGAAATTGAAGCACAATTGCTGCTTGGGGCGGATGGCGCGCGTTCATGGGTACGTGAGCAATGTGTTGTCAATGTCAGCATTGTGGATTTTGCACAGACAGCGTTGGTGACAAATTACATCGCGGAAAAGCCGCATGGCAATATTGCCCGTCAATGGTTTGGTGCGCACGAAACATTGGCATTGCTGCCACTGCCGCAACAGCAGGTGTCATTGGTATGGGCATTGCCACACGGCGAGGCCAGTGCAAAACAGGATTTATCACCTGAAGCACTGGCAGCGGAAGTCGAACAACGCTGCGGCTATGCGCTAGGTAAATTGATCCCGAGTGGCGCGGTATTAAAGTTTCCCTTGATGCAGAAAACAGCAGATGCGATGGCATTGCCGTGTGTGTTGCTGTTAGGCGATGCCGCGCATCAGGTACATCCGATGGCAGGGCAGGGTGTGAATCTGGGATTCCAGGATGTGCAGGCATTGTGCGCTGAATTAGTCAAATTGCCAGCCTTGCGTCCGCTTGGGGATAAAAGTTTTTTGCGCCACGTAATGCGAACCCGGCAACTGGATATCCTGAAAATGCATACACTGACGCGTGGCCTGGATAAATTGTTTTCGCGCCCTGAGCCGGCATGGACACATGCGGCTATCCTGGGCTTACGCGGGGTAGAAAACAGTGCTATGCTAAAACGTTTTTTAATTCGCACAGCCACACAGCGTTAAGTGGTGTGCAAGCTTGAGAAAGAGTGATTGATGAAAAAAAGTATTTGGAGTTCTGCTAGTCGCTGGGTCAGTTTGTCTGTGTTGCTAAGTGTCGGTTTATTAGGCGCAATCAATAGTATTGCCGATGAAGCTTCTGTGAAAAAAGCTATTGAAGCAGCTTACCCGAAAATAAAAGTCGACAGCGTCACTAAAACCAACTATGCCGGTTTATACGAAATTTTCATGGGTGGCCAGATTATCTACACCGACGAAAAATTCAGTTTCCTGATTGCTGAAGGCCGCCTGGTTGATCCTAAAACAAAAAAAGACATCACCGGTGATCGCCTGGATGAGCTGACTAAAATTGACTTCAATAGCCTGCCGCTTGATCAGGCGATTAAAGTGGTGAAGGGTAATGGCAGCCGCAAGCTGGTAGTGTTTTCCGATGTGGATTGTCCTTTCTGCAAGCGCCTTGAACAGAACGAGCTGACCAAAATCAACGATGTCACGATTTATACATTCCTGTATCCGATTGAGCAATTACACCCGGATGCAGCCAACAAATCGCGCAGTATCTGGTGCGCCAGCAACCGCGTGAAAGCCTGGAATGAGTGGATTTTCAATAACAAATTGCCTTCGTCTACCGCTAAATGTGAAGTGCCGCTGGAAAAGGTAGGTGAACTGGCGCACAAGATCGGAGTGAACAGTACGCCGACCATGTTTTTTGAAAACGGCAAGCGCATGCTGGGCGCGCAGCCTGCTGACGAGATTGAGAAATCGTTACAGACAGCAAAAAAATAACAGTGAGTTTCTATAATGCAAAAGGCCGGAAAATCCGGCCTTTTGTTTTACTGGTTTTCAAGCGGCTCGGTTGAGTCGCGAAGGTTTGGAACGCTACAATTAACCGCCACCACTAACGACTTTTCCCATTTTGAAGATAGGCATATACATCGCCACTACCAGGCCGCCAATCAATACACCCAGTACCACCATGATTACCGGCTCCATCAGGCTGGAAATTGCCGCGACGGCATCGTCTACTTCACCCTCATAAAAATCAGCTACTTTAGTCAGCATTGAATCTAACGAACCCGATTCCTCGCCAATCGCCGTCATCTGGATCACCATATTCGGGAACACATTGGCATTTTGCATGGAGACTGTCAGGCTGGTGCCAGTGCTGACTTCACTCTGTATTTTTTTTGAGGCATCGTAATAAACTTTATTCCCGGACGCGCCTGCTACTGAATCCAGGGCTTCGACTAACGGCACACCTGCCGCAAACATCGTGGATAGGGTACGCGCAAAGCGGGCGATGGTGGCTTTGCGAATCAATGCGCCAAAGATAGGTAAGCGCAGCATTAGCCTGTCCATTGAAGCCTGCAGTTTTTCCGAACGTTTCCAGGTATACAGGAAAAACCAGATTCCGAAACCAAGTGTGCCAAAAATGGCCCACCACCATTTAACAAAAAAGTCGGAAAGATTGATAACCACCACGGTTGGCCCGGGCAGGTCTGCGCCAAAACTGCTGAAAAGCTCCTTAAATGCGGGCACTACAAAAATCATAATCACGGCGGTGATGACAAAGGCCACCACAATAATTGACACCGGATACACCAATGCCGATTTGATTTTGCTTTTGATGGCCTGGATTTTTTCTTTATATGTTGCCAGTCTGTCCAGCAAAGCATCCAGGATACCCGCTTGTTCACCGGCTGCGACCAGGTTGCAAAACAGGTTATCAAAATAGAGTGGATATTTGCGGAAGGCTGCGCTCAGGCTGCTGCCCGTTTCAACATCGGCTTTAATATCCGCAAGTAACTTGGATACGGCAGGGTTGTGGTGGCCCTTGCCGACAATATCAAATGCCTGCAAGAGTGGCACACCCGCTTTCATCATGGTCGCCAGCTGACGGGTGAATAACGTTATATCTTTATCACTCACTTTGCCTTTGATTGAAAGCGAACTTTGTTTCTTAACCTTGATAATGGTAATGCCCTGACGGCGCAGGGTGGCATTGACCACGGCTTCGCCATTGGCGCGCATTTCGCCTTTAACGACCTTGCCTTTGCGGTCTTTGCCTTCCCACAGGAAAACAGATTGCTTTACGTTTGCAGTTGCCATAATTTTCTATCTAATGACTCATTTAATTGTGCATTACTCGTTAGTGACAGCTTCAACTTCTTCGATAGAAGTCAGGCCCTGCTTCACTTTAAGCAACCCTGAATCCCGCAAGTCTTTGACACCTTCCCGCTTGGCCTGTGCGGCAATATCCATAGCATTGCCGTTGGCCATAATGATGCGCGCCATTTCCTCACTCACCGGCATTACCTGGTAAATACCGACACGGCCTTTGTATCCATTATTGCAGTGTTCACAACCACCTTCTTTAGCATCATACAATTGCCAGCTGCCATCCAGGTCGGCTTCCTTGAAACCTACGCTTAGCAGTGCTTCTTTGGGCACATTGAGTGGCACTTTACAATGCTTGCATAAGCGTCTGGCCAGCCTTTGTGCTGTAATTAACGTCACTGCCGAGGCGATATTGAAGGGTGCGACACCCATATTGACCAATCGGGACAATGTTGTCGGTGCATCATTGGTATGCAGTGTTGATAACACCATATGACCGGTGGAAGCGGCTTTAATCGCCATATCAGCCGTTTCCAGGTCACGAATCTCACCAATCATGATGATATCCGGGTCTTGCCGCAGAAATGATTTGAGCGCAGCCGCAAATGTCAGGCCTTGTTTATCGTTAACATTTACCTGGTTAATACCCGCGAGCGGAATTTCGGCCGGATCTTCAGCGGTGGAAATATTCACGCCCGGATCATTCAGCAGATTCAAACAGGTATATAGCGAAACAGTTTTACCAGAGCCGGTCGGACCAGTCACCAATACCAAGCCGTAAGGCCGCTGAACAGCTTTTAGCAAGGCTTCTTTTTGTTCAGGTTCATATCCCAGCGCTTCAATGCCAAGTGTGGCGCTGGTGGGGTCCAGAATCCGCATCACGATTTTTTCACCATGAATCAACGGCAAAGTGCTGACGCGGAAATCAATCGAGCGGGTTTTCGATAGCAGCAACTTCATGCGGCCATCTTGCGGAATTCTTTTTTCGGAGATATCCAGGTTGGAGATGACCTTGATACGCGAAGCCAGTTTTTCTTTGATTGCCAATGGCGGTTGTGCCATGTCCCTGAGCACACCATCAATGCGGAAGCGGATGCGGTAAAATTTCTCATAGGGTTCGAAATGCAGATCTGATGCGCCCATATTGATCGCATCCATCAAGATTTTTTGCAGGAATTTAACTACCGGCGCATCGTCGACTTCCTGCACGATTTCAGTTTCCTGCTCTGGTGCGGAGTCTTCCAGCCCTAAGTCAAAGTCGTCGCTACCCGCATTCAATGAAGACATGCTGGTATCTTTAGACTCTACAATTTTATCAATCCATTTGCCGAGTTTGTCATCCTCCACGACCAGCGGCGCCAATGTGGCGCCCATCTGGAACTGGATGGTATCCAGCGCGTGCAGGTTGGTCGGGTCAGAGACCGCAATATAGGCAATGTTGCTTTTTTGTTGCAGTAACAACACACGCTGAGACTGCATGAGCTTGATATCGATGGATTTGGCAGGTAACGAATCCTGGTCTAGTGCATCCAGATCAAAGAAAGGAAAGCCAAAGGCATCTGAAGCGGCTTGCGCGATATGGCGCGATGGAATTTTCTTCTGGGCGATGATTGCCGCCACAAAACTGATCTTTTGCGTATGGGCTTTTTCCTGTAACTCACCAGCCTCATCTTCGCTAATAAGCGCAGATTGCACTAAAGTACGTGCCATGCCGCCAAGTTTATGTGTACTGCCAAGCGTTGCCATAAAGTAATACCAGGGCTCGAGTTAATCCAGTTAATGTATTGAAACAACAATACTTTTTACGTGAGTATACGGGAAATGGCTGGTATTCAAATCAGGGAAAAGACGTACTCTCGTGCAGCATTTATACAAATTTTAACCAGATTTACGTCAATTCGCTAAAAGATGAAAAATTACGCTTGACATTTAAATAATGCTGAATGTATAAAGTCCTTAAGGCGTTTGCGTTCAGGTTTTTTGTAGCCGTCTTTAAGTAAAGCAAAGCTTGTTTATTGCGACTTAAGTACTTGAGACAAACTTTTGGGGCGCCTCCCTGCATAAGTAAAAAAAGTAAGGAAGTAAAATGGCAACAGGTACCGTGAAGTGGTTTAACGATTCTAAGGGTTTTGGATTCATTACTCCTGATGATGGCGGTGACGATTTGTTCGCGCACTTTTCCGCAATCGTTGAGTCTGGTTACAAAAGCTTAAAAGAAGGCCAGCGTGTCAGCTTTGATTTGACAGAAGGCCCTAAAGGCAAGCAAGCAAGCAATATCCAAAAAGCATAAAGATTGTTTAGGGGCACCAAATGCAAACGGCTCACACACTGGTGAGCCGTTTTTTGTTAAGCCGTAGTTAATGGCTTTGCTAGAGCGTCTGGCGCTAAAAAAGCCTACATGTTTTTGATGATCTCTTCACCAAATTCGGCTGTGCTCACCTGGGTAGCGCTTTCCATCTGGCTGGAGAAATCTCCGGTCACGCGCTTGCTCGCAATCGCTTTGCCAACCGCGTTGAGCACGAGGTCTGCGGCTTCTACCCAACCCATATGACGCAGCATCATTTCTGCTGACAGAATCAATGAGCTCGGATTAGCCAGGTTTTTGCCGGCTATTTTTGGCGCAGTGCCATGTGTGGCTTCAAACATGGCGATGGTATCGCTCAAATTGGCGCCTGGCGCAATGCCGATGCCGCCCACTTGTGCAGCCAGTGCATCACTGATGTAATCACCGTTCAGGTTTAATGCGGCAACCACATCATAATCTTCCGGATGCAACAGGATTTCCTGCA
>JALDYP010000048.1:0-18656 GCA_032153875.1 Methylophilus sp.
GCGCATTGGGTCACGATGCTTCTGCGGCTATTCTGGTGGATGGCAAAATTATTGCTGCCGCCGAAGAAGAGCGCTTTATACGCGATAAGCACGCCAAGAATCATTGGCCGTACGAGGCCGCCAAATTCTGCCTGAAACAGGCAGGTGTAACGGCTGACCAGGTGGACATCGTCGCTTTTCCATACGCTGAAATTCCTTTGTCTTCTCCAGCCCGCTGGCATTACGCCAAGCGTTACTGGTATGCGCCGGACCGTGCGCTGGATGCCATTTTTAACGGTAATCGCCGTTTCAGGCGCAACCGCGATAAATCGCTAAAATTAATGCAAGATCTGGGGTTGAAAAATGCCGAATTCGTGCCGGTGGAACACCATCTGGCCCATGCCTCCAGTGCTTATCATTTAAGCGGTTTTAAAGAAAAAACTGCTATCGTCGGTATCGATGGCAAGGGCGAATACGCCACCACCTTTTTCGGCTATGGTGAAAATGGCAAGATCCACAAAATCAAGGAATTCTATGACCCGGATTCTTTAGGCGGACTGTATGGTGCCATCACTGAATACCTGGGCTTTGAAATGCTGGATGGCGAATTCAAGGTCATGGGCATGGCCCCTTATGGCGATGCAAAGAAATATGATTTAAGCCGTCTTGCCAAGTTTGAAAATGGCGAACTGGTGATTAACACCGAGTATGTCAACGTGGTGGGTTTGCGCCGCTACAAAGAAAACGGCAAAGGCTTTTATTTCACGCCAAAACTGATCGAATGGTTAGGCCCCAAGCGTTCCGGCGATGAGATCGATGATCCTTATATCCATTACGCCGCCAGCGTGCAGCAATTGCTGGAAGACCTGGCATTGCAGATGATCGAGTATTACCTGGGTGATATCATCCGTGAAACTGGCAAGATCGTAATGGCGGGTGGCGTGGCGTTGAATGTAAAACTTAACCAGCGCATTATCTCATTGCCGCATGTAAAAGAATTGTTCGTGCAACCGGCTGCCGGTGATAATGGCACCAGTCTTGGCGCTGCAACTTACGCTGCGCACCAGGCTGGCGAAACCATCTATAAAATGGAACATGCTTACCTCGGGCCTGCCTTCAGCAATGAAGAATGCATCGCTGCCTGTGAAGCGCACCCCGAAAAACCTAAATTCACGCGCGTGGAGAATGGCCCGCAAAAAGCAGCCGAGCTGCTCGCTGCCGGCAATCCGCTGGCGTGGTTCCAGGGGCGCATGGAGTTCGGCCCGCGTTCATTGGGCTGCCGCAGTATCCTGGGTGACCCTAGTTTCCCCGGCGTGGCTGACCGAATCAATGCCCAGATCAAATACCGTGAGCGCTGGCGGCCGTTTTGCCCGAGCATGCTGGACCGTGTCGCAGAAGAAATTTTGCAAACGGATCATCCTGCACCTTACATGACCTTCACGTTTGATGTGAACCCGACCTGGAAATCACGCATTCCCGAAGTAGTGCATGAAGATGGCACCGCACGCGCGCAAGTGGTCACCAAGGCTACCAATCCACGTTATTATGCACTGATCGAGCATCTCGAAAGCCTGCGCGGTAATGGTGTGGTACTGAATACTTCATTGAACCGCCGTGGCGAACCGATGATCTGTAGCCCGACCGATGCACTGAATATGTTTTACGGTTGTGATCTGGAATACCTGATGCTGGAAGATGTGCTGGTGACCAAAAGCTGATTCCGTCAATACAAAATACCGGTTTAAGTGATTGGAATCATTCAAAAAAATCCATGTGAAGCCTCTTTTTGGTTTGACTGATTCCAGTTGTTTAGCGATAATCGGGAATAGAGTCCAGTTTGGACTCGTATACAATAAATCCCAAAACTGTGATTAAAAGCAAGTCAAAGCAGTTCACCAGGATAGTTCAGTAGTTAAAACACAGTTGAGCGATAGTCAATGAAACAATCTCACATTGAAGTAACAGAACGCATCATCGAGCGCAGTCGACCGACCCGCAAAGCTTATTTGCAGCGTATTGATGATTATCTGAACCGTGAAAAAGGTCCAGATCGTCTGGGCTGTGCTAACGTGGCGCACGCGTTCGCGGCGATGCCACAGAACGACAAGTTCAAGATTTACGCTGAAAAGCCTACCCACATCGGGATTGTGACCGCTTACAACGAAATGCTGTCGGCACACCAGCCTTATGTCAACTATCCGGATATTATCCGCGATGAGGCACGCAAACACGGTGCGACCGTACAGGTTGCAGGTGGCGTGCCAGCGATGTGTGATGGCATCACCCAGGGTGAGCCTGGCATGGAGCTGAGCCTGTTCAGCCGCGACACCATCGCCATGAGTACAGCGGTGGCATTGTCACATGATGTATTTGATGCGTCTTTGCTGTTGGGTGTCTGTGACAAGATCGTACCAGGCCTGCTGATCGGTGCTTTGCACTTTGGTCACCTGCCATGTGTATTTGTGCCGGCTGGTCCAATGAGCACCGGCATCGATAACACTTCCAAATCCAAAGTGCGTGAAAAATACGCACAAGGTTTGTGTGACCGTGACGAGCTGTTGGCGAGTGAGTCAGCCGCTTACCACGGTGCCGGTACCTGTACTTTTTACGGTACAGCCAACAGTAACCAGATGTTGCTGGAAGCCATGGGCCTGCATGTGCCGGGTGCCGCATTCATTCATCCTCATGACGGCATGCGTGAAGATTTCACCCGTGAAGCAGTACGCATGGTGATCCAGAACACCCAGAAAAACAGGTTCGTGCCAATTGGCCGCCTGGTTGATGAGCATGTGATCGTTAACGCCATGGTAGCTTTGCTGGCCACAGGCGGTTCAACCAATCACCTGATCCACTGGGTGGCAGTGGCGCGTGCTGCAGGTATCGTGATCGACTGGACCGATTTCCATTATCTGGCTAGAGGCACGCCATTACTGGCCAGCGTTTATCCTAATGGTAAGGCCGACGTGAACGAGTTCCAGGAGGCTGGTGGTCCGGGTTTCGTGATCCGCGAATTGATCGAGGGTGGCTATATGTATCCCGATGTGTATACCGTCAGTGGTGGTGGTATGCGCGATTACGGTAAAAAACCGGAAAAAGAAGCGGATAAAATCGTCTGGAAAGATTATCCGGCTGAGAGCGGCGATGAAACCATCGTCCGTACCGCTGCACATCCGTTTAACGAATCCGGTGGTCTCCGTCTGCTGAAAGGTAACCTTGGCCGCAGTGTGATCAAGATTTCAGCCGTGCCTGAAGACCGCCATATCATTGAAGCACCCGCCATTGTGTTTGATGCGCAGGAAGAATTGCTGGCAGCTTTTGACCGTGGCGAGCTGGAAAAAGACTTTATTGCCGTCGTACGTTTCCAGGGCCCTAAGGCTAATGGTATGCCGGAATTGCATAAACTGACACCGCCGCTGGCCGTGTTGCAGAACAAAGGTTTCCGTGTAGCGATCGTCACCGATGGCCGCATGAGCGGTGCGTCCGGCAAGATTCCTGCTGCGATCCACTTGAGTCCGGAAGCCAGTGCCGGTGGCCCGATCGCCAAGATCCGCGATGGCGACATTATCCGCCTGAACGGTACGGTGGGTCAGCTCAACGTACTGGTCGATGAAGATACCTGGGCTGAACGCGAGACTGAAGAGCTGAGCGATGCCAAACGTCATCACAATGCCCATGGCCTGGGTCGTGAGTTGTTTGGCGGGATGCGCAGGAATGTATTATCGGCCGAAGAAGGCGCTATCACTTGGTTGTAACGTCGCAATACGTTGTTGCAGGTCGCTTGCCGTACTAACCGTACTGTCTTCGCTACTGCGCCTAGTCTTGCTTAGAACTTTTAATTACACAGGTATTAAAAGTTTATTTATAGAGTTCAATTATTTTAATTAGGTAAATATTTTCAGATGAGCACATTAGATTTAGCAAACCATGGCCCGGTGATTCCGGTGATTGTCATCAACAAAGTGGAAGACGCTGTGCCTATGGCAGAAGCCTTGCTGGCAGGTGGCGTGAAAGTGCTGGAAGTCACTTTGCGCTCACCGGTTGCCTTACAAGCGATGGAGCAGATTGCCAAGCATGTACCTGATGCGATTCTGGGTTCGGGTACTGTGCGTAATTTGAAAGACGCGCAAGCTTCCAAAGATGTCGGCTGCCAGTTTGCAGTCAGCCCTGGTTACACCACTGAGTTAGGTCAGTTTGCCCGTAAAATCGGCCTCCCATTATTGCCAGGTGTGTCTACCGGTTCTGAGATCATGATGGCGAATGCCGATGATTACTATTTCCTGAAGCTGTTCCCGGCTGTTGCGGTAGGCGGTATCAACCTGCTGAAAGGTTTTGCAGGTCCGTTTGCTGACGTGAAATTCTGTCCTACTGGTGGCGTGAGCGTTGAGTCAGCACCGCAATTCCTGGCTTTGCCTAATGTGGTCGTGTGTGGCGGTACCTGGTTGACCCCTAACGATGCAGTTGAGCGTAAAGACTGGGCACATATCACCAAACTGGCAAAAGAAGCTTCAGCGATCGTTGCAGCTAAATAATCCAATAAGGAAAGTCAGCGATCATTAAAGGCTTGTAGTCTTACAGGCCTTTTTTTATTGCCAGCCGCTTATGTCAAATTCCCTGAATCTTGAAAAATACAAAACCATCGTGCTGGATTGTGATGGCGTGGTATTGAACAGCAACCAAACCAAAGTGGATGCTTATTACAACACATCCAAGCGTACCGGTGGCACAGACGGGCAGGCACAGGCTTTTGTCGATTATCATATCAAGCTGGGTAGCATTCCGCGTAACGATAAAATCCGTTATTACATCAGCGACATTCTTAAACAGCCATTCACTGAAGAATTCTTCCAGATATTGATGGATACTTTCACCGAGATCCTCGATGAAACGCTGATGCAATGTGAGGTCGCACCGGAGCTGGATAACCTGAAAAAAAGAACTTCCCAGGCCAAATGGATGCTGATGTCCGGCGGTGACCAGGCAGAGTTACGCAAGATTTTCCCACGCCGTGGCCTGGATCACTTATTTGAACTGGGGATTTATGGCGGCCCGACCAAAAAGAACGAGCATCTGGCAACCATGATCGCCGATGGCACCATCCAGTTTCCAGCGTTATTTATCGGCGATAGCCGTTTTGATCATCAGGCTTCGACTGGTGCGGGACTTGATTTTGTATTTGTCTCTGACTGGACAGATATGCCGGACTGGCAAAGTTATTGCAAGCAACATCAGGTGACGGTGAGCCATCATCTTGAGTTAGAGCCTTATACCGACTTTTAGGAACGACTTTCGTTTCATAGCGAATATGACTTTTATTTTATAATGCCGGACATGACGACAGTACAGAAACAAGTCACCATCCTGGTGCCCAATTATAAAACGCTGGAAATCACCAAAATCTGCCTGCGTCTGTTGCGCAAGTTTACCGACTTCAATCAAGTTGAAGTTATCGCCATAGACAATAATTCGCAGGATGCATCAGTTGAATATCTGCGATCATTGTCTTGGCTGAAACTGATTGAACGTCAGCCTGCGGCCGATGATACGGTGCCGCTTTCACACTCGCGCGCGCTCGATTTGGCTCTGGCGCAAGTGACTACGCCTTTTGTGCTATCCATCCACACAGATACTTTTGTTAAACGTGCAGACTGGCTGCAGATGTTATTGCAGCCATTCGAGAATCATTCAAAACTGGCCGGGGTAGGTTCCTGGAAACTGGAATCCAAAACTACTTTGCAGCGCTGGGGAATCCAGTTTGAACAATGCTGGAAAAAAGCATTGAACAAATGGTTTGGTTATCGCGGTTATAACCCCAACCGGCTGGATGAAAGTAAATATTATCTACGCAGCCACTGCGCTATGTACCGTACCGATATCATCCGGGCATTGAACACCAGTTTTTCTGATCAAAACCAGACTGCTGGCATGGTGATGCATCAAAAAATGATTGCTGCCGGCTATGAAATGCGCTTTCTTGACTCTGTGCATTTAGGCCAATATGTAGATCATCTCAACCATGCCACACTGATTTTCAATCCTCAATTAGGGACTAGCGAAAAAAATATGCGCGAGGGGGCCAAGCGGATTAATGCCAAATTACGCGGCATTGATGGTGAAGCTATTCTTGCCGATAGTAGCCTGGATCGATAGTAGACTAATAAACACATGAAAAACCGTCTGCTTAGCCTGGCTTATTATCTGCCTCAATTTCACGAGATTGAAGAAAACAACCGCTGGTGGGGCCAGGGCTTTACCGAGTGGCAACAGCTGAATTCAGCGAAAACCTATTTTGACTGGCAAGAGATTCATACGCCTCAAACGCCGTTTGGTGATTACAATTTACTTAACCCGGCCGTATTTGAGTGGCAGCAGTCAGTGGCGCAAGCCCATGGTATCGATGGTTTCCTGGTATTTGATTACTGGTTTGGCCAGGGAAAAAAACTGCTTGAAAAGCCTTTGCAACTGGTACTTGAGCAACAATTAAATTTTAAATATGCCTTCTGCTGGGCCAACCATACCTGGTTTAACAAGCGCGACAATATCACCCTGCAATTACAGCAATATCTGGGCGCTGAAGATTACACTGCTTACTTTGAGCAGCTATTGCCGCATTTTCTGTCTGCCAATTACATCAAGGTCGACGGGAAACCGGTTTTCTCCATTTTCAGTCCTAAAGATATTCCGGATCTTGAAGTGTTCATCCACACCTTTAACCGATGTGCTGTGAAACATGGTTTCACCGGTATTTACTGGTTAGCAGATAATACCGAACCGCATCAGCCATGGAAAAAGCATTTTGATGGCTACAACAAATCCGGCAGTATTTTTAAATGGCGTAAACGGGATAACTGGTGGTCATATATCCGCGAAAAGCTGGCGAGGAACTTTCATTTCAAGCATCTCGGGCCTTTTGTATATGATTATCAAGGCCTGGTAATTGATAACGATCCCCTATCTGAGGACCCGCATCAAATCCCGATTGTATTTACAGGTTGGGATACTACGCCGCGTCATCTCAAGCGCGGTACGATTTTACGTGGCTTTAATCCACAATCCTTTGCTTTGCATCTGGAACAGATTTATCAGCAATTGCGTCAGCGAAAACAGCATCTGCCAACTCAGGTGATTGTGATCAAATCATGGAACGAGTGGGCTGAGGGTAATGTAATTGAGCCTGATAAGCTGTGGCAGGATGCATTATTGAATGAATATTTACGCTTCACCCAAAAGTTTACGAAATGATGCTTTTCTCCTGGCCGAAGGCCATCAACAATCTCATCTTCAAGTTTAGGGGATTTCGCTATCAGGTGGTAGATGAGCGTTCTGAGCATGCATTGACGTTGACTTATCTATGCCCGAATGCCAAAAAAGCTTCCGGCGGCGTTAAAGTGATTTACCGGCATGTTTCAATGATTAATGACATGCAGATAGCAGGTGTAAAAGCGCAAGTGTTTCATCCAAAAGATGTAAATTTTCGCTGTGAATCGTCATTTACCAATTTGAATTTCAAAAAAAATTTCATTTTCAACAGAAGGCATGAGGTATTTGTTATCCACGAAATGTGGGCAGCACGCGAGGCTAAAATCGCTCGCGACAAAGGCATCCGATATATCATCCAGGTTCAGGGTGGCTATGATGTTTTTCGGAAAACAGATGTTGATTTGGTATATAGCGCATATCAACACGCGGAACTGATTACCTGTGTATCGGATGATATTTACGCATGCCTGATTTTTTTGTTTCCCGAGTTTGAGCAAAAGATTTACCGGCTGCATTTATCTGTTGAAAAAGAGTTATTCAAGCCTGCCGCGCATAAGGAGAACATTATTACTTACATGCCGCGCAAGCTGGAGAAACATTCAACCCTGGTACTGAATTTTATTGTCAGAAAACTGCCTTCTTCCTGGAAGATTTTCCCGATAGAGAATATGAGCCAGGAAGCTGTAGCTGAGACCTTATCCAAATCCAGAATCTTCTTATCATTTAGCGAGCTGGAAGGTTTGGGTCTGCCACCGATAGAAGCTGCGTTGGCTGGTAATCTGGTGGTTGGATACACTGGGGAAGCAGGTAAAGAGTATTGGCTGGATGGGCAGTTTCATGAGGTACATTGTGGTGATATCCGCACTTTCTCGGAAACGATATTGAGTAAAATTAAAGAAATTGATAGCGGGTATTTTGATGTTAATAAGATAAAAAAAAATATCACCACCTTGCAAAACAGATATTCTCCTCAAAAGGAGCTGGCTGGTTTGCGTGGCTTGGTTGATCAACTTAAGAAAGGCTAGACACTTGCAAACAGCTAGATATCATCTCGATTTGGGCTGCGGCGCCAGGCCGAGAAATCCTTTTTCATATGAAGTGGTGTCTGGTGTGGACTTGGTGGCACATGACGGTGTAGCGCCAGGCATAGAGATTAAAACCGCAAACCTTTCCATTGATCCCATTCCTTATCCGGATAGTACTTTCGATGCTGTTTCAGCATTTGATTTTATAGAGCACATTCCGCGGATACTTAATGGCGGTGAGTACGGTACACGTTTTCCCTTTATTGAATTGATGAACGAGATTTGGCGAGTGCTAAAGCATGACGGAGTGTTTTATGCACTAACGCCGGGGTATCCCAGTTTGGAAGCCTTTATCGATCCTACGCATGTGAATTTCATCACCGATGGCACGCATAGCTATTTCTGCGAGGGTCGCTGTTACGGTAAAAACTATGGCTTCATCGGTATGTTCAAGGCAAAGCGGGTGGCATGGGTATATCCAAGACTGCATTACCACGCCAATAATGACTTTTCTACCAAAATTAAATCGATCTTCAGAAAAATAAAATTAAAACCGCAAACCCATATTTTATGGGAGTTGCAAGCGATTAAACATGAATAATCATCATAAAAACATCCCTATCTATCTCGCGCTTTTCCTGGCATTGATCACTTGCTGTCGAGTATTGTGGATCCAGCATGGCTGGATCACCAATGACTCGATACTTTACTTTGAGATGGCGCGTTTTTTTTCTACGGGTGATTTTGCTGCAGCGTTTGCCGTAGAGGGTTACACATGGGGATTTTATCCGGCGCTCATAGGATTAATACATGCAATCAGTGGTTTGAGCCTGCAAGCATCTGCAAACCTGCTGATAGTTTTCTTTTTCATGCTACTGGTATGGGGGTTAATGCAAACTGTTCGAATTGCCGGTGGTAATTATTGGATGCAATTTTATGCAGTATTGTTGTTGCTGGGGTCTAACTACATAGTTGGCAATATACTGCCCATGGCAAGCCGTGACATGGGCTATTGGGCTTTAATGGTGCATGCCGTCAACAAGCTGATTCTTTTCTATCAACACCACCGCTGGAAACATGCTTTCTACTGGCAGATACTTGCAGTGGTAGCAACGCTTTTCAGGATTGAGGGAGCGGTTCAGCTACTGGTGCTACCTTTAACCGGCTTGCTCATATCTCACAAAATGCCACTTGATTTGAAAAGAATATTCGCGCCTTATTCCCTGCTTATTATCGGGAGCATACTTTCCCCACTCATTTTAATGTATATGCATATCGGTCTGGGTGACCTTGGGCGAGTGAATGAGATATTTACCGGCTTTAAGGACATCGAACTCAATATCACCCAGAACCTCACGCATCGTGTGGATGTGATGCGTGATGCTGTCATTGGCGAAGCTTTTGAGGAATATTCCTGGTTTACTTTTCTTCTGGTATTTTTTTCAATCACTACTATCAAATGCTTAAGTGTTGCTGGCTTGGGACCAGCTTTGCTTGTTTTTGCGGAAAGGCATACTATCAAGAGGGAAATGCAGCCTGTCGCCTATCAAGTCTTGTTATTCTGGTTATTTATCTCATGGGTAATAGGCTGTTTGATTACCTTTAAAATTAATCTGTTGTCTGCACGATATGTGGCATTGTTTGGTTTTGTATTAATTATTTTTGCAAGTTTTGCCCTGCATAGGATATTGCAAAAAAAAGGTCGCATTACAGCAGCAGGGAAATTGTTGCTTATTGTTGTTAGTCTCGTCTTGCTTGCGGGATTTATTGGCAATGTAAAGCAGAAAAATTCCGATTATTACTATGAAATAGATGCTGTTGATTACATCAGGTCAAAATTACCCAATGGTCAGCAGGCGTTCTACAGTTCAGCAAAACAAAGATTTTATGCAGGTGTGCCCTATGATGGCAGAAATGATTATGACTGGAATTACCTGGAAAAACGCATCGCTGACGGACGTATCAAACAATATCTTTATGTTGTTGTAAAAGCCGACGACACGCCTGAAGAGCATTCGAAATTAGAGCATCTGCAAACACAACTTGGTGACTTCAAACTTGAAAAAACGTTTTATGGTCACAAAAAGAAGAAGCGATTGCTTATTTTTAAGCGGATTAACTAATGCGGAGGATGCAATAGGAAGTGCTGCATTTTCTTTTTAATTGCACTGAGTTTTGATTTATTTAATCTGCAATGCGCACCATAACTTTCAATTAGTTGCATCCAGTTCGATTGCCCAAAAGGCACATTCATCCTGGCATACCGTGTCAAGTGCCTGAAGCTGCGTAGCCTGGTGCTAAACCACAATGACCATGGGTAAATTTTCATATCGGCAATATCAATCAATCCCATCTTGCCCTCAGGCGTGAGTACGATATTCCCCAAATGCAATGAACGGAAGTGAATGCCTTTTTCGTGTAATTCGGCAATAAAAGCACCTAATTGCTTTACAAGGCCTACAGGCAACTTTTGCTGATCGAGCAATGTTTTCAACGTTACACCAACTAATGGCGCATAGTGGACGACATAGGTATGACTTGTAGATGCTGCGGACTGAGTGTTTACCGTATGCAAGTTTAGTGATAGAGGGTAGTCGAGCAGGCGGTCATTTTTTACTTCATAGCACTGGATAACATGCACCGTTGGAATGCCTGCTTCGGCGAGTTTGCGAGCGTTTTTTGAAAAGCGTTGCGCATAGCCTTGGAAACGGGCCCAGCTAAAGCGATGGCGCAGGCGAAAAACTTTCAGGTAATCGCCATTTGGCAACTGTAATACTTTGATGCCTCTAGGGTCGCGTTCAATCACGCATGCGTCGGCCAGATGTTGCGCTGTCAATAAAGGGTAGTTCATGCATTAGCCACTTGAGGGCTAGATGCCAGATGCTGTATCACACGTGCTGGCTGAATATGCTTCAGGCAGTTAAGGTGTCCCAGGGGACAAACACGTTCGAAGCACGGGCTACAGGATAATCCCAGATATTCAATCACTGCTTGCGGATGCATGGGCGGTGTATGACCAGGGTCAGATGAACCATAGATAGCGATTAACTGTTTATCAAGTGCCGCAGCAACATGCATGAGTCCGGAATCATTACTGATTATGGTATGGCAGGCAGACATCAGGTCAATGGCTTCGCCCAGTTTTGTTTTTCCGGCCAGGTCTGTGCAGCGCTGTTGAGTGTATTGCTGGATCAAAGCAGTAACCGGTTTATCTTTGTCTGAACCAAATAGCCATACTTGCCAGCCTTTATCCAAGGCATGGTTGGCTACTTCAGCATAATGTTCCACCGGCCAGCGCTTGGCTTCACCATATTCGGCGCCCGGACATAAACCCAGTACAGGGTTGCCCGACGATGCAATACCTTGTGCCTGCAACAGCGCAGCTATGTTGTCACGGTTGGCGTTCAGCGCAGGTAGCGGTAATTGAGTTGGCAGATCATCAAGTTTTGCACGGCCCAGCGCCACAAAACGTTCTACCGTTTTTTTCAGTATGGATTTATCGAGTGGCCGCATATCGTTGACCATGCCGTATCGCATCTCACCCCTGAAACCGGTGCGGACCGGGATGCTGGCTGCCCATGGCAGGATAGCGGATTTCAGGCTGTTGGTAAGCAGGATCGCCTGTGTGTAACCCTTGTTTGCCAGCTGTTTGCCGAACCGGTAACGCTCGCCTATCGCCAGGTCACCATGTTTGAAGGGCAGCGCAATCTTTTCGGAGACTTCCGGCATTCTTTCCAGCAATGGCAGCGTCCATGCCGGTGCAGCCACATCAATCTGGCAATCCGGCTGGTCTATCTTTAACTGCTTCAACAGGCTTTGCGCCATCACCATGTCGCCCACCCATGATGGGCCCATCACCAGGATTTTGTTCATGCGTGCATTTTTTTGATCAGGTTGCTGGTGCTGCGGCCTTCGACCAGGTCGATCAGGGCGATCTCACCGCCCCAGGATAATACCTGCTGGCCTCCAACCACCTGGTCTGCCGTGTAGTCGCTGCCTTTGGCGATCACATCAGGCTTGATGGCATTGATCAGGCTAAGCGGCGTATCTTCGTCGAACAAGATCACGGCATCTACAGATTCAAGTGCGGCCAATACCCGCGCACGGTCATTTTCATTGACGACCGGGCGGGTAGGCCCCTTCAGTGCCGAAACCGAACGGTCGGTGTTCAGGCCCAGTATCAGTTTGTCACCGCGTTTTTTGGCCCCTTCCAGATAGGTCACATGGCCTGCGTGCAACAAATCGAAACAACCATTGGTAAACACGATCTTCTGGCCTTGTTGCTTCCAGGCAGAAACTTTTTGCAGCAGATCCGGCAGCTCACTGACTTTGTGTGCCTGTTCGCTGCCTTGTGCAGTGGCAAGTGCACCGACCAGATCAGCTTTAGTGATAGGCACCGTGCCTACTTTGCCTACCACGACACCGGCGGCGATATTGGCCAGCGATAAACTTTCCAGTGGGGAAAGGCCGTGGATCAGGCCCGCTGCCAAAGTAGCGATCACAGTATCTCCGGCACCGGACACATCAAATACCTGTTTCGCCGTAGCGCTTAAATGTTCAGTCTGCGCTGTGATCAGGCTGATACCTTCTTCACCGCGCGTCACCGCCAGGAAGTCTAGCGACAAGCTGGATTTCAACGCACTTGCCTTTTCAATCAGGGCGGGATCATTGACCTGGGTATCACACGCTTCAGCGGTTTCTTTCTTGTTCGGGGTCAATGCTGACGCACCGCGATATTTCTGGTAATTGCGTCCTTTGGGATCTACCAGCACAGGGATGTTCTGCTGACGGCAGTGTTGGATCACATGCTGGCAAATCTCTTCGGTCAGCAGGCCTTTGGCATAATCAGACAGGATAACCAGGGATGGTTGTTGCTCAAGTGCAGCCTGGATGGCTTTTGTAACATGATTCGCCTCACTGGCAGACAACTCGCCGGTGATTTCCTGGTCGAGGCGCATCATCTGCTGGTGGCCGCCGAGAATGCGTGTTTTCGCGATGGTAGGGCGCGCAGAGGTTTTGATCATGGCTTGCGTATCGATACCATGCACATGCATGGCATTCAAAAGAAGCGATGCTTCATTGTCTTCGCCTATCAACCCAACCATACGGGTATGTATGCCCAATAAAGCCAGGTTAGCCGCCACATTCGCCGCGCCGCCGGCGCAATGCTGTTCAGATTTGATCAGGAGAACCGGGACCGGCGCCTCAGGAGAAATACGGTTGACATCGCCGATCAGATAACGATCCAGCATAACGTCACCGATGACCAGCACATGCAGCGCGTTTTCACCAAAATGCTGCACCAGTTTAGCCAGGCTGCTATTCATTGCAACGCCAGCCATCAGGATTCCAGGATCTCGCACAGGCTGTGACCAATAAAGATATGCGCTTCCTGTATGCGTGCGGTGACGCTGGAAGGCACGACGATATTGTATTTACACAGGCTGTTTAATTTACCGCCACTGCCTCCGGTCAAGCCTATCGTCGTGGCGCCGATTTCATTGGCAGCTTCAATCGCCCGCACCACGTTAGCACTGTTACCACTGGTGGTCAGGCCGATCAGCATATCTTCAGGACGGCATAAGGCTTCTACCTGCCGTGCAAAAATGTAATCGTAGCCGTAATCGTTGCCAACCGAAGTGAGAATTGAGGTGTCAGTCGTCAAGGCGATGGATGGTAAGCCTTTGCGTTCTTTTTTAAAGCGGCCTACGATTTCTGCAGCAATGTGCTGGCTATCCGCTGCACTACCGCCATTGCCACATAACAGGATTTTTCCACCTTGCTCGATACAGTGGCGCATTGCCAATCCCACTTCACTGATCAGCGGGAAGGTGACTTTTAAGGCCTCAAACATGGCCATGTGTGCCGCATGTTCGCCTTCCAGATATTCAACATAGCTCATGACGATGCCCTCAAACCGGTGATTGTGTACGTATCAAATGCGGGCAATTGAATCAAATTACAAGTAGGGAATAAAAGGCGCATGGTTAGCAATAAGCGTCGTCTTGCATTAGATACTGTTGCACATAATCCTTCACGCCATCTTCCAGGCTGGTGAAAGGTTTTTTGTAGCCGGCATTGCGCAACTTCTGCATCTCGGCCTGGGTGAAATACTGGTATTTACCCTGTAAATCCTGTGGCATATCAATATAGGTAATGTCGGGCTCGCGCGCCATGCTGGCCATGACATTGGTGGCAAGGTCTTTGAAACTGCGTGCCTGGCCGGTGCCTATGTTATAGATCGCGCTGGTAGCCGGTTTTTGTTTAAGCGCAGCTTCCAGGAAAAACCCCATCACATCGGCAACATCTTTAACGTACACGAAGTCACGTAACTGCATGCCATCTTCAATGCCTGGTTTAGTGCCCTTAAACAGGCGCATGGTGCCGGTTTCGCTAAACTGGTTGAAGGTGTGGTAAGCGACGCTGGCCATGCGCTCTTTATGGTATTCGTTAGGGCCATACACATTAAAGAACTTGAAGCCTGCCCAGGCCGGCGGGGCAGGGTGCTTATGTTTTACTTGTTCCAGCACCCACTGGTCAAAGAAATGCTTGGAGTAGCCATAGCCATTCAGAGGACGTAAGCCTGTTATGCTGGCATCGTCATAACCATGTTCGCCTGCACCATATGTAGCGGCTGAACTGGCATAGAAAAACGGCACTTCATATTCTGCACACCACGACCATAAGTCCTGTGAATAATGCATATTGTCGGCAACCAGTTTGTTGAAGTCGCGTTCAGTGGTGGCGCTGATAGCGCCCATATGAATCACGGCAGTGACATCTTCATTATCTTCAAGGAAGTCAAACAGCTGGTCTTTGTCCAGATATTCGGCATAGTGCCTGTGGACCAGGTTTTGCCACTGGTCATCATGGGTAATACGGTCAACAATGACCAGGTCTTGCCTGCCGAGCTTGGTATTTAAGTGCCAGGCCATGATAGAACCTATCATGCCTGCGCCACCGGTAATGACTATCATAAATGCATGTCAGGTGATTTGTGCTGCATTCTTATGCAGAACAAACGCCCGCCTTGGTTTGGTAGTGGGGTTGAGATACGTGGCATTATAAACCGTTATTGCAAGGCTCCCAATGCTTGTGCATGCAGAGCTTAAGGTTAACCTTTGCCAGGCGCAATATCGCTAGTAACCCAGCCTTGCAAATGTTCAAGTGCAATCACCTGCATGGCGTCTATCCAGGCAGATTCGTCATTTAATGCCGGAATGTAGTGATAGTCGCCGCCACCTGCAGACTGGAATAAATGTTTGCCTTCCATCGCGATTTCTTCCAGTGTTTCCAGGCAGTCACTGCTAAAACCGGGGCATACCACGTCAATGCGATTCAGTTTCTGTTTGCCTAGTTCATCCAGTCTTGCAGCGAGGTAAGGCTGTAACCACTCCTGGCGTCCGAATCGTGATTGAAATGCAATCTCGTATTGATCCTGTGATAAACCCAATGCCACGGCAAGCAAATTCCCGGTATGCAGGCATTGGTAATAGTAAGGGTCGCCTTTTTCGAGGTGGAATTTTGGTACGCCATGAAAACTCATCACCAGTTTTTCCGGCTGGCCGTGTTTTTGCCAGTAATCCTTGATCTTGCCGGCTAATGCCTGGATGTAATGAGGATGGTCATGATAGTCCTTGATGGTACGGATGGCAGACACATTGCGTGTCTTTAGTAACACACGCCATACTGCATCAAAAGCGGCTCCAGTGCTGCTGGCTGCATATTGAGGGTATAGCGGGAATACCAGGATACGCTCACAATTTTGCGCTTTGAGTGATGTAATTGCACGCCGGATGCCGGGTTCACCATAAGTCATGCCGAGTTCTATCAAATATTCAGACTCCGGGAACTTGGCTTCCAATAATGTTTTCTGCCGTTGTGCATACACCATCAATGGCGAGCCCTCGGCTTTCCAGATAGCGGCATATTTTTCAGCAGACTTTTTCGGGCGCACAACCAGGATGATGAAATGCAAGATCCAGCACCAGATGAAGCGCGGGATTTCAACGACTCGTCTATCCATCAGGAATTTCTGCAAATAAGGACGTAATGCACTGGCGGTAGGTGCTTCAGGTGTGCCCAGGTTGGCCAGCAGAATTCCTACTTTTGATGGGGTTTCTTTTTTTAATGGTGGTTCGGTGTTGTAGTAGGCCATATGACTATTCTAAGCGATTCGGCAGGCAAAGGTAAGAACGCTTTTCTGGCTGACGCTAGTGCTCATAGCTTGAAGATATATCCAGTGAGTTCCAAAATCCGGTAGTGGTTATACAGGCAATAAAAATCCCCGCCTGAGCGGGGATCAGTTTATGCCTGAAAACGATTAAACGTTTTTACGCGATTTTTTGCGGCCTAACACGCCAACCAGGGCTAAACCGCCAAGCATCAGTGCATAACCCTCAGGTTCCGGTACTGCCGTAGTCACTGTGATAGTGCCGTTGTAACCTGTAGTAGCGCCAAAACTTTGACCAACGACATGCAGGAAATAATCACCATATTGCGCAGTTTCCAGATAGCCGAAAGCTACTTTTGGCGTACCGTTTAATACGGTACCAGTAGCAACCAGATTCTTATCAGCATCAAGCAGATTAAAAACTGAGAATGTAAAGGTTTTGCTGCTGGAGCCAGAGATGCTGGCTACAACATTCTGAAATCCTTCTGTACTGAATTTGATGTAGTCATCAAAACTTGTATCACCAGAGAAAGAACTGCTGAACTGATAGCCATCACCGGACAGGACTGCATCATAAGTTGCCGCGTAAACATTACTGAAGGCCGTGCTTAGCCCAAGTGCAAGCATTAATAAAGATTTTTTCATACTAAACTCCTACCAACGGTTAAAAAAAGAAATTAAAAACTTTATATTTGAATCAGCCTTGCGACCTGTCATAGCAGGCACATTGCCAACTGCTCAGGAGCTTGCCTAAAAAATCTAATATTACGGATAACCGCTTGAAAATCCTCAAACTGCGGGTCATTATATTTTTAATCTGGTACCTACATGACCAAAATATGGTTCCAATTGCATTTCACTGGTCAGTACTACAACTACCTTACCGCGCCAATACCGGTAATGATGGCTGAATTCTCCATCGGATGCAGAAAAGCAGTAGCCGGAAGTACTAAGCATTGCCGCCGACAAAAGTGGACAAACCTAATTTTTTGTTCAATTTGGCAACTTCATTTGTGTAAATCAAGCATTAACTAATTATCTAAAATCTTAAAAAACAGGCGAAGAGGATATCAGCTGATAGTCATGTCGGACAATTCAGACATTGTTGAAAAAAATGTAAAGAAATAAAAATTATTGATTGGAAAGCGCGTTAGATAACAGTTTTGCGGTGATATCGACGATAGGAATAATGCGTTCGTAAGCCATCCGCGTAGGACCGATAACCCCCAGTGTTCCTACGACTTGCCCATCAGCTTCATAAGGTGCGGTGATCAGGCTGCATTCGTCCAGTGGCAGGTAACCACTTTCACCGCCGATAAAAATTTGAATGCCATCTGCACGCTGGCTGTGGTCCAGCAATTGCATGAGTGCCGTGCGGCGCTCAAAGATTTCGAACAGTTTACGCAGGCTGGTGACATTGGTTGAAAGCTCATCAACCTGTAGCAAATTACGCTCGCCGGATATCACCACGGTTTCTTTGGCCGATTGTTCAGGTTGGCCGGCAGCATCCAGCGCGGCGGACATCAGCCGGTTGATATCGGCCTGCATCTGTTGCAGCTCCTGCTTTAACTTATGCTGCAACTCATCCAGTGTTAATCCCTGGCAATGGCTGTTGACGTAGTTGCTGGCTGCTATCAGTTCGCTGGCACTGAATGTCTTCTCTGCCATCAAAATACGGTTCTGTACCTGACCGTCTTCAGTCACCAGAATGACCAGGATTTTCTTTTCGCTCAGATGCAGAAATTCCATATGCTTGAGTACATTGCGCACGCGTTTGGGCGTCATGACAAGTCCGGCAAATTGCGTCAGCTGTGAAAGCATATCTGCCGCGCTACTGATCAGTTCCTGCTGGTTGGGCGAGGAAAGTCCGGTTTTGAGTTGTGCCACAAACTGGTTATCCAGCGGTTGTACGGTCATCAACGAATCGACAAACAACCGGTAACCTTTTTTGGTGGGTATCCTGCCTGCAGAAGTATGCGGGCTAGTGATAAAACCCAGTTGTTCAAGGTCACTCATCACATTGCGGATAGTCGCCGGGCTGACATCCAGGCCGGAATGTTGCAGCAATGTGCGTGACCCTATCGGTTGGCCGGCACTGATGTAATGCTCAACCAGGGTTTTCAGTAAAATTTGCGCGCGTTTATCCACTTTTTACAGCCTTGTTAACGTAGGAGGATTTTGCCCGATTTATGCGCAGGATAACAGCCCCCTGTGCTTTTCAG
>JALDYP010000049.1:0-17858 GCA_032153875.1 Methylophilus sp.
CTCGGGGTAGTGATCAGCGCACTGCGCACCGCACTCACCTCTTCCATCGGGCTTTTGCCAAACATGCGCTTGAACTCGCGGCTGAATTGCGAGGCACTTTCGTAACCTACCTTGCTGGCCGCCAGCGTGGCACTTAAACCATCCTGCACCATCAGCAACCGTGCTTTATGCAAGCGCGTCATTTTCAGGTACTGGATAGGCGAAGTAGCGGTCACATCCCGGAATGCGGCATGGAAAGAAGGCACACTCATGGTCGATTCCGAGGCCAGCTTATCCACATTCAGCTCTTTATCATATTCAGAATGGATCAGCCGCAACGCCTTGCTGATCTTGCCCATATTATTGTGTGTGCTGTGCGCCGCCAAAATGGCGGAGGCCTGCGAAGTCTGCAAGATGCGGTAATGGATCTCGCGGATGATCGCCTGGCCCAATACCGTGGCTTCGGTTTTGGATTGCAGGCATTCCAGCAATCTGACCACCGCATTGGATAATCGTGCGTCCAGCGGCGTGGAAGTAATGCCGCTCTTGCCATTGATTTTCATCGGCGTGTCGTGCTCAACATTCAATAACAGCTCAGAGATCATGGCCAGATTGATACGGATAGATATAGCGAGCAATGGCTCTTCCGGTGAAGCGATGGTTTCACTCTCGAATGGCAACGGCACAGACAAAATCAGGAATTGTTGCGGATTGTATTGATAGACCTCGCCGCCAAGGTAACCGATTTTGCGGCCCTGGCAGACAAACACGATGCTGGGCTCGTAAAACACAGGGCTACGCGGAATGGACCGGTTCCAGCGCATCAGCTTGACACCATCGAGCGCAGTCAGGGTAAACCCTTCACTACGGGTCTGGCTGGATAAGAGTGCGATGGTTTTATCGCGGTCGTGGGCATACCAACAGTCAGGATTGCTCATATATTTAATTTAAATGATTGATTAGGCAAAAATAATACTCCAAAATGGCTTTATACACCTAATAATCAATATAAATAGGCAATCATTTCATATTTTTAAACTTACCAGCGAACCTCAGCCTGCGTAGACTACTCATACCACACTTGTATTGAATGCAATGTTTTTACAGAGAGGATAAACGTGATTAAAAATCAACTGATAAAAGGCCTGATCGGTTCCATATTCGCAACCCTGTCGATCTCGGCCTGGGCAGATATCCAGGATGTGCGCGACAACCTGAGTAAATTGCGCGTGCCTGACGGTTTCAAAGTCGATGTCTATGCTGAAGTGCCAGGCGCACGCCAGATGACGCTGGGCACCAATGGCAACGTCTACGTGGGTACACGTGGCAATAAAGTGTATGCCGTAGTCGATAGAAACAAGGACCACAAAGCCGACCAGGTGGTTGCGATTCTCGATGACCTCAATGTTGGTAATGGCGTCGCCATGGTAGACGGACACCTGTATGTGGCCGAACAACACCGCATCACGCGTTATGCCGCACCGGATTTTGATCTGACCCTACCGTTCAAGGCCATGCGCGAAGTGGTCTATGACAAGTTACCGAATAAAGCGCATCACGGCTGGCGTTATATCGCGACCGGTCCGGATAACAAGTTGTATGTAACCATAGGCGCGCCTTGCAATATCTGCGACCCGACCGGTATTGAAGCGTCCATTATCCGCATGAACCCGGATGGCAGCCAGGTAGAAACCTTTGCCAAAGGCGTGCGTAACTCGGTCGGTATGGATTTCCAGCCAGGCACAAATACCCTGTTCTTCACCGACAATGGTGTCGACTTACTGGGGGCAGATATCCCGCATGATGAACTGAACGCGGCGCCTAAAGCAGGCCTGCATTTCGGATTCCCTTTCTTTGCCGGTGGCGATGCACGTGATCCGAAATGGCAGAACAAAACGCCACCCGCATCTGTAACGAAACCGGTGGCAGAGTTCCAGGCGCACAGTGCCAACCTGGGCTTCAAGTTTTATACCGGCAAACAGTTCCCTAGCGAATACCAGGGCAACGCCGTGATCGCCCAGCATGGCTCCTGGAACCGCAAGGAACCGGTCGGCTATCAATTGGTGCGCGTTACTTTCGACGAACAAAAGCAGGTCAAGGAAACCAAGGTATTCATTGATGGCTGGTTGAGTGCAGAAGGCGAAGTCTGGGGCCGCCCAAATGACGTATTGCAATTGCCGGATGGCTCACTGCTGGTTTCAGATGATTACAATGGTGTGATTTACCGTGTCAGCTATAACGGCAAAACACAAGGCAAATCTGCCGCCGCGGCGCCGGGCACTAATACCAGCGCGAATAAAGGTGAGACAACATTGACCGGATTCGCCATGCCGGAGTCAGTATTTGCCGCACCGAATGGTGTGGTGTACGTTTCGGAAATTGGTGAGTTCGGCAAAGCGGGCGATGGCAAAATCACCCAGATCGATGCCGATGGTAGCCGTAAAACGTTGGCAGAAGGCCTGAATGATCCTAAAGGCCTGGATATGTTTAACGGCCAGTTAGTGGTTGCCGATGTCGACAGGGTAGTCAGTATTGATACGCAAACCGGCAAACAAACGGTGACTGCAGCAAGCTCTGCTTTCCCGCGCAAACCAGTGTTCTTGAACGACATTGAAATCGATGGCCTTGGCAATGTGTACGTCTCCGACAGTGGCGATGACAATGGCAAAGGTGCTGGCATCTTCAAAATCACACCGGCCGGTAAAGTGACTGAAATCCTCAAAGCGAATGCTGGTATCAAACGCCCTAATGGTTTGCTGATGGATGGCGCTAATAGTTTACTGGTAGCTGACTTTGGCACTGGCAAACTGTTCAGGGTGCAGTCAGGTGGCAAAAAAGCTGCGGTGACATTGCTGAACCAGGGTTTTGGCGGTGCTGATGGCTTGGTTCGTGATGCGCATGGTCATTTATATGTGAGCGACTGGGCGGGCGGCAACGTCTGGCAGCTGGCTGAACCTAAAGCGACTCCGCAACGTATTATCCAGGGTTATCAATCAGCAGCAGATATCAGCCTGTCAGCAGATGGCCAATCTTTACTGGTGCCGGATATGAAAGCAGGCACATTACATAGCGTGCCTATTCAATAAGCCGTTAACCACACGTTTAAGCCCGGCTAATCACCGGGCTTTTTTATTCCACCCCAACACTCATGCTCTGTGTCAGAATGGCATGGTCAGGCTCGCATTCTGGCAGCCTGAATCATTCATCATCCTATTCATAACTTGTTTGGAGAATTTCATGAAAAAACTGGTTCTTGCGCTACTGCTTTCCTCATTCTGTCTTTCAGTTTCAGCAGCCACGCAACAGGAAAAAATGAAAACCTGTAATGCAGATGCCAGCACCAAAGCCTTAACGGGCGATGACCGCAAAGCATTTATGAAAACCTGTTTATCAGCCGACAGCGCAGACTCCGGCCTGACTGCACAACAGAGTAAAATGAAGACCTGCAACGCAGATGCCAGCAGCAAAGCCTTAAAAGGCGATGACCGCAAAGCGTTTATGAAAACCTGTTTATCAGCCGACAGCGCAGACTCCGGCCTGACCGCACAACAGAATAAAATGAAGACCTGTAACGCAGATGCAAAAACCAGGGCTTTAAATGGTGACGAACGTAAAACCTTTATGAAGACCTGTTTATCCGGTAAATAATTCCAGCAAGTCTCCCGCCTCAATCCACGCCTGCGGCTGCGCTGTGGGCGTCCTCGTAAAAAATCCAGTATCCACCTCAAGTTTTTAGCCTGCCTGCCGTTAATCAGGTTAACTCCTGGTGTGCCTTGTTACGCACGGCCTGATACTCAGTGCCGACAAGGTTTGCCAGGCCATCATTTGCACATTCAGATTGCTTGGTATGGATTATCCACTCAAGAAAATTATTGAAATAATGTTGTTCATGGCAATGTCATTGACTGGTCAGGCGATAGCAGCACCGGTGCCGGTGGCGGATGCTGGCTTGTTCAGCCAGCTGGCGATTGAGGCCGGCATCACGATACTTGCCCTGGCTTGCATGCTGCTGGTGCATCAGCTCTGGCGCTTCTACCAGCGTGCGCAACGGCGGGAGGCAGAAGTGCGCCAGCAGATCTGGCGGCAAGCCAACTATGATTACCTGACACAATTACCTAACCGTTATTTGTTACAGGATTGCCTGGAGAAATCAATCCTGGAATGCCAGCAATCACAACAGCAATTAGGCTTGCTGTTGATCGACCTAGACGGATTCAAGGATGTCAATGATATCGCCGGGCATGCGGTAGGTGACCGCCTGTTGCAGAATGCCGCACTGCGTATTCAATCGTGCGTGCGGGATGGCGATACTACCGCCAAGCTCGGTGGCGATGAGTTTGTAGTCGTGATTCCCAAACTCAAGGATATCAAGGTGCTGCATGACATCGGCGCCAAAATTGTAGAGACCGTGCGCTCGCCTTTTCATATCGACGACAACCAGTACTTTGTGACTGCCAGCATAGGCATTGCGGTGTTTCCTGACCATAGTGATTCCGCCGAAACCCTGATGATGTATGCCGACCAGGCTTTGTATGCTGCCAAACGCGCCGGTAAAAACCAGTACCAGTTTTTTACGCAAACCATGCAGCAGGAAATCAAGGAGCGCATTTCGCTGACGCATGACCTGCGTTCTGCCATTGAAAATAACGAGTTGCACCTGGTGTACCAGCCTATCTACCGCTTGCAGGATATTTCGCTGATTAAAGCCGAGGCACTTATCCGCTGGCAACACCCGACGCGTGGCAATATTCCGCCCAGTGTGTTTATCCCGATCGCGGAAGAGTCAGGCATTATTATTGAGATCGGCAAATGGATATTTAATGAAGTGCTGCATGACTTATCGACCATAGACACCATGCGTTTGCAGGGCATCCAGATCAGCCTCAATATTTCACCGATACAGTTTGCGCATCCGCAACATTTGATGGCGTTTATCAAACGCCTTGAGCGTTCGAATATTCCGTGTGAACTGTTCTGTTTTGAGATTACAGAGGGCTTGTTGCTGGAGCCTTCCAAAGTGATTCAGGACACCTTAAAAACGCTTAAACAGGCGGGGATTAAACTATCGATCGACGACTTCGGTACCGGTTATTCTGCACTCGGTTACCTGAAAAAATACCATATCGATTATGTGAAAATCGATAAATCATTTATCAATAACCTGGGTGTCGATAACTATGACTTTATCCTGTGCCGCTCTATCATCCAGATGGCACATGAGCTGAATATGCAGCTGATTGCCGAAGGCGTGGAAAATGCGCAACAGGAGAATATCCTAAAGGTCATCAATTGCGATTTCATCCAGGGGTTCCTGCATGGCAAACCTGCCATGTTCAGCTCTTTGCTGGAGCAACTGGATTTGCAGACACTGCAAGAGAAATCCTATCCTCTGCTGGGAGCGGAAACAAAAATGGCAGCATTGCAACATGCTGCCACCAAAGTTAACTAATTATTATCAGATCAGATAATGATCCAGCAATAACGCGGCAAATATCAGGCTCAGGTAAAGAATCGAATATTTGAAAGTGGTTTTGGCCAGCTCATCAGAATAGCGACGATAAAGGCTGACGACGTAGTAAAGAAACACCGCATTCAAACACGCTGCTGACGCCAGGTACAACCAGCCACTCATGCCTAAGCCATAAGGCATCAAAGACACCACGATCAGGATAACGGTATACAGCAAAATATGTAGCAGCGTAAATTGCTCGCCGTGGGTGACCGGCAACATAGGCATACCCACTTTGGCGTATTCTTCGCGGCGATACAAGGCCAGCGCCCAGAAATGCGGAGGCGTCCAGGCAAAAATGATCAGGAACATGACCAGCGCCTCAGGCGATACGGTGTTATTCACTGCTGCCCAGCCAAGGATAGGCGGCATCGCACCTGATGCGCCACCAATCACGATATTCATCGGTGTTGCCGGTTTCAGGAACACTGTGTAGATCACAGCATAACCAACAAACGTTCCCAGTGTCAGCCACATGGTCAGCGGGTTCACCCAGTAATACAGAATACTCAGGCCTATGCCACCAAGCACACTGGCGAATAACAAGGTTTCCATTTGCGATAACTGGCCGGTCGGGAGTGGACGCGCACGTGTACGCGCCATCACGGCATCGATCTTGTGTTCGATTAAACAGTTAAACGCCGCAGCTGCACCTGACGCAAATGCAATGCCCACAGTTGCTGCCAGTAAAATCTGTAAAGACACCATACCTGGCGTAGCCATAAACATGCCGATAATCGCCGTAAAAACAATGAGTGCCGTGACGCGCGGTTTGCACAGCGCATAAAAATTGCGCAAGCTCATTTTGGCCGATGTCAGTTGTGTAACCCAAATACTTTGCATGACTAATCCCCCAACTTTTCTAATAAGACGTATTAATTAATCTCGCATTGATTGTCACCAGGCAGATGCCCAGCAACGCAGCGCCGGCGTTATGCAACACCGCCAATACCAACGGCAGTTGCAATAACAGGTTGCCGATACCGACACTGATTTGTAACAGCAGGACCAGCAGTAATGTCCACGCCAAGGTTCTGGCGGTTTTTCGCTGTGACAAAATCCTGATACTGGCCAGGCCCCAACCAAGCACAACCAGCGCACCCAGCCTGTGTATCCATTGAATCGCGGTCAAGGCATCCAGGTGCAATTGACCGCCATCCCGGCTTTCACCCAGCGCACGTGTCAGGTGAAATGCATCGTGCAGATCCATATCAGGCCACCATAAACCATGGCAGGTGGGAAAATCAGTACAGGCGAGTGCTGCATAGTTACTGCTGGTCCAGCCACCCAGCATTACCTGTAAAAACCACACCACCAATGCCAAACGTAACCACCATTGCTGCGCAGATGGCAAGGCGATCGATGGTTGCGCATTATTGCGAACGGCAACCCAGCATAACAATGCCAGGGTGGTCATCCCGCCCAGCAAATGCAAGGTCACAATGACCGGCTTGAGTAATAGCGTCACAGTCCACATACCCAGCAACGCCTGCAAAAAAACCAGTACGACCAGGCCAACCGATAACTGCCAGGATGTCTGTATTTTTGACCTGTTCACATATGCCAGCCATGCCAGAGCCAAAATGAACAGGCCAAGACTTCCAGCAAGGTAACGGTGCGCCATTTCTTTCCACGCCTTGGCGTGCTCCAGCGGTTTATCCGGAAATGACTGCTGTGCAGAATGAATGGCCGATTCACTTTGCGGCACCGACAAGGCGCCATAGCAGCCTGGCCAGTCTGGGCAGCCTAATCCGGCATCGGATAGCCTTACATATGAGCCTAATACCACGACACAAAACGCCAACACCACAGCAACAATACTTAGTGACCTGAACATGCTTAACCCGCCCATGAAGCCTTGAGCAATTTCATCATATCCTTGCGTATCCACTTGGCTTCCTGCTCGGGCGGATACTGCATCATGATATTGCCTAGCGGATCAATGAAATACACGCGATTCGCATCCAGCGTATTCTGCCCGCCACCACTCAGCATACGACCCAAGGCGGTCACCTGCTCAGACTCGCCATTGATAATCAGCAGGTCAGGATAACGCTCACGAATCTTGCTGGTATCTGCCTGTTGCGTAATCAGCACGCGCTGCACACGGATCATGTCTTTATACAGCGAAACATACACCTGTCTTAAATCGTACAAACGCTGCATACAGCGCGCATCGCATTCACCAGCAATGAGGACGATATTCCACTTATCTTGCCAGAAGGTCGGCATGGCTTGCTGCTGGTCATTTACCCAGTGCGTGCTGGAAGCGAGTGAAACTGGCGGTTGAATCAGCTGGCCATAACTTTTGCCGCTAGGTCGCCAGTCAAATTTGATCATCGCAATGACAACGACTAATGGCACGGTGAAAAATACCGCCAGCAGTAAAAAAATCATGCGGCCTTTGCGCTGCTGGGCGGCATTTAATGAAGTTTGTGACTGTGAACTTTCTTGCATGACTACCTTGCTAAATCTCTTCCTGGCTTTTTCCTGGCCGTTTTTCCAGCATTTGATACACACCAATCAGGATGCTTGCCAGCGCAAAACCAAACCATTGATAGGCATAACTTAAATGTTTCTCGACCTGGCCCGCCGGGACATCCCAATGGCGGATAAATCCATCTTGCGCTACGTCAGGGTCCAGTTTGAGGATAGCATGCGGCAGCAGCGGATAAGGCAACTGCTTTTGTAAATACTCAAAATCTATCACTTGCTGTACTTTATTCCAATGCGCATCTGGCTGGCCCAATTGAAACCCTGTTTTCTTTTGATGCCACAGCATCCCTGCCAGCGTTTGCTCACCTTCAGTAGTCTTGATCACCGGCAATTGCTGATGGTCAGAAAATCCTGCTACCCACCCCCGGTTGACCAAAATGACCGTGCGGTTATCGCTTAATAAAAATGGCGTTAACACGTGAAAGCCCGCCTGCCCCTGCTCAACCTGATTATCCAGAAAGAAAGAGTTTTCCGGCAGGTAATGTCCCTTGAGTTTGACTGCACGGGTATGCAAAGCTTCTATGCTATTTTCATCCAGCTTGCCTTGCGCTGCCAGCTCAACCACATTGAGTTTACCTTCAGCCAGCGCAAGCGTAATCGCCTGCTTTTGTTCGGCTTTGTGCCACTGCCACATGCCCAATTTCAAACAGCCAAAAACCATGAGTGCCACCACCAATATCACCACTGGCCGTAGCCTCAACACATAAGATCCCAAAGGTATTTGCATTTTCTTACTTACAGCCCATAATGTGCCTACCTAATTACTTACACTTATTGCTTTACTTAGCGCAGGATCACATCATGCTTATAAAAATTGCGACTGTTCTTGTACTGCTGGTCATTATCGGCAGTTTATTTTCTGCCCTGGTTTTCCTGCTTAAAGACAAACGAGGTTCTGACCGTACAGTAAAAGCATTGACCATGCGTATCGGCTTGTCCATAGGCTTGTTTCTGTTACTGATTCTTGCTGCCCATTTCGGCTATATCGGCCATACGCTGTAGTTAAAACTGACTTAAGTTAAACCTGATTGTTAAAAAGGGCGCTCTCGGCGCCCTTTTCTGATGCTAGAGCATGTAGACAAAAATATACAAACCCAGCCACACCACATCCACAAAGTGCCAGTACCAGGCCACACCTTCAAACCCGAAATGATGTTCCGGTGTGAAATGCCCTTTGATACTGCGCAGCAGAATCACGATCAACATCAATGTACCAATCGTCACATGGAAACCGTGAAAGCCGGTCAGCATAAAAAAGGTCGCGCCATAAGCACCGGACTTCAGAGTCAAACCCATTTCAGTGTAAGCATGATGATACTCAGCGGCCTGACAGATCAGGAAAGTGATCCCTAACGCCACGGTTAATGCCAGACCCACAACCAGTTGCTTGCGGTTGTTTTTGATCAATCCCCAGTGCGCCCAGGTGATGGTTGCGCCAGAGCTCAGTAACAACAGCGTGTTGATTAACGGCAGTCCACTCCAGGTCATCGGGTGAAAGTCTGGATTAGGCTTGAAGGTCTCGCCCAGCACTACACCGCCAGGACCTTGTGTTGGCCAGGTACTCAGGAAGTCCTTGTAGGGCGTGATATCCGGCGCATAAGACGCCAGGTCCGGTACCGATAACACCCGCATATAGAATAGCGCACCGAAGAAAGCGGCAAAGAAAGCGACCTCTGAACAGATAAACACAATCATGCCGATACGGAAAGATTTGTCTTCCCATTTTCTGTACTGGCCGGTCAGGCTTTCAGTGACTACATCGCTCAACCATTTGAACATCATGAACAGAATGATCGCCAAACCCAGGTACATCATGTATTTGCCGGGCGTAGCCAAAAAGTCCAGCGAAGGATTTTTGAGTGAGCCATCGCCACGCAAATCAGAGCCGGTGACATTAAACACAAAGCCGCTGGCCATAGACAGCAGACCAACAGAAATCAGTGCAGGGTAAATACTGCCGTGTGGTACGAAATAATGGTTATCTGAATGACTTGCCATGCCTAACTCCCAATCATTTGATTTTTATAATTTAAATCACAATCAATCATTAATTTGAATCATTTGCTTGCCGGAAAGAACGAGTACGATAAGGTGAGCTCATTCACTTCTGGCGGTAAATCAGTACTAATAAAAAACCTGAGCGGCAGCTGTTTTACCTGGCCGGGTTTGAGTGATTGCTTTACAAAACAAAAACACTCAATCTTTTTCAGATGGGCAGACGCTTTACCTGGTGTCACACTCGGTATTGCCTGCCCGGCCACTACCTCACTCGTTGTATTCTTTGCTTCAAACATCACTACGGTTACCTGGCCTGGATGCACCTTGATGCTATTTTGTTTGGCATAAAAATTCCAACCCAAACCAGGCATCACGGAAGATACAAACTGCACAGTCACTTCCCGCGATAAATCTACTTTCTGCTTTGCTGCGGTCTGCGCAACATTGCTTGTTTTGCCATTCAAACCAGTGACAGAACAAATCACGTCATACAGAGGCACTAGCGCAAATGCAAATACCAGCGCACCTACAAGAATCCATACTAACTTTAATGCCAACTTCCTGTTGGCTGCTGACTTATCCTGACTCAACATTACCTGGACTCAACATTATTCTGCTTGAACACTAGATACTTTTAAAAACTATTTCCACATGGTGAATATTGAAATCACATACCATGCAATGGCTACTGCGGCCAAAATCCATGCAATCTTCCTACTACTTTGCTTCGGTTCACTCAAAATCTTTTCCTGTCACTTTCATTCCTGCATGAGGTTAACTGCAGGCTATTCATCCATTGTTGAATAGCCTGCGATACCGATTACTGCACTACAGGTTTACTTTACAACAGGTTGCTCAGTGAAACTGTGATATGGCGGTGGTGAAGGCAATGTCCATTCCAGGCCGATCGCACCATCCCATACTTTGTCTGTCGCTTTCTGACCACCTCGGGCACAACTGACAATGTTGTATACCAGTAATAACTGTGACAAGCCCAATACGAATGCACCCACTGTAGAGATCATATTGAATTCAGCAAATTGCAGCGCATAGTCAGGAATACGACGTGGCATACCTGCCAGGCCTACGAAGAACTGAGGAATAAACGTCACATTGAATGAAATGGCAGTTAACCAGAAGTGCAATTTACCCAGCTTCTCGTTATACATGTGACCAGTCATTTTTGGCAGCCAGTAATACACGCCCGCCATGATGCCCATGATGCCACCTGCAAAGAGTGTGTAATGGAAGTGAGCAACCACGAAATAACTGTTGTGGTATTGCGCATCTGCCGCAACGTCGGCCAGCACCAGGCCGGTGAGGCCACCCACACCAAACAGGATAATCCAGCCAACCGCGAACAGCATTGGGGTTTCAAACGTCATTGCCCCTTTCCACATAGTGCGGATCCAGCAATAGAATAAAACAGCGAGAGGCAGGGAAATCGCCATGGTGCTATACATAAAGTAGAGCAGCGCTGGCACTGGCATACCAGCAGTAAAGAAGTGGTGCGCCCACACAACTACAGACAGAGCGCCGATAGACCACAATGAATATACTTGTGCTTTATAGCCATACATTGGTTTACGACTGAATGTCTGCAAAATTTGCGGGATAAAACCCCAGACAGGCAACAGCAGGATATACACTTCAGGGTGACCAAAGAACCAGAATAAATGCTGGAACATAATCGGGTCACCACCACCGGCAGCATCAAAGAAGTGGGTTCCGAAATGGCGGTCTGTCAGCAACATGGTCACTGCACCAGCCAGCACTGGAATGGTTGCAACCAACAGGAAAGCCGTGATCAGCCAGCCCCAGGCAAACAACGGCATTTTCATCAGTGTCATACCTGGCGCACGCATGTTAAAAATGGTCACAATCACATTGATGGAACCCAATACTGAAGAAATACCCAGCAAATGCACCGCGAAAATCGCGAAGTCTACGCCGATACCCCCTTGTACGGAGAGCGGTGGATAGAAGGTCCAGCCGGTTGCCAGTGCGCCATCACCGATACCGAATAAAGCCAGGGTAAAGGGCAGAGTCAGCAAGATAGCTGAAGGCGGCAGGATCCAGAAACCCCAGTTGTTCAACCGCGGCAATGCCATATCAGGCGCGCCCAGTTGCAGTGGCAACATCCAGTTGGCGAAGCCGGTAGCAGCAGGCATCAGCGCCGCGAAAATCATGATCAGCGCATGTACGCCAATCAATTGGTTGAAGAACTCAGGGTTCATCAATTGCAGGCCTGGCTTGAACAATTCGGCACGGATGCCAAGAATCATACAGCCGCCCACTAAAAACATGACCAGTGAGAATGTCAGGTACATGGTACCGATATCTTTATGGTTGGTGGTGGTCAACCAACGCATGATGCCGGTAGGATGTTCCTCATGCTCGTCGTGATGTGCTACGGAGGTGGTACTCATCGTTGCTCTCCTAAAAATCTTTCAAAGTTTATTCGCGTGCTGCTTTAACCTGTGGCGGTTGCACCAGGGCATCCACCGATGCAGTATTACCCAGGGCATTACGCTCGTAAGTAATCACAGCAGCAATTTCAGTGTCATTCAAGGTCGCTTTCCAGGCCGGCATAACACCTTTGCCGTTCAGTACGCGATCCAGATGACTGTCTTTTTGGTATTTACCATCGGCGCCAAAAATCGGGCCGGTAGCGATTTTGCTGCCTGTCAGTGCCGGGAAGGCTGGAGGCAAACCTGCACCGCTCACCTGGTGGCAAACCGCACAGTTTTTCTCGTAAACGGTTTTACCTTGAGCCAGCAATTCTTCCTTGGTCATTTCTTTGACATCACCAGCGGCTTTTTGCTCCGCCTGTTTTTTACCAGCCCAGGCAGCAAACTCTTCTTTGGAGACTGCATTGACTACCACTGGCATGTAACCGTGGCCCTTACCGCATAACTCTTTACATTGACCGCGATAAACACCTGCTTTTTCGACCTGCACCCATGTTTCACGGATAAAGCCTGGCACGGCGACGCGTGAAGAACCGAATTGCGGCACCCACCAGTTATGTAACACGTCAGAAGCCGTCATCAGGATGCGGACTTTTTCACCTACCGGCAGTACCAGCGGATTGTCCACTTCCAGCAGGTAGTTCTCGCCCTTATCTTCTTTGTTATGCAGTTGGCCATCAGAAGTCGCCAGGTTGCTGACGAACTTGATGCCCTGGGCATCGCCATCCAGATACTCATATTGCCAGCGCCATTGTGAACCGGTGATTTTGATCACCATGGTGGACTGGTCACGCGTATCTTCCATCATCACCACACTGTGGTAAGCCGGAATACCCATGATGACAAAGTCGATCAGCAGGAGAATGGCAAATGGGATCAGCGTCCAGAAAATTTCCATCGTGGTAGATGGTGCCTTGTCGACAATGGCCTTGTAGCCTTTGTCATGACGGTGTTTGACGATTGAATAAATCATGATTGCCAGCACCACCACAAAAATCACGGCGGTAATCAGCATGAATTTATTATGCACATGCAGTGTATCCAGCGCCATCGGCGTGACCGGGTCTGGGAAATTGAAAGTGTAGTCAGCGCGTGCGCTTAATGAATAAAACAGTGCGAACGCACTAGCCCCAAGCTTCTTCATTCCTTGCATCTAATCTGCTCCAAAATCTAGTTATTTAGTTTTTTAGAAGTGTTCGTTTCAGATGTGATACCAGTTCAGCGCGTTGCGCGTTGTTCATGGTGTCGCGGCCAAACTCAACTTCTTGATTACGGGACCCGATCCAAAGTGATGTCTTGCCATTCTCACTTTCCCTGAGCGTTATCCGGGTCCAATAGCGTTGAAAGCGGACGTGTTTTATTTTGCCTAATACACTTTGCTCAATTTCAACATGATCCTCGGCGATGGTGATTTTTTCGTAATCATCACTGTGTTTTAACACCCACACAAACGCCAGAACCACTAACACTAATTCCAAACCAGCAAATGGCAATACCATCCAGGCACCGATATGCACAAAAGCGAGGGCGATCAATCCTGTCAAAATGCCCAAACTCAGCAACAATTTACAGACACTTTCAGCAGAAGCGGAAGCGTTTGGCTTTGCAATGCATTGCGTTTCGTAAATGGATAACATGTTTGCCAACCCAGAACTGAATCTGTAGCAACTAAATTACGTTTAGTTACAAATTTGTTACACATTGAACGGTAGCATAAGACGGCCTCAGTGACAAGAAAAAAGAATTTTGCTACAGATTCAAATGATGGGTTTTGTTGAGAATTCCAAATTCAGAGACTGCCTAAACAAAGGCTTTCAGGCCAATATGGAAGCCTGAAAAATCAAAACGAATCAACAAGATGGGATTTGAAAATCCATTTGATCGTTGAGTGTTTTAACAGCATTAAATCATGCACAAATAAGCAAAATTTAATCAGTCTGGCACGATGATTTCACAGAAAATAGCATGATAAAGATTGTGCGGACATACAGATTTGAATATCTGGACCATGTAAACATGTTTGGAAGTTGTTACAACTTAGACGAATAGCTAAACATTGGCGATGACTAAGCACATCAATTCCGTGCAAAAAAATCCCCTGTGTTTACCGGAGGAAGATGGCAAGCACAGGGGGTGGAGAGCAGAATTATCGTTAACGAAAGTGAGGGATAGCCTTTCCGACAATTCTGCCGCATGACACTGTTGTCATTGTTTTTATTCCAATTTAAAAGACACCGGGACAGTGATTTTGAAAGTTTTTTTCTTTAGGCTATCTTTCACGCCCAGCTGGACTATGGCTTTTTTTACCATGCGTAATGCCTCCTCATCCAGAGGCGCGTGCTTGCTGGTATCCGCCAGTGACACTTGCACCAGCTCGCCGCGCACAAACTGGGCAAGAATAGTCACTTCCCCTTCAAGATGCCTGCGGATTGCAATGGTCGGATACTGCTTGCCTTTGTTCACGAGCGAGCGCAACTGATCGCCGTAATCTCCCCATGCATCATTATCACTGGTCGTTAACTCATCTGATTCACTGCTGGTCGGCGCACTAGCCGCTGGTACAGCACGCGATTCTTTTGCCGCCGATTCAGCAGGCGCATGGTTAGCAGCATCACTGGTACTGGCTGGTGCGCTCACAGGTGGTGCCGGCTCTGCGCGTGCAGGCAAAGCCTGTTCAGGCACCTGGTAACTCGCATCATTGCTGGCAGGTGCTGCAATGACAGCCTTTTGGTTTTCTACCTGCGGTGCCGTTTGCGGCTTGATGGTGGTGGGCGTTTTTTGTGGCTCAGGTGGCGCTGAAGCCACCACCGCAGGTGCAACCTGCTGCTCGCTGGGCTTGGAAGCCGGCATTTTCATGGTAAAGAATTCGATTTCCAGCCGGTCCGGGATCCTGGGCAATTCGATATGCTTCAATGTAGGATAAATCGCGATGACCAGCGCATGCAGCCCCAAAGACAGGATAACTGCACGCCAGACCTTGGCCTGGCTATCATCATCCATGTATACCAGCGCAGTCATCTTAGCTACTTTGCCTTGCTGAATCCGGAGACATCACAAAGCTGAACTTGCTGATGCCCGCGCGCTGAATCGCTGCCAGCACTTTGGCAACAATGCCATACTCGGCATGTTCATCTGCGTAGATTTCAACGGCAGGGTCCTGTTGCGCTTTGAGAGTACCCAGGTTGCTGGTCAACGTTTCCAGTGCCAGCTTCTGCTGGTCAAGAAACACATCTCCTGCATCTGTGATACTGATATGCGCAGTCTTGGGCACGGTGATGGCAACTTCAGCGCTGGCTTTGGGCAGTTTCACTTGCACTGCATTCATCAGCAAGGGTGCAGTGACGATAAACACGGTCAGCAACACCAGCATCACATCCACCAGTGGGGTGACGTTAATCTCACTGACCAAGTCTTCCTGATCTGCATCGCCCAATATCGCCACGGTCAGCCTTCAATACCTGATTGAGTAAGCAGTGTATGGAAGCGGCTGGCGACTTGTTCCATATCGGCGCGGTGTACCTTTTGTCTACGCATAAAGTAGTTGTAGGCAAGTACTGCAGGCACAGCCGTGGCGATGCCAATCGCAGTGGCGATCAGGGCTTCACCAATCGGGCCTGCGACTACGTCCAGCCCGGCAGAGCCGGTGGCGGTAATTGTTTTTAGCGCATTCATAATGCCCCATACCGTGCCGAACAAGCCGATAAAAGGTGCAGTGGAGCCTATGCTGGCCAGCACGGCCACACCACCATCCATACGCTTATGTTCAAGATAGGCTTGCTGCTTGAGCGAGAGCAGGATCACTTCCTGGCGCTCATTGCGGCGTAGTACCGAATTGGCCATCACTTCGTTCATGGCATTCATACCGGCATTACACAAGCGGGCAAAGCTGCTTTCACTTTTGGAAATCAGCTTTGGTAACTCATAGATGCTACGCATCTGCTGCCACTCGGAGAGGAAGTCAGTGGATTCACTTTGTGACTTATACCAGGCCCAGCTTTTGATAATGATGATGGCCCACACCACCACAGAAAGCACGCCAAGCAAATACAACACTAAATCTACAATGTCAGGTACCAGGTCCACGAAAACACTCCCAAGAGAATCAATGCATCAACATAAAAAACGTGTCAGGAAAAATACCTGACGATATCAGGAATATTTCCTCTTCACGTCCCTACATATATACATCGCTGGGAGCGGAAAAAACCTCATGTTTTTAACTTAATTTTACATTTAAAGCTGAAAATAACATATTCCTGTCATAGATTTACGCATTCACTGATTATTCCAGTCTGGAAGAGAAACTAAAGATTGAAGCAAAAATTAAGGTCTATAGCGGATTTTGGCCGGAAATAGCTGGCGGCACATACACAAAATACCATTCGCCGTAATAGCGTTTGTTATTCAGGTGCTGCAACTCGCCCCGGTAGCCCTTGATTTTAAAGGGTGGCTTATCCGACAGACTGTAAATGCCCATGATGCCGCCGCTCGGCGCCTCGACGATGCCCCAGCCTTCGCGCTGGGTGATCGGGTCTAAATAGGGTTTTCGCAAATGCCGGCGCGGCGTAGGGAAGCGCTCGTCATTCAGCAAGGCTTCAAACGTCCGCGGGAAAGTCTTCACCACACCCGGCGTCTGGTTGTAATAACGGCCAATGGCATCCCTGTAAGCCAGCCCGACATGGATCAGCTCCTGCTCCCGCTCGCGCAACACTTGCGTTTGCCAGCGCATGGCTGCCTGCGCCATCACCAGTCCGCTCAGCATCACCAGCATGAACATGCCTATCAGCACGAAACCGCCGCTGTAAAACCTCTCACCCGACAGGCGTTTACCAGATGGCATAGGGCGTGCCATCGCCTGAAACCTGGTTGGATCCGCTATGCACATCAAATACGCTACCCTGCTCGTCGATATTCGGCGGCAAGGTAATGACCCAGGTATCGCTGCGTTCCGTCATCGGGTCTGGCGGGATCGCTTTCAGGTATTGCCGCTCAACCAGCTCTTCGAGCACTTCCGGATAGCGGTTTTTGTCACTGTAAAACTTGTCGATGGCATCCCGCATGGTCAGCAGATCATGCCGCAAGGTGGTTTCTTTAGACCGCTGCAACATATGCATGAATTTGGGGGAGACGATAGTCAGCAACATTGCCAATATCGCCAGCACTACCAGCATTTCAATCAGGGTAAAGCCGCGTCTCATCTGTCACCAATCACTATAAAGCTGCTGGTTAATGCCAATGGCAGCGGAGCGGGATGAAACGTCATACACATCCTTGGCCATTTCATCGACTTCACCGTCATAAGCACGTATACGCCAGGTCTGCATATTAGTTAGCGTGACATCCGCCGCAAACGGGTCACGCGGAATCCGCCGCAGGAAAAACAGTTTTTTCTTTTTCGGATCCTG
>JALDYP010000010.1:0-68969 GCA_032153875.1 Methylophilus sp.
CTTATGAACATGCTATTGCCAGGGGCGCCACACCCATCGCTGAACTGGTCGGCTACGGCACCACTTCAGATGCCTACCACATCACCTCCAGCCTGGAAGATGGTTCAGGTGCGGCGCGGGCGATGGCCATAGCATTAAACCAGGCAGGCTTAGTGCCAGCAAACATAGACCATATCAATGCACATGCTACGTCCACTCCAGTTGGCGATGCCGGTGAACTGGCTGCGATCAAACGTGTGTTCGGCACGCAGAATAGTCCGGCTATCAGCGCGACTAAATCCTCAACCGGTCATTTGCTGGGTGCAGCAGGCGGGCTGGAGGCGATATTCACCATCAAGGCACTTCAAACCCAGTATTGCCCGCCGACCTTTAATCTTGAACAGGCTGACGAACGTGCCAGTGGCCTTACCATTGTCGGCAAACAGCCGCTGGTCAAGAAGATAGACTATGCCTTATCCAATGGCTTCGGCTTCGGCGGCGTCAATGCATCAGTGATATTCAAACGCTTCTATTTTTGATAGTCGCCTATTCTGATGGCCGCACAGCCACACCAACAACCTTGCAATTAATACTAACCAATATAAGGGGAAACTAAATGACAGATGCACCAAAAGACCTGAAATTCAATGGAGAAGAACGCTTCATCACACTAGGCAATGGGGAAACCATACGGGTGATTAAAACGGGCCAAGGCGCACCGCTTTTCCTGATACACACCATCCGCACGCAAATCGAGTTTTTTAGCGAGATGATTCCTTTTTATGCAAAAAACCATACTGTTTACGCCGTCGACCTGCCCGGGCATGGCCTGTCATCCATCAACAAATCCATCAATTATGATGAACCCTATTTGAGGAATGCATTGATTGAGGTGATCACTCAATTAGGATTAAATGACCTGACACTCGTTGGCGAATCTATAGGCGCAACGCTGGCACTCACCATCGCAGCCGCCCTGCCGGATAAAATCAAGCAGGTGTTTGCAGTAAACACTTATGACTACGAAACCCGCTATGCCGATGGCATCCGGCGCGGCAATTTTATTGCTAATTTCATGTTATGGAATTATTCCGTTCCAGTGCATGGCGCCATCTTCGCGGCGTTTGAGAATCGTTTTTTCCTGAGCCTGGTGATGAATGGCGGCGTGACCAATATCAAGAAAATACCGACCTGGTTAATGAAGCTATTCGATCAGACAGGTCACAGGCCAGGCTATGCATTTCTAGGCAGGAATATACTGAAGAACTGGCGTAGCTGGTCTCAAGCATCTGCGTTTTATGCGCAGGTTAAATGCCCGGTTACTTTGGTATATGGCGAGTTCGACTGGTCAACCCGGCAGGAAAGAACGCGTACATTAAATCAATTACCTTCTGCAAAATTGCAAACAATTGCCGGTGCCGGGCATTTTCTCAGTATTGATAACCCGGAAGCGCTTAAACTGGCTTTTAAGTGAAATCCTCAGCCATATGCTTTTTCAATCAACGCTTTTAAATCTTTCATATCGCTGAATGTGTTTGATGCACCGGCATTGATTAATTTTTCTGCAGGAAAAGTGCCGGTATACCCGAACACGTTCATGCCAGCGGCTACTGCTGCATTAACGCCTATATGCGTGTCTTCTATCACCAGAACATGTTCGGCAGACACGCCACTGGCCTTGGCCGCATGCAGGTAAATATCAGGTGCAGGTTTTGGTGCCGCAACCATGCTGGAAGTAAAAATCTTTCCATCAAACCGCTCAAAAAGTTGTGCCTTTTTGAGCATCAGGCTTACTTTTTCAGGGGAGCTATTCGAGGCAAGACAGAATGGTACTGTAAGCGCATCAATCGCCTTTTCAACATTGCCTATCGCTTGCAGGTTTTTCCCCAACGCTTCTACACTCAAAGCATTGAATGTGCTGAAAAAGTCATCGGGAAGTGTGAACTGGTGACGCTGAAGTAGCAGCGCTTTGACTACACTCATGCCACTGCCTACATACTTGGCGACAAACTCTTCGTAGGGAATGGATAGCCCATAACCTTGCAAAATATCTAAAAATACTTGATTGGTGATGGGCTCGCTATCTACCAGCACACCATCACAATCAAAGATGACTAATTTCAATGCTTTCATTACTTATGTATCCATTAACGCGTTAAAACTTAAGTCCGACAAATCCTACATCAATAGCAGCGGTTGCCTGATAAATTTAATAATCCTGTTTGATTACTCTGCAACCGTCGGTACCGAAAGTGGAAGCCCCGCATTTAGTAGTGATCGGCACCGCGGTAGTTACTGAAGAAGCTACCGCATTATGTCCACCGTATGACGATATCAATAGTAAAGGACTAAAAAAATGATGATCAGCCAATTGATGACCGCCCAGGTTGCTACCGCCTCCCCTCATGACTCACTCAAATTCGCCGCGCAAATCATGGAAGAAAATGATTTTGATGCAATACCCATTTGCGAAAATGGCCGTCTGGTTGGCATGCTTTCAGTGAGAGATATCGCTATGAAAGCAGTTGCGAACGGGCGCTCTCTGGAAGAAACTAAAGTAGCGCAGTGCATGGCTGTAGAGGCGAAGTATGTATTTGCTGATCAAGCCACGCCTTATGTCATCAATTTTATGATTGAACAGCAGCTAAAAAGTTTGCTGGTACTAGACAGGGATTACGAGTTAGTTGGTATCGTGTGCCTGGAAGACCTGGTTATCTCTGACAAAATCACCAATACATTTAGTATTAAAAATAAAGCGCCTATCGGGATTGTCACTTCACAATGGCAAAAGCCACTCCAGAAACCAGGTACCCATCAACATCACCAGGAGCTGGTTCAGGCTTAGATGTGCTAATTCGATAATTAGAATTTGAGTTAAACAATAATGAAAAAAACACTCTTCTGGCACTGGTTTTTGCACTAAACTCTTTGAACACATATGCGGACACCCTTGGTTTTGCAGTAGGAAGTTACGATTTTGATGGTTCCCACTCTGCTACCGATTTCCGTGTTGATTACGGATATGATACTTCAATCATTGTCGATAACCTTAAGCCATGGCTAGGCATTCAGGCGACCACCGATGGCTCGTTATGGCTAGGTGGAGGTGTACTGTATGACTGGCAGTTTGCTGATACCTGGCACCTGAAACCTGGTTTAGGGGTAGGCTACTACAGCCGGGGCAGCAGCGACCTGGATTTAGGTTATCCGGTTGAATTCCGTTCACAGCTGGAAATTGCAAAAGACATCAATGCACAAAATAGCCTTGGCTTGGCAGCCAGTCATTTATCGAATGCCAATCTGGATGATAGAAACCCTGGCGTAGAAGTGCTGAGCCTGTACTGGCATTACACTTTTTAAGTATGGAATCTTGACGCTGAAATTTCTGCCTTTATCTCTATTGATAAAAAAAAGCCCCGTTCTTCCGGGGCTTTTTTTTATCAGCGTTTTGATGGTTGTTTAATCTGGAATGTCATCATGACTTTTTTGGTCAGCTGTAGTTGCGAGATCAGGATTATTGATCACCTCCGGGCTCAAGAGGTTTGAATCAGATGTATCCTGGTTATTAATAATTTCTGGATTCAGAATATCATGATTAGCCATATTTAACTCCTAGGTTATTGTGCCGGGAATCTCCCCTAACCAAGAGGATAGGGAATTTTCTGACAGCTGCTTATCAGAACAAGTCTGATAAGCGTGTAAGAATCATCCTTGATAATCCGCTGGTGATACCGGGTAGTCTTTTGATTGAGGTCATCAAATACAGTCATCATCAATGTGCCGAAGGTGGCATTTTACGAATTTTGGCTACCTCTTTGGCATCAGTCGCGTCTAAATTGTGATTCCAGCCCTGTTGCATAAAGGTCACCAACTGGCCAACTTCATTATCATTCAGGATATGCCGGAATTTTGGCATATTGTATGGTGCTGCGACACCCTGCGGTTTTAACTGGGGCGAGCCATTCAAGATGACATTGATCAATGAGGATGGGTCAGGATCCATCACGGCCGGATTTCCGGCAAGCGGTGACAAATACGGAGCAACGCCCTGGCCATTCTGGCTATGACAGGCAGCACAATATTGCTGATATAACCTGGCTCCCGGATATTTAGCGGGTTCCTTGAACTGCGCCAAGGTTTTGGAGGTATCGTATTTATACGGCGTTTGGCCTTTATCATCCGACCCTTTGATGGTTTTCAAATAGCTGGACATGCCGGTTAAATCCTGGATAGTCATGCCCTCTGTACTGTTGTTAATCACGGCAGTCATGGTGCCGAAAGCAGAACTATGCTGATTGGCACCAGACTTGAGGTAAACAACAATATCACTCTCAGACCATCGGCCAAGACCAGTGTTATGGTCGCCACGCAAATTGGTGGCAGACCAGCCTTCCAGCGTTTCACCGCTCAAGAATTTACCTGACTCCTGCGTAAGTCCTTTTTCCTGAAACGCCAGACCGCGCGGCGTGTGGCACGCGCCGCAATGTCCCAGACCTTGCACCAGGTAGGCGCCACGGTTCCAGTTTGCATCCTTGTTTGGATCGGCTCTGTAAGTATCTTTATCCAGGAAAAATGCATTCCAGACAGCCAACGGGAACCTGTAATTCAAGGGCCATGGAATTTCACTGGCTTTGTTTGCCTGGCTCACAGGTTTAACACCATGCTTGAAATAAAGATACAGGTAATGAATGTCTGTATCGCTGACTTTGGCATAGGACGGATATGGCATTGCCGGATAGAGATGGTGGCCATCTTTGGCCACCCCGCGTCTTAGCGCTTTGGCAAAATCAGATTCAGTATATTTGCCTATGCCTGTTTCGGGGTCAGGAGTGATATTGGTTGTGTAAATGGCACCCACCGGGGTAAGCATGGGTAAGCCGCCGGCAAAGTCTTTGCCATGCGGGGCCGTGTGGCAGGATACACAATCACCTACCCGGGCCAGGTACTCTCCTCTTTTAATATCTGCCGGACTGATGGCAAACACATTCAGGGAAAAAGTGAAAGCGATCACTGTGCAGCATATATTCATTAAACCTGATGCTATTTTCATCATGGCTCCTATGCTTGTAGTTGATTGCCGATTGGCAGCTTGCGGATGCGTTTTCCGGTAGCCGAAAACACAGCATTTGCCAGGGCCGCGCCTATGGCTGCCGTACCCGGCTCACCGATGCCGCCAGGCGCTTCCGCGCTTTTGATCAGATGGATATCAAACACAGGCGCTTCATTGATGCGCATGACGCGATAGTCATTAAAGTTGGTTTGCTCTACGCGTCCATTTTTAATGGTGATTTCGTTATAGAGCACAGCACTCAGACCGAATATGACGCCGCCCTCGATCTGGGCTAACACGGTGTTGGGATTAACCGTCAACCCGCAGTCCACCGCACAGACCACTTTATCCACTTTAACTTCACCTTGCGGATTTACAGTGATATCCACAATCATCGCCAGGAAACTGCCAAAGGCGTGCATGACTGAAACACCACGGCCTTTACCTTTTGCCAGCGGCTTGCCCCAGTCGCTTTTACTGGCCGCAATTTGCAAGGCGTTTTTCAACCTGGGCGTTTTATGTAACAGTTCAAGACGGTATTTGACCGGGTCAACCTTAGCGAGTGCCGCCAGCTCATCCACAAAACTCTCGACCACAAAAGTACCCCGGGTAGGGCCTACGCCGCGCCAGAATGCAGTAGGGACATCTCGCGGTTCAACGCGCACATAATCGACATACAGGTTGGGCAGGTCATAAGGCGGTTCAGCAGACACTTCTACCGCATCAGGATCTACGCCATTTTTGACGGCTGGCGGCGCAAACCTGGCCATGATGGAAGAACCCACAATGCGGTGCGACCAGGAAACAGGTTTGCCTTTCGCATCCAGGCCTGCCGAAATACGATCAAAATAATAGGGCCGGAACATATCATGCTGGATATCTTCTTCGCGGGACCAGATGACCTTCACTGGCCCTTTGACCTGTTTGGCGATTTTGACCGCTTGTACTACGCCATCGAACTCCAGCCTTCTGCCAAAACCACCGCCGATCAGGAAGTTATGCAGCCTGACCTTTTCAACCGGAATGCCCAGCGTTTTTGCCGCCATGCCCTGCGCAAACGTCGGGATCTGGGTGCCTACCCAGATGTCGCAACCTGAAGCGCCGACTTCCACCGTACAATTCATGGGTTCCATCGTGGCATGTGCCAGGAATGGCTGCTCATATTCCACAGTCAGCGTTTTATCGGCTTTTTTAAATGCAGCGGTCGCATTGCCTTCTTTTTTGGCGACAGCGCCTGGTTTTTTGGATGCGTCGCGCAAGTCCTGGATCAGGTCACCGGTTTTTACTGCGGTGCTTTTGCCTTCATCCCATTTTATATCTAATGCGCCCAGCCCGCGTTTGGCAGCCCAGGTATGGATGCCAATCACGGCAACCGCATTATCCACTTTGACCACTTGCAGTACACCTGGCATCTTCAGGGCACGGCTGTCATCCACGCTCACAAGCTTGCCTCCGAACACCGGGCTGGTGGCGATCACGGCAAACTTCACTTTTTCCGGGTGGGCATCAATCCCAAATTTTGCCAGACCGTTTACTTTATCCGGGGTATCCAGCCGTTTGGCCGAAGTGCCTATGACTTTGAAATCTTTGGGATCTTTAAGAGCGACTTTAGTCGGCACTGGTAATGCACTGGCCACTTTCACCAGCTCGCCATAACCCAATTTGCGACCGGATGCTTCGTGATAGACAACACCGGATCTGGCGTGGCAGGCGGCTTCATCTACCTTCCATTTCTGCGCAGCCGCAGTCACCAGCAGTGAGCGGCACACCGCCCCGGCCTGGCGCAGCGGATCCCACATCGCACGGATTGAGGTTGAACCGCCTGTGACTTGTGCGCCGAGCATGGCATCACCATACAGCTTGTCATTCGGCGGCGCATGTTCCAGCTTCACCGTTTGCACATCGACTTCCAGCTCTTCAGCCAGCAACATCGGAAGCGAGGTATAAACGCCCTGGCCCATTTCCACTTTGGGCATGATCATGGTGACTTCACCATTGTTATCGATCTTGATGAAAGCATTGGGTGCCAGCACATTCTTACCGGCTTCCAGCTCATCGTAAGACTGTGCCTGCTTGCCCTGGCTCAGGGCTGGCAAGCTGATGCTAAGCACCATCCCACCCGCAGTCGTGGCACTGACAGAGGCGGCAAATTTGAGGAAATTCCTGCGTGGAGGATTGGCAACGGTATATTTATCTGCCAGGCCCTGGATTAATCCTTGCGACATAATCAGGCCCCTTCTTTCGCAGCGACTTTGATGGCGGCACGTATGCGCGGGTAAGTACCGCATCGGCAAATATTGCCGGCCATGGCAGTGTCTATCTGTTCATCATTCGGATGGGGATGCTGGCCAAGTAAAGAACATGCAGACATGATCTGGCCGGACTGGCAATAACCGCACTGCATGACTTCCAGGTCTAGCCAGGCTTTCTGGATCGACTTACCTGCCGATGTCTCGCCTACCGCTTCGATCGTTGTTATTTTCTTGTCACCGATTGCCGAGACAGGCAGTACGCATGAGCGGGCCGCCTGGCCATCGATGTGGACGGTGCATGCGCCACATTGCGCGATACCACAGCCGAACTTGGTGCCTGTCAGCCCTACGATATCTCTGATCACCCACAAAAGAGGCATGTCATCAGGAGCATCCACCTCGTGGGTGGTGCCGTTAATATTGAGTGTCGCCATAGTCGGGTCTTCCTTGAAAGAAGTGCATCACTGAGTGATGTCTTTATATTTGATCTGGTTTGTTTACAGCATTAGAGTGGATTAATTCAAATCTTGAATCAAGTAGAAACTTATTAAATGATTGCCTAAAACAATATTCCTGCCTCTATCAGCCTTAAGTGATAGAGGCAGGAACTCGAATTAAGTTTTGAATTATCTCGGCTTGAAGGGAGATATCAGGCAGAAGAGACAGGAAGTACAGATTTTGATTTGCTGATAAACACTTAATCAGCCGAGACTGATGGAATTTTATGAATGCTCAGATCGGCGCCATCAAACTCAGATTCTGCATCCAGGCGGATGCCAACCAGTTTTTTGAGCAAGCCATACACAATACCACCGCCAATCAATGCCACCGTGATACCGGCAATGGTCCCCAGCAATTGGCTCACCAGGCTGACGCCACCCATGCCACCCAAGCTGGCACTGCCGAAAATACCGGCGGCGATACCCCCCCAGGCACCGCATAAACCGTGTAATGGCCACACCCCCAATACATCATCAATTTTCAGGCGGTTTTGCGTCATGGTAAACGCCCAGACGAAAATCACACCGGCTACGCCACCCGTAACCAATGCGCCTAGCGGGTGCATCACATCCGAACCGGCACAGACCGCGACCAGGCCAGCCAGCGGGCCGTTGTGTACAAAGCCCGGGTCGTTTTTACCCAGCACCAGCGCTGCCAGAGTACCGCCCGCAAGTGCCATCAGGGAGTTGACGGCAACCAGGCCTGAAATGTTCTGGATAGCTTGTGCGGACATGACATTGAAGCCAAACCAGCCTACGGTCAGTATCCATGCGCCTAATGCCAGGAACGGGATATTTGAAGGGGGATAAGCGTGCAACCGGCCTTCTTTAGTATAGCGTCCGTTGCGGGCGCCTAATAACATCACCGCTGCCAAAGCAATCCAGCCGCCCATGGCGTGCACGACAATCGAACCGGCAAAATCATGGAAACCGGCGCCAAAGCTGGCCTTTAACCAATCCTGTAAACCGAAGTGGTTATTCCAGGCAATACCTTCAAAAAAGGGGTAGACGAAACCGACAATCAGGAAAGTCGCTGCCATTTGCGGATTGAACTTGGCGCGTTCGGCGATACCACCTGAAACAATCGCCGGAATGGCTGCCGCAAAGGTTAGCAGAAAAAAGAATTTAACCAGCTCATATCCACTTTTAGCAGCGAGCATATCGGCGCCACTGAAGAAATTGATGCCGTAGGCGATGCTGTAACCAATGAAAAAGTAGGCAATGGTAGACACACAAAAATCCACCATGATTTTGACCAGTGCGTTGACCTGGTTTTTCTGACGTACGGTACCGACTTCCAAAAATGCAAAACCGGCATGCATTGCCAGCACCATGATGGCCCCCAGCAATACAAACAAGACGTCATTAGCTGACACTAATGCTTCCATTTCGCTCTCCGAATTTAATTATATAAAGATGGCGTTTTGCACCAGGCACGCCTTTTTAAAAATTCGCAGTGTATAAGCAATTATCAGACCATTATTACATGGTTGATTTTAAAGAATAAAGTTTTAGAGCAGTCAAGAAAATGCACCAACATTGAACCAATGAAAGTGCATTGCACTTTTTTAGTGCAAATTTGAATCACATAATTTCGGAAGGCTGCAGTTGCTTGAACATCTCTTCCGCATCAGGATGAGCGGCCCAGAAATAGTAAAACTCACGCACCGCATTCAAGAATAAGTGACGGGTATGCTTCAGGTTAAACAAGGGTAATGTGGCATCCGCAGTAATACGGAAGGCATTTTTCTCTGACAGTGGCGCATCGCGTAACCTTAACAACATTAGCTTGGCCATACGTGTACGCACTTCAATATCCATATCCTGTTTCTGGTCCATGGATTTAAGCGCTTTGACGTAACCGTTCAGCGCCCACAGCTCTGAAGTTGCAAATTTTTCAGCTTGCAAGGCAGGCCAGACTGATTGCAGATCAATCACCGCCGGTTGCCAGCCAATAAGGTGCAATTCAAAGCCAACTGTATCCGCATATTGCATGACTGCTTTAACATCGCCACGCCAGAAAGGATAAAACTCGCGAATAATGGTGAGCAGCTCCGGCCAACGTTGTGCAGGCTGGTGTTCGAGGAAATCATCCACGGCTTTACGGTAAACCGCACTGGTAGACTCTTGATTTTCCAGCATTGGGCACAATTCACTTAACATGGCATCGCGTTGTGCCATGATGGCATCATCCGCCCCCTTGCCATGCAATAAATTATAATAAGCCTGGATAGCGTCTGTTTCGCGTGATGAACTCATAGCACACTGTACTGAATTTGATGATAAGGAATGAAGATTTTGCAACGGACTCACTTGTATCATACACCGAAATGCGGCTCCGGCTCACAGGAGAAATCGAATGGCTGAATGGTCACTGCTGGCGCTGATGGTGGCTGGCGCCTGGTTCTGGATGGACTCGGTTTCAAAACGGGAAATCGCCCTGAAAATCGGCCGCCAACTGGCTGATCGCTGCAATTTGCAATTTCTTGACGAAACGGTTGCCTGCTCGCGTGTCGGTTTTGCCCGCGACACCAATGGCCGGGTACAGATACTACGCACTTATACTTTTGATGTCTCCAGCCATGGCATTGAACGTATGGCCTGCCATTTGCAATTGCGCGGCGGCCAACTGGTGGCCTGGCATATTCCGCCTTACGCCACCCAATAATGACCATTGGACGCTTTGCCCCCTCGCCTACCGGCCCGCTGCATTTTGGCTCGCTGGTTGCAGCAGTTGCCAGCTATTGCGATGCCAGACAACGCGGCGGGCAATGGCTGCTGAGGATTGAAGATGTAGATACCACGCGCTCGATCAAAGGCGCCAGTAAAAACATTATTCATATCTTGCAGCGTTATGGGTTTGTCTGGGATGGCGAGGTGATTTACCAAAGCCAGCGCAGTGATATCTACCAGCAGGTATTAGAACAGTTGCATGAGCAGGCACTTGCTTACCCCTGCACTTGCTCGCGCAAGGAAATCGCGGACTCAAGCACCGTTCAGGGGATTGAAGGCGCAATTTATCCAGGCACCTGCAGATTGCATCCGGTAAAAAAAGAGTCAGCTGCTGCCTGGCGATTCAAAACGCACGATACATGGATAAATTTTGAGGATTTAATTCAAGGCCAGCAACAGCACAATATGGCCACAGATATCGGCGACTTTGTGATTAAACGTGCCGATGGATTATTCAGCTACCAGTTAGCCGTAGTGGTCGATGACGCCATACAAGGCGTCACGCATATTGTGCGCGGTGCAGACTTGCTGAACTCAACTACCCGCCAGATTTACCTGCAACAGATGCTAGGTTATACAACGCCACTATATGCGCATATCCCGCTGGTGATGAATAGCGAAGGGCAAAAACTGAGCAAGCAGACACTGGCGCAAGCCTTGCCGGACGATAATATAAAAGACACTTTGCTCGCAGCATTAAGTTTTTTAGGGCAACCAACGCCCGAAAACATGCATACATATGCGCTGACCGATATCTGGCAATGGGCTCACGCACACTGGCAACTGCCATCAATACCGTCTGCAAATCACAGCCAAGATTGCCAGAGATGGTAAAATAGACAGATGAAACAAGACCTACTGCATCCTTTTATTTTTGAAAACTCCGCGGTGCGCGGCAACTGTGTGCACCTTGATCAAAGCCTGTTCAACGCACTTCAACACCAGCCTCTACCGCCCGCTTTGAAAAAAGTTATCGGCGAATTTATGGCCGCCAGTGTGCTGTTAACGTCTACGCTGAAAATGCAGGGCAAGCTGATATTGCAATTGCAAAGCCAGGGCGCATTACAGTTAATGGTGGTTGAATGTACTTCTGAACTTGATATCCGTGCGACGGCTAAAGTGCATGAAGAATTACATGGCGACGCATTGACTGACTGGCTTAAGCAAGGACAATTAGTGATTACGCTGATGCCGGAAGAAGGCGAGCCTTATCAGGGTATCGTGCCGATTGAAGGTGACAGCATCGCCAGCATGTTTGAGAACTACATGCTGCGCTCACAGCAGATCGATACCAGGTTATGGCTGACCGCTGAAGGTGACAGAGCCGCTGGTTTACTGGTACAAAAGCTGCCTCAGCAACAAGAGCATGACCTGGATCACTGGAACCGGGTGCAGCATCTGGCTAATACGGTGACCGATCGCGAGTTGCTGGATTTAGACACTGAAACATTGCTGCAGCGACTGTTCGTTGAAGAAGATATCCGCTTGTTTGAAGCCCGTGACATCCGTGCATTTTGCAGCTGTTCACAAGCCAATGTGGCGAATATGTTGCAGCTATTGGGTCTGGCGGAAGTGCGCAGTGTTCTGGAAGAGCAAGGCAGCATCCAGATTCAATGCGACTTTTGCAATAAGCAATATGTGGTCGATGAGCAGGAAGCGCTGGCTTTGTTTGATGACAATGATGACCATGCAGTGACGCATTAAATCAGCAAGCCAGGTGGTAAGTTTAACCTGGCAAGCGCTGACGCTGGCATTCAAACAAGGCAACTGCCGTCGCCGCAGCGGCATTCAGTGATTCAAGTGCCAATACACCCTGGTGCGCCATCGGGATACTGACGCACACATTCACGGCATCCTGTAAGGCATCCGAAATACCGGCACCTTCATTGCCCACCGCAAATAATACCGGCTCTCTCAAAGCCTGGTCGTAAAGACTGTCTCCATGCATCGTCAGCGCCAGCGTTTTACCGGCGAACTGTTGCACCACTTCAATTGCATCAACATTTTCAACTAACGGCAATACCAGTTGCGCGCCCTGGCCGCCACGTAAGGCCTTGGGCGACCAGGCATCGGTACAGCCTTTTGTCAGGTAGGCAACCTGAACGCCAGCAGCGGCAGCGGTACGTAATATGCTGCCCAGATTGCCCGGGTCCTGGATATTTTCAATTAACAGGGCAAAGTTCACTGTTTCCGGCAAAGCTATCTCCGGCACAGGCACTAACGCCATGATGCCGCTGCTGCTGGAAACAGGCGTTAAGTCGGCAAACATCAGCGTCGGCAACATGATGGTATCTACATCCACCAGGTGTTGCATAAGGTTAGACGCCTCGAGACTGCTTTTCCCCTCAGGAATAATCATCAGCTGCGGCTCGCCTTGTGTTTGCAGGTAGCCTTCGATCAGGTGTACGCCTTCAAGCAAGGTTAAGCCACTGCTTTTACGTTCGCGTGCATTATCAGCCAGCTTGCGCAAGTGTTTGTAGACGGGGTTATCGCGGGAAGTTATGTGTTTAAATGCCATGCCGGCATTGTACGTGAGTCGCGCATTGAGTGACAGCGCAGGCGCCGACTGCAGGGAAAGTCGCCTCAGGATTCGCGTATAATTCAGCCATGGCTAAGAAACTTGATTTAGAACGTATCCTGCAACGGCAAGGCTTTGGCACGCGCAAAATGTGCCGCATCCTGATTATCAATGAAGAAGTGACCGTGAACGGGGAATTGTGTAGCGACCCTAACGCCACTTTTGAACTCGAAAACTTGCACTTCACCATAGAAGGCCAAGCTTGGGAATACCGCGAGCATAGCTACCTGATGATGCATAAACCGGCACATCACGAGTGCTCGCACAAAACGCAATTTCATCCGACTATCTATTCCCTGCTGCCACCGCCCCTGGTTGAACGCGGCATTCAATGCATAGGCAGGCTGGACGAAGATACCACAGGATTGATTCTACTTTCGGATGACGGCCAGTTTATTCACAAGGTCAGCTCACCCAAACACCACGTGCCAAAAATCTATGAAGTGACTTGCAAGCATGCGATGAGTGACGAAGATCTGCAAGGCTTGCTAGCAGGCGTGAAGCTGATAGATGAAGATCAAACGATTGCCGCACTCGAGGTCATGCGGGTGACAGCATCGATTATTCACATGACGCTGGCAGAAGGTAAATATCACCAGGTTAAACGTATGATTGCTGCAATTGGCAACCGGGTAGATTACCTCAAGCGCATAAAAATTGGACGGTTAGAACTCCCGCAAGACTTACAGCCAGGGGAATGGCGCTGGCTTACTGAACAAGACCTGGCCGCACTGAAGCCAGAAATTTAGCAAAATTAATAAGCTACAAGAAAGCGCTTTATGACCTGGTTGATATTGGTGATTGCCGGTTTGTTTGAAACCGCGTGGGCGATAGGATTGAAATATACCGATGGCTTTTCACGTTTCTGGCCATCGCTCTGGACTATTGTTGCGATGGTGATCAGCGTCTGGTTACTGGGGCTTTGCGTTAAAACTCTACCGGTAGGCACTGCTTACGCGATATGGGTAGGCATAGGCGCAGTCGGCACTGTGATTTTGGGTATTATGTTATTCAACGAACCGGTGTCTGTTTTACGTATCGGGAGCCTGCTGTTGATTATTGCCGGAATGATTGGTCTTAAACTGGCAAGCTGATTGAGAATGGCAAGGTGATTGGCCGCCTTAAGTTGGCAGCTACACCTACCCCAAATCTAAAGTTAATCGTGCCTGAGTCCACGGCCAGTAGTGACTGCACCACCCAAACCGCCGCCGACACCACCATCAACAATCTCGCCTGTACCGCCACCTAGCATACTGCCTGCAGTTCCCGCTGCTGCACCTAATCCGCCACCAAGGCCAGTTTCCACGTTAACCGCCATGACTGTTGATGACATCAATGTCATGTCCAAGATCATGCATGCGTTTGTGAGCTACATTTTTAATGCCTTATTACCTGTTTCAATGTGTATTCTTTTAAACTGGCACTTATTTTCAATTATCGGTTTTCATAATGTTTTATGACTGTTAATCACTTTTTAGCGAGTTTATTTGTACTGATCAATTTGAGCAGTTGTACAGAACCCATGCCGCCTCTGGCGGAACAAACCATTGTGCACAGTTTTGATCCTGCCCAGTATCTGGGGACCTGGTATGAAATTGCGCGCTTGGATAATAGTTTTGAAAAAGGCCTGGAACAGGTCACCGCAAATTACAGTTTGCAAGCTGATGGCTCAATCAAAGTGGTGAATCGTGGATTCGATCCACAAAAGAAAGACTGGAGCGAAGCCGTCGGCAAAGCCAAGTTTGTGGATCCAGTGAATGCAGATGGCAGCCGGACTGGCCGCTTGAAAGTATCTTTCTTTGGGCCTTTTTACGGCGATTACAATATTCTTATTTTAGACAAACCATATTACAACTACGCGCTGGTGAGCAGCGGTAGTGAATATCTATGGATTTTGTCCCGCACACCGCAACTCACTTACCCGATTAAACAGCATTTAATCGCGAAAGCAAAAGAGCTTGGATTTGCGACTGAAAAACTATTGTTCATCCGACAAGCCAACCAGGTCGAGTACGAATCCGGTCGACATGTGATGCCCGAGCAACATTAATTCCTGCTTGGACGAACTTCGGGAGGGTTGCCCCTCCCGATCTGTTCATTGCTGTGATTCTGCAGAACCGCTTGCAGGAGCAGCATTTTCCATCGCTGCAGGGGAGTCTGCTGGCACAGCAGCTAACTCATAACGCCATGCGCCCAACACTGCATACACGCCATCTGCCTCTTTGGCAACTTGTGTAGCCACTTCAGCATCCTGTTTGGAACCTACCAGCCCTGACAGTTGCACAACGCCTTTTGCGTCAGAATTAACCTGCAATGCAGAAGTATCGATACCATGGCTTTGCAAACTGTTTTTCACGTTTTGCTCTACCGTATCGCTAGGCAAAAAGTTATACATAGGCTCGTTAGTTGTTCTGATATCAGCAGCCAGTGCATTACCTGCACCTAATAAAGCTGCAATCAAAACGCCACTCTTAAAGTAAAAATTAGTTTTTTTCATGATAAGTCCTTTCGTTATTTGGTTTACTGTCTATCTCTGAATAGCACTGATAGGACAGCACACCGAAAAAAAAGAGCAAGCTATTTTTTGGGAGAGGATACATAGCTTGCAAAGGGTGTTTCAATTAACCTTCTTTAACTACGATCGCGTTTTTAACTGATTTCACGCCTTCCACACCAGAAACCAGTTCTTCAGCTTTGGCTTTAAGGCTTGAATCAGACACAAAACCGCTCAGCAAAACTTGGCCTTTGTGAGTTTCCACACTTATTTTCAATGACTTCAGTGCTTCTTCTTCCAGCAGACGTGCTTTTACTTTAGTGGTGATCCAGCTATCTGACATCGCAGACTTAATTGCTTTTTGACCAGTTTTGGTTTTTAACTCTGCATACTCTTCATAAGTTAAGCTACCGTCATTGTCACCATCAAAAGTTTTGAAATCTTTATTTTTCACACCTTTGTCAGCTTTAGCTTCAGACCAGGTCAGTATGTCATTGGCGTTTTTATCCAGGCTATTAAACTGTTGCAGGTATGGTTTATCGCCGTTTTGAACTTCGTCCAGATCAAATGCAAATGCATTTAATGTAATTGTTGTCGCCAGTAAGCCGCCGAAAATAACTGCCTGTTTGAATGTTGTTATAGACATGTTGCCTCCTATTTACTTTCTAATTCTTGGTTAAGTTAACCACAAGCACTTGCGGTTTATGTGTAGCCATATTAGTGAGCAGGCGTTATTTGGTCAGTCGTCTGATGACTGAATCCGGTGTCAGAATATGACTACAATTGAGCCTGACGGCGATCAGGAGGAAGCGGATACGTCTCTGAGGTAAGGCAAGATTACGCGCGTACTGGCGCCTTGTAATGGAGTGCTGAAAATTTCGTAGTGGCCGCCAATGGATTCCACACGATTGCGTAAGCCGCTGATGCCTGTTGAAGCACTTTTTAATTTGCTGATGTCAAAGCCCACACCGTTATCGGCTATCTCCACTTTGATATTTTGTTCATCATTGAGCAAATGCACTGATACTTTTGTTGCCTCGGCATATTTGCTGCAATTATTGAGGCTCTCCTGCACCAGCCGGTAAATAATCAGGCTCAAGGTCTCGTTAATCTGCAAGTCCTGTTCAGGCAGAATCACATCCATCTGCCACTGGTTTCTATTCTCTGCCTCATTGAGCAAATTCTGCAGCGAGGCATTCAGGCCAAAGGTCTTGATCATGGATGGATGCAGGTTTTGTACAATCTCGCGTTTGAAATTGATACTGCGATCCAGGTATTGATTGGTTTTCTTGAGTTTCTCGGTGACTTGCGGCAAGTCATCTTTAAGGTGCTTAACTGCCCAGGATATATCCATTTTAATGGCCGTCAGCAACGAGCCGAGCTCATCGTGCAACTCCCGGGAGAGCTTGTAGCGTTCGCGCTCAACATTGGTTTGAGCCTGTAACGCCTCGCCTTGCAACTTATGGCGTAAAGTTTGCACATTGCGCTCGTATTCGGCATTTTCATCGGTGAGGCGCCCATGCAATTTTGCTTTTTCGGCCAGCTCGCGCAGCAAGCGTTTAATTACGAGTACAACCAGTGAAACAAAAATCAGCGGACACGCCATTACGAACCAACGCATCATGCGGCGCGTATTGTTGCGGTTTTCTGCCAGCTCAGCCCTGTATTCCATGACCTGCTTCTGAAATTGTTGTGCCAGCTTTTCTATAGTGCGGCTTTCCTTCATGCCCGAATCCAGCTTGACTACGGCTAAAGCTTTGTCAAATTGACGCTTTTTGGCTAAATCAATAGTCACGCTCATCTCTGCTGATTTTTTGGAAATACTATTAACCATTTCCGTCATGGTGGTGCGAATTGCAGGATGCCTGGTCAGGTTAGTGCGGTCCAGCAGCTTGTTGATATTATGCAGATGCGCTGTAATCTGGCCGGTAGCATCGTCATAAGGCTTGAAATAACTATCTGATCGGGTCAGCAGATATCCACGTTGTGCACTTTCAGCGATTCCAAGATGCGCCCGCGTTTGCCAGGTTTCCATGATCAAACGGTCCAGTGTGGATAAGGCATCGGTTTTTTCACTGGTATTTACGATCAGGCGGTCATTAAATACCAGCATGGCGGCAGCCAGGATCAGGCTCACGGTTAACAGGGCAACAGTATTACCGCCGAAGGTTTCTCCAACCTTTTCCATTTTATCCAGCAGTGCAAGCAGATGCGTTCTAAGATTTTGCATGGGTGTGATGTGCCGATGTTTTAAATCAGCGGTAAAAGGCGCCTATTTTTCTGTATTGACTATATTAAAAAGTATTAACCGCATCATAGCGGTGTTATCAGTTATCAGCAATGAATAGATGCGTACAATCAAGCATTCTGGCGCTTTGTCAGACGATTCTGACTTTCATATAGGTGTCTAACCGATAGGGATGTAGTTAGCCGGTGAGTACCATAGTTTCATGTTGAAAACACATGGTATTAACTAAAAAGTAAAAAATTCAGTTTACGAAAACCTGAAATCTTGTACATGCCTGGCTTTGCCAGCTTTAAGTTAGATCAGGCACAACGCTTTGGTAACCATGTGTTTTTTCAATTTCTGATCACCATCAATTAAGGAGTTAATGATGTTTAATTTTTCAAAAGACAATGTTGAACAAACTACTGACCGTTTAGCACAACAATCTGACCAGGCGATTGAAGAGATTGCAGCGCAGGTAAAAACCACTGCCAATGACTTGCTGGATGCGGTTCAAGATACTGCAGATACTACCCAGGACAAAGCTAAAGAGCTGATTCGCACTTTGAAAACCAATATAGACCGCCTGACCCACGATGAAACGGCTGCCTCAATTGCTTCCAAGATTAGCGCTAGTGCTAGCCGTGTCAAAGGTCAGGTACAGGAAGAATTAAGCCATGGCTATCAAACTGTAAAAGACAAAACATCTGATACAGTGCATGAGCATCCACTGGGTACAGTTTTGGCAGCCGCTGGCGTTGGTTTGCTGTTAGGATACCTGTTGGGCAACAAACGCCGTGATTAACTCCTGACTAACAAGGGATATGTATGTGGCTTAACTTCCTCAAATTTACAGCTATGCTATTTTTCAATCGCAAAATATCATCATTGACAGATAATTTGCTGACCATGCGTCATCAGGTTGCCGACTATACTGAAGAACGTGCAACCCAGATCAAGCTGGATTTTTTGAGGGAAACTGAGCGTCTAGCCACCAGTGTCATCGGGATACTGGTGGTATTCTCCATGTTTATTTTTACTGGTCTTTTGGGCCTGATGTGGCTGTTTTCCTTACTATGGGAACATCCAAACCGTACAGTGATACTAGGGGTTGCGATGTCAATACCAATATTAATTGGTGTGATCGCCTTTTTTGCTGTGCGTAGAGTATGGAAAAAAAAGACATTGTTTGCAGATTCAATTTCCATGATTAGCAGGGATTGGAATTTATTCAGGACTGAAATGGTGAACGAGCAGCCGACAGAAGATCAACCTGCGCCTGCATCAAACACAACACCAAATGCTGATACCATACGCTCTGCAACCCGATAACGAGAAATATAATGAAAAGAATTCTTCTGGTCGATGATCACAGTATCGTGCGCGATGGTTTGCGCAATCTGATTGAATTGGAATCTGATTTACAAGTAACTGGTGAAGCCAGTTCTGGCGCTGAAGCAATACAGCTGGTGCGTGATAAAGAGTTTGATGCCATGGTGCTGGATATTTCCATGCCAGATAAAAACGGCGTGGACACCCTGCATGAATTAAAACATGTCTCCCCTACTTTGCCAGTATTGGTGCTGAGTGGATATGCTGAAGATCAGTATGCGCTCAACCTTATGCGTAATGGCTGTAAAGGCTACCTCTCTAAAAATGCGGATTCCGATGAAATTATTCAGGCTATCCGTACTGTTGCTGCTGGCAAACGCTATATTTCAGCCGAGCTTGCGGAATTGATGACGAACGAACTCAGCCATCCGTCAGAAAAACAATTGCATGAAACCCTGTCTGACCGCGAATTCCAGGTATTTGTAAAATTGGCTGCCGGGCAGACTCCTACAGCGATCGCAGACGAATTATTTATCAGTATCAAAACGGTAAGTACTTACCGCAGCCGCATCTTGGAAAAGATGGCGATGAAATCAAATGCTGATTTAACTTACTATGCGATTAAATATGGTTTACTCAACTAGTTTTCACGCAACATTATTTTCTACCGTTAAGTCTTCTGAAAAAAATGACTTCCTGTTTAACCATCAACATCATCTGGTAGGGAAATGTAGGATTGGACTCTACAGTCAGACTGCAAAACTTTTTATACAATATTTTGGGGTAGTGATTGGTTAAATGATCATGTATAAATTATTGTTAGTTGAAGACTCTGCACTGATTCGTGATGTCATCCTTGAGATGCTGCACGACTGTGATCAATTGGAAATTGAAGATATTGCCACGACAAGTGATGAGGCTATTGATTTCCTGAACTCCTCCGAATACGACATGATTGTGCTGGATATAGAACTGGCCAAAGGTACAGGCTTTGATGTGGTTCGTCATGCAAAACAGAAGAGCTACCCGTTCAAGATGCCGGATATAGTGATGCTTACAAATCATGGCAATAACTATTATAGAAACCTGGCCAAAGATATGGGTGTTGAATATTTCTTCGACAAGTCATTGCAGTTTGATGAGTGCATGGATGTAATACAGCAGCACGCAAGCCAGCCTTCCTGATAACTTTAAAAATGGTGATAGTGGACAACATGCCCACACAAAGCTATACGTGCCTACAATCTGAGGCAGCCATTTATCCTAAAAATCCAATTTATCAGTTTTTCCAGCGATGGTCATTGCTATCCATATTTTTTATAACAATGTGGATAGCAGGTTGTGCGTCTATCCCGGATACCAAACAGACGCTTGAAGAACTCAATGCTCAAGCACAACCCTTAGAGGTTGTCGGCGCCAGGAAACCCCTGCCTTCCGGCAAAATCAACAAAGTCTTAAAAGACCTCTCCCCGGATGATCGCATCCGCACATCACTGGCGGAACATCTTCGCATAGAGCAAGCGATTGCCGGAAACAGCTTGTATGCTGATAACAAAGTCTCTTTGCTATTTAATGGTGAGGCTACTTTTAATACCATGCGCAGTACGCTAGAAAGTGCCAAACAGCACATTCATCTTGAGTACTTCACGTTTGAGGATGTAGATCTTGGCGGCATCACGCTAAAGGCAATACTGTTGGACAAGCTGTCTAAAGGTGTCAATGTGCACATTATCTATGATGCGATTGGCTCAATCAGCACACCTCCTGAACTGTTTGATACACTAAAAAAAGCGGGTGCCAAAATCACCATTTTCCACCCTGTTGAAGCCGACACCATCACTTTAATTAACCAGCGCGATCATAGAAAAATCATGGTTGTCGATGGCAAAGTAGCGATTTTAGGCGGGGTGAATTTAAGCAAAACCTATCAAAGTAAAGGTTCATTAAGGTTTTTCAGCAAGAAAAAATTGCCTGAACTCGACCAGGCCGATTGGCGCGATACAGATGTGTTGGTAGCTGGCCCGGTGGTGGCAAATATCCAACAGGTATTTCTTGAACATTGGGATGAGGCACAACCATTGGATGATACCAACTTCTTCCCGCCGCTTTCCAAACAGGGTGAACAGTTTTTGCGGGTGATCGCCACACCGGCAACCAAACGCAAAAATACCGACTCACCCTATTACCTGACCCTGGTTGCGGCCATAGAAAGTGCGGAAAGCCACATCGTCCTCAACTCGGCTTACTTTGTGCCGACAGAGGCACAGGAAGATGCGCTTGTTGCTGCGGCTGAGCGGGGTGTAAAAGTGTCGTTACTAGTCCCCAGCCTGAGTGACTCTATGCTGGCGATTAATGTACAGCGCTCGCACTACGCCCGGATGTTAGAACATGGCGTGGAGATTTATGAAATGCAGGATCAAATATTACATGCCAAGATGATCTCTATCGATGGCGTGTGGTCTGCTATTGGCAGTTCAAATTTTGATTACCGCAGCGCGGGCATCAATGCTGAAATTGATGTCGTTATTTTAGATAATCAAACAGCCAAAATCCTTGAAAGCCGTTTTCAGGAAGACTTGAAAAGCGCTAAAAAGATTGAGTTAAAAGAGTGGCAGAATCGCTCTTTATGGCAAAAACTAAAGCAGCAATCATCACGTATTTTTGAGGATATTCTGTAGTGATCAGCAAAGACACATGGGAATTACTCAGTTACGTGGTGACAGTGATTGGTCTGCCGCTGGCGATCATGACCTTTATGCTTGAACAACGTAAAGAACGCGAGAATGAAGATGAAGAAGTCTATCAACTGCTCGCCGATAATTACACCGACTTCCTGAAGCTCGTCATGGCTAACCCTGACTTGCAATTGCGCTCGCATAGCGGCCCACTCACCATGTCAGCAGAACAGGAAGAACGCAAACTGGTGCTTTTTGAGATTCTAATTTCATTGTTTGAGCGGGCTTATCTTCTGACTTATGACCCAGATATGCATGGAAAGCGCCTGCGCCGCTGGATGTCCTGGGAAGACTACATGCGGGAGTGGTGCCTGCGAGATGATTTCCGCCAGTACATGCCCAGATTGTTGATAGGCGAAGACGCCGATTTTGTTACGCATATCAGTAATATCGCCAGCACAATCAAAAGGCCGGAGGAAGGGAAACCATCCTCATGAGCAGACGCTGGAACCTGATTCATTGCTGAACAGGAGTTAACTTGAACCCGGCCTCGCGTAATGCCATTATCAATCCAGTAGTACCGGCCAGGTGTGCAGCGCCCACGGCGATAAACACCCCTTTCTCTTCTGCCAGTGCAATTGCCCGTTCAGACATTTCACGATTACGATCATCCAGAAGTTTCACCCTTAATCTCGCCCATAGCGAGCCTGGCATTAAATGCTGCGTGAGCCCTTCATCCATATGTAGCAACAGGTCCTGATCTCCCGTTAGATAAACTCTGAGCAGCCGCTCAAAATCCTTTTCCTTCTGTGCCTGACTGCGCTTTAGCACGGCACGCAGCATCAACAGCTGCTCATCGATGCTCAGACTATCCATCACACCAAAATGTGCCTGCAGTGTCTCCAGGCCCAGCACCTGTTTACCCAGTTCTTCTGCTTTGGCTTTTAACAAAAAGTCCTGTGCAAAAGGTGTCTGCGGCTTTGGCAAATCAAACATTACCGCAAGTAACCAAGGCTTCATTTTCAGCACCATCTCCATTGAGATGACATGTGTATCTGCCAGTCGCGCTACCTGATCCAGTTCTGCTTCTGATAAATATTGCTTCAAATTGCCTTGCGCTAATTGCAGCAATTTAGCAGGAGGGGTGTCTGCCACTTCAAGCATGAATGTATCCACACTCCTCAATGCCTGCAGCACCACTGGCGAGAAGTTGGTCACCCGATTATCATCGGTATGGATAGTGCCAAACAGGTAACTGATATGGCCATCAGGTGATTCCAGCTGCCAGAACAAACTCTTTTCAGCAGTGTTTCCCTGCTGGCTAAAAAGCAAAAATAGGGTGGCTATCAGCCATAAACAACGCATCTTATTCCTCATTCCAATACCTATCACTGCTGGCATCCTCTCATACATTTGATATTCAATCTCATATTTGCATGCATCGTTGCAATGGCTGATCTTCTCTTTGCACATTGAAGTTGTCACATAAATGATACAGCGATACCATGTGTTAAATAATATCAACGATAAATATAGAAAGGCTGCCATGCCAAAACCTCATCGAAATAGAGTCACGTCCAGATATGTCCAGCAACTTATTACATGCTGCACTTCATTCGCAGTGGAGACAATGTGATGAGAAAAAAAGAAAGATTAATTGTGCTGTTTGACGGCACCTGGAATGACCCCGCCGACCTGACCAACGTCTTCCAGCTATCGACGTTGATAGAAGAGTATGACGGCGAGATCAAACAGCCGTTCTTCTACGAGCCTGGCGTAGGTACGGCGCCCGGTGACAAATTACGTGGCGGGCTGTTTGGCTATGGCCTGAGCGAAAACTTGCTGAAGGGATATGACTGGCTGGCAAGACATTACAAGGAGGGCGACGAAATCTGGGTATTCGGATTTAGCCGTGGCGCGTACACCGCCAGGAGCATGGTCGGGCTGATCCGCAAATGTGGTTTGCTCAAAACCAGTACGCCGAATCTATTAAAACGCGCAGAAGATTTATACCGTGACAAATCTGCGCATCCTGACAGTGAGCAATGCCAGGCATTCAGGCACACATACAGCCTGGAGGTGAATGTACATTTCCTTGGCGTGTGGGATACGGTAGGCGCACTGGGTATTCCAGGCACCATGATTTCCGAAAAATCCTTGTATTCATGGCATGACACCGAGCTGTCAAAAATCGTTTCTTATGCCTATCATGCCATGGCGCTGGATGAAAACCGTGAGGCTTACAACGTCGCCATGTGGACCAATGAAAATGGCACCAAAAAACCTGAAAATACCGATGTAGAGCAACGCTGGTTTATAGGTGCGCATGCCAACGTTGGTGGCGGCTATGGCAAGGATCCATTATCTACCCTGGCATTAGCCTGGATGCTGGAGAAAGCACGCAATGCCAATTTAAAACTGAAACCTTATGTGGTGCAAGCGGATGCCTATTTAACCAAACCGACCGATTCCTATAAAGATTTCGCTTATGGCATATACGGCTTTTTTAAAGGCTTGTTCGTTAAAGGTGATGGCCGCTTTTTCCGGCCTTATGAAGTGAAGCAAAACAATGTGCGTTCTGTGAATGTCACTGTGGATGCATCGGTAAAGTCAAAATGGGGGGCACAGGCTGATTACCGCCCGCAGACTTTAACCAAGGCCAAGATTGATCTGTCTTAAGCCTGAACCAGCGTAGCTTAATATTAAAGATTAAAGATTAATGCTTGCGGCTGCCCGGGCCCTTTTTAGGGCTGGCGTAGCTTCTGGTCTGGTTAAACCCTTTGGGCATGGCTTTCGGCACAAACCGGCTACCGTCTGACTGTACAATTTTGGATAGTACCGCCGGTTGATAGGCTGGTATCAAATGTTTTTTACCATTGCCGATTAAATCCGCCCTGCCCATTTTCTTCAAGGCTTCACGCAACATAGGCCAGTTTTGCGGGTCATGGTAGCGGATAAAGGCTTTGTGCAGTTTGCGCACGTTGCCCGCTTTTGGTACAGGGACCATTTCTGAATCCTGCGTCACTTTGCGTAACGGATTTTTGCCACTGTGATACATGGCAGTGGCCATCGCCATCGGTGTCGGCGTGAAGGTTTGCACCTGGTCCAGCCTGAAATCGTTACGCTTGAGCCATAGTGCCAGGTTCAATACGTCTTCATCGGTAGAGCCCGGGTGTGCCGCAATAAAATATGGAATCAGGTATTGTTTCTTGCCGGCGTCGGCACTGAATTTTTCGAACATTCGTTTGAATTCGTCATAAGCGCCCATGCCTGGCTTCATCATTTTACTGAGCACGTTTTCTTCAGAATGCTCCGGCGCAATTTTCAGGTAGCCACCCACATGATGCTGTACAAGCTCTTTCACATATTCAGGCGACTTCACCGCCAGGTCATAACGTAAACCGGAGCCGATCAGGATTTTCTTCACACCGCGCAGATTACGGGCCTTGCGGTAAAGCTGGATCAGGGCTGAGTGATCAGTGTTCAGGTTTTCGCACACGCCAGGGTAAACGCAGGAAAGCTTGCGGCAGTTCTTTTCAATTTCTTCCGACTTGCAGGACAGGCGGTACATATTGGCGGTCGGGCCGCCAAGGTCTGAAATGACGCCGGTAAAACCATCGACTTTGTCGCGGATCTCTTCAATCTCGCGCAGGATAGAATCTTCGGAACGGCTCTGGATAATGCGGCCTTCATGTTCAGTAATCGAACAGAAAGTGCAGCCGCCAAAACAGCCGCGCATGATATTGACCGAGAAACGGATCATTTCCCAGGCCGGGATATTGGCACCGTTGTATGCCGGATGCGGTTTACGCGCATATGGCAAATCGTAAACGTGATCCATTTCTTTGGTTGTGAGCGGTATCGGTGGCGGGTTCAGCCACACTTCACGGTTACCGTGTTTTTGCACCAGCGCACGCGCATTGCCCGGGTTTGCCTCCAGGTGCAGCACGCGTGAAGCATGTGCATACATCACCGGGTCGCTGACCACTTCTTCATACGAAGGCATGCGGATGACCTGGCGGTCACGCGGCACCTTGGCAGCCTTGAGTGGCAGCGGCATGCTGATGGTTGGTGCCGCCGCTGTCGCATCATTAGCCTTATCATCCGTCGCGCAACTGGCGTCACTTTTACCCATCTTCATGGCATACGGGTCTTCGTGTTTATCGACAACACCAGGACGGTCCAGGCGTGTGGATGGCACTTCCACAAATTCGTCCGGCACATGTTTACGGATGTAGGCGGTACCGCGTATATCCTGGATATCAGAAATATCTTCGCCGCGGCCAAGCCTGTGCGAGAGCTCAATGATCGCGCGCTCTGCATTGCCATACAACAACAGGTCAGCTTTGGAGTCTATCAGGATAGAGCGGCGGACTTTATCTGACCAGTAATCATAATGCGCAATCCGGCGCAGGCTGGCCTCAATACTGCCTATCACTAATGGTGCAGAGGGGTATGCTTCCTTACAACGCTGCGAATACACCAATACTGCGCGGTCTGGCCGTTTGTCAGAAGCTGCGTTCGGAGTGTAGGCATCATCAGAGCGGATCTTACGGTCGGCGGTGTAACGGTTGACCATGCTATCCATATTACCGGCCGTCACGCCAAAATACAGGTTGGGTTTGCCCAGCACCTTGAATGCCTCAGCCGACTGCCAGTCTGGTTGCGCAATAATTCCCACCCGGAAACCCTGGGCCTCCAGCAAACGCCCGATCAGCGCAGCACCAAAACTCGGGTGATCAATATAGGCGTCGCCACTCACCAGAATAATGTCGCAACTATCCCAGCCCAACGTATCCATCTCGGCGCGGCTCATAGGCAGCACTGGTGCTGTGCCAAAGCGTTTCGCCCAGTAAGGACGATAGCTGCTGACTGGTTTTGCAGTAGGGGAGGTGTAGGTTTCCACGCGAGCGACCGGTGATGCTTAAGGATTGCGCATTTTACGCGTTAATCAATTGATTTGAAATCATTTTTTTAAAAAAACCAGTTTAATTATCACGCTTCACTTTCGTGTGTGTCTATTGATTGGTTGCATCGCTATTAGCTGTATCCGGTGTGCATATTTGTATTGCAGCATCCAGCAAAGGCCTGTATAAACGTGTGAATAAAGGGAGGTTTGTTAAATATTATTTACACAAATATACAATGAAACACTACGCACTTTTCAAAAAAATTCTGTTGCCACTGGCTACCATTAGCCTGACTATCGGACTGATCTCTTTTGCTTATATCTTCAATCAGCACCTGGTAAATATTGAATCCAAGGCAGATGAAGAAACACAAAAATTATCGAATCTGCTGATCACCGCCAAAACGCTGGTGAGCGAACATGTGCTTTCCAGCATGGCATTGCTACAGCAATATGCATCGGTTGAAGGCCAGCCTTCAATTAATGGTACGGCCACTCTTGAGGATAAACAGGTACCCAACCTGTTGTTTGGTAATACTCCACAAACCGGCAAAACCATACTTGTCGATTCAGTAACCCGGATTGGCAGCGGCACCGCCACCATTTTTGTGAAACGTGACCAGCACTTTTACCGTATTGCCACCAATGTAAAAAAAGCCGACGGCAGTAATGCGTTTGGCACCGAGCTGGATATTAAAGGCAAAGCCATCAAGCAACTGCTCAACGACCAGACTTTTTACGGCGTAGTGGATATTCTGGGCGAAGCCTACCTTTCCCGTTACGAGCCCATGCATGACAACAAGGGCCATCTGATAGGTGCCTGGTATGTCGGCTACAAACTTAATTTCAATGCGATTGACCAGGCAATCAGGCAATGGGGGTTCCTGGAAAAAGGCTTTGTCGCTATTACCGACCATCAGGGAAAAATACGCTTTCTGACTGCAGGTGTCAGCCAGCGGCAAGCGCTGGATGCTATCAATGACACGCAAGACCAGTGGAAAAAGGTCACGCGTGATGTGCCTGAATGGGATTTCACCATCAATATCGTTTACCCTGCCAGTGAGGCTTACTGGTCAGCGCTCGGTGCGCTGTCACCGGTACTGATCATTAACCTTATTGTTGCACTTGTGGCGTTGATTGCCCTCATTAGTGGCTTGCGGCGATTTGTGTTAAGCCCGCTTGGTGGTGAACCTGAAACCGCCAAACAAATGCTGATGCGGATTGAAAGCGGCGACTTTGCCGAAGACGACACCACTGCAGAGCCAGGCACATTGATTGCCAATATGGTAAAAATGCGTCGCCGTTTACGCGAAATGCTGAGCCAGATTCAGGCGAATGCCAATCGGCTGAAAATATCCTCCAGCGTTTTTGAACATGCGACCGATGCCATTTTTATTACAGATGCTTATGGCCTGATTGTGCAGTGCAACCCCTCATTCAGTGCCATCACCGGTTATAGCCAACACGAGGTCATCGGCAAACCGCCACAGGCATTTGGCCTGGCTTGTCACGAACCTGATTTTTTCGAGTTGTTTTATAAACACAAAACCGTGCAGGAATGGCGAGGCGAAGTCTGGAACCAGCACAGGCATGGACAGGAATACCTGACAGAATTCGAGCTTTCCCCTGTGATGAATGAGGCTGGCACCTTTGAGCATTATGTTGGCCTATTCTCAGACATTACCCATGCCAAAGAACAACAGAATAAGCTGGAACACCTGGCTTACCACGATGCACTAACACAGCTTCCCAATCGCATGTTATTTTCCAGGCGTTTACAGCATGCCCTGATTGAAGCAGAACGTGAACAATCCTTAATTGCGATTTGCTACATTGACCTGGATGATTTCAAAATCGTGAATGACCAGTATGGCCATGAATATGGTGACAAGCTGCTGACACAACTAGCCAGCCGGCTTACCGGCATGCTAAGGCCGACCGATACCATTGCACGCCTCGGCGGCGATGAATTCGCCATGCTGCTATGCGGCTGTCATACCCAGGCGGAATACACCCGCCTGCTCAAGCGCTTATTAACGGCAATAGAAAAACCGTTTGCCATCGATAAATTCAAGTTTTCGATTTCTGCCAGCATCGGTTACACCCTATATCCATTTGACCACCACCCGCCCGACACTTTGCTCAGGCATGCGGATCATGCCATGTACCATGCCAAAACCCATGGCGGCCACCAGTACCACCTGTTCGACCTGGCTTCAGCGCAGCAATCACAACAGCAGCAAACTTTGCTGAAAGACCTGCTGGCTGCCATTCAGCATAACCACATCAGGCTGGTTTACCAGCCACAAGCGTGCATGCAAACGGGTGAGATTTTCTGTTTTGAAGCACTGCTAAGATGGCAGCACCCTATACGCGGACTACTCTATCCCAACGATTTCCTGGCCTCTGTCGAGCACACCACCCTGATTATCGACATTGGTTACTGGGTGATCGAAGAAGGCTTGCGCCAGCTCAGTGAATGGCAGAAACAGGGCTTTAATACCCAAGTTTCAGTCAATATTGCAGCGCAGCACTTGATGCACAAGCAATTCACCGAGCATATCACCAGCCTGTTACATAAATATCCGGAGATACAGCCGCAACAGTTGCATATCGAAATTACCGAGAGCGCAGCCATCACTGACTTTGCGCGTGTGAATCGCGTGATCCAGCAATGCCATGCCTTGGGTGTCTCGTTCTCTATTGATGATTTTGGCACCGGTTACTCCTCACTTATCTATTTGCGCAGATTGCCGGTAGACATTATTAAAATTGACCAGTCATTTGTGCACAATATGCTGATCAACCCGGAGGATATGGCGGTGATTCGGAGTGTGATTACCCTGTGCCGTGAATTTGGCCGTAAAGTCATTGCTGAAGGCGTTGAAAAAGTCGAGCAAGCGCGTATTTTGCATTCACTAGGCTGTGACTATGCGCAAGGGTATGGCATCGCACGCGCCATGCCTGGCAACAAGGTTGTAGAATGGATGGGCAAACACTCCCCGTATCATTTTGATTGACGCGTTATGCAAGAAAGTTATTATCCGCTGCCCGGTGGGCCAGTACTCATCCTGGAGCAGTACACACCCTTCCCAGCTTTGCAACACGCACTCACAGAGCCGAACGGGCTGATTGCGATTGGCGGTGACCTGACTGCAGAGCGGCTATTAGCAGCTTACCAACGTGGCATTTTTCCCTGGTTCAGCCCCGGCGAACCTATCTTGTGGTGGAGCCCTGATCCGCGCATGGTGCTGTTTCCGGAAGAAATCACCATCAGCCGCTCCCTGCGCAAAGTCATCCAGCAACATCCATTCGAAATCCGCATCAATACCGCGTTTGAAAGTGTGATCGCGGCATGTGCGAACACTGCCCGCCCCGGCCAGGATGGCACCTGGATTTCTCAGCAGATGGCTGAAGCTTATTCCGAATTACATAGGCTCGGTTATGCCCATAGCGTGGAAGCCTGGCAAGATGACATCTTGGTCGGCGGCTGTTATGGCGTAAAAATCGGGCGCATGTTTTATGGCGAAAGCATGTTTCATCATGTCAGCAATGCATCCAAAGTGGCGTTTGCCCATATGGTGCAATGGCTAATCACGCAACAAGTCGGTATGATTGACTGTCAGATGCATACGCCACTGCTGGCCAGTTTTGGTGCTTATGAAATCCCTAGAGCGCGTTTTATAGAAACTTTAAATCAACTGGTGATCTATGACACTATTGCTTAATCATGACACTGCCTAACGATGCCCCGCTGCAGAAGCTGCAGTTTTATGTCACTACTGCTTACCCTTGCGGTTACCTGCCAAAAAAACTGGCTCAAAGCCTGATTGCCACGCCGCAAAACCTGGTGGATGCCAATGTTTACAGCGGGCTGATCCAGCAAGGGTTTCGCCGCAGTGGCAAGTTTGCCTACCGGCCACATTGCGAGCAATGCAATGCCTGTATATCCGTACGCTTGCCAGTCAACCAGTTCACTCCTACCCGCAGCCAGCAACGAGCGTTAAAAAAACACGCCAATTTACACATCACCATTATTGAAGCCAGCTACCATCAAGAACACTTTGCTCTCTACCACGCATACCAGAAGCAGCGTCACGCAAATGGCGCCGACCAGGCAGGCGAGTTTGAAGACGAAGCCTCGCAGTACCAACAGTTTTTATGTCAGACCAATGTCGAAAGTATCATGATTGAATTCCGCGATGAGCAACAGGTACTCAAGATGGTCAGCGTAATTGACCTGGTGGCTGATGGATTATCTGCGGTATACACTTTTTACGACACCACCGATAAAGCCAGCTACGGGACTTACAGTATTTTGTGGCAAATAGACTGGGCCAGGCAGCTTGGGCTTCCATATTTGTACCTGGGCTACTGGATCGCCGATAGCGACAAAATGACTTACAAAGAACAATTCCAGCCACAGGAAAAGCTCATCGATGGCGAATGGGTAAATATTTAATTCACACGCGTACCTCAGGAAACCCATTTGCAATTCATACACTGCGACTTTGAATCCCACGCGCAAGCCATACTAGACATACTCAACGAAGCCATCGTTAACTCGACCGCGCTCTATGATTACAAACCGCGTACATTTGCATCCATGCGTACCTGGTTCCAAACCAAGCAGGACAATCATTTCCCGGTCATAGGTGCGATAGACGCGGATGGCATTCTATTAGGCTTTGCCAGTTATGGCAGCTTCCGCGCCTGGCCTGCTTACAAATACACAGTCGAACATTCGGTCTATGTACACAAAAACCATAGAGGCCAAGGCCTGGGTATGCAGTTGATGCAACAATTGATAGCAGCAGCTAGAACAAACCAGGTACATGTGATGGTGGGTGGCATTGATATTGCCAATACCGGCAGTGTGCTGCTGCATGAAAAACTGGGATTTAAACATGCTGGCACCATCAATCAGGCCGCATACAAGTTTGGCCGATGGCTGGATTTAGGCTTCTATCAACTGATACTGGATACACCTGAACAGCCAGTTGAAGACTAGAAATTAATTTATGCTTTTTAAAATTTTATTCCTGGTAACGTAACTAGCTGAGATAAAAATTTAATTGATTAATTATTTATTGAATACAAAAATTATTTTACCGAATGATAGTCACGCCACAATCTCTTGCCCGGCAATTTTGCAACGGCACTTACGTAAATGCCACTGACGCTTCACTCTGGCGCGACACATTTCTTTACCTTGCCAGTGTTGAGGACCAGTCCATCTTTGTCAAAGAAAAAATCCAGGCCTTGTGGCTGGTTTACGGCGGTGACCTGCGCGCCAAAATCAAGGATGACTCCCTAATCCTTCAGGTCCTCAGAAGGGCTTTACCCGGATATAGCGGTGATGGTCTGACCTTGTATCGCGGCGAAAGCTGGTTTTTATTTGACCAGAATAAGATCGGCTTTTGCTGGACGCTCTCTGAAGAGCTGGCGACTACGTATGCCAAAGGCCTGAACGCCGTTGAATCTGGCGGCGTCTTGTTAAAGTGTTACGCGCCAGCGGATGCTATTTTAGCGGCGCCTGCATCCGGATCGACTGGAACTACTTATATTTGTGATCCGGAAAAACTATTGCGCCTGACCACGCAAGGCCTTTTCCCAAGGCTTTGACTAGATTTTGCTACAGACTCACAAATAACGAATTCATTATTTCCTCCACTGCCCATAGCCTGTGAACTGGGCATAAACTTCCTGCATTTGCTCCTCGCTCAGCAGTTTAGGTTCGCCTAATTGCAACAGGCGCCAATACTGCTCACATAGATTTTCCACTTCTACCGCAATGGCCAGCGCTTGTGACAAATCCTTACCAAGCGCCAGCATGCCGTGGTGTGCCAGCAAACAGGCTTTGCGGTCCTGTAATGCGGCAACGGCTGTATCCGATAACGCTTGCGTGCCAAATAGCGCATAAGGCCCACAGCGGATATTGTCGCCACCCACGGCTGCAATCATGTAATGAAACGGCGGCACATCCCGCCCCAGGCAAGCAATCGTGGTAGCAAACATGCTATGGCAATGCACGATGGCATTTATTTCGGGCCGTGCCTGCAAAATATCCAGATGCATGCGCCATTCACTTGATGGTTTTTTCCCGGCTTCTGGCCTGCCATCCCACTGCATATATACCATGCTGTTATCGGACAATTGTTCGGCGGGCATACCTGACGGCGTCACTAGAAAGCCATCCGATATCCGGATGCTGGCATTACCGGAAGTGCCTTTGTTCAAGCCGAGAGTGCTCAGGTTTCGGGCAGCTTCCAACAGCTGTGTGGCTGGTGCCGGTGTACTCATAGGGATGATTCCAGGGATTGTAATTGTTCAGGATGGAAAACGCCGCGCTCGGTAATAATGCCGGTCACCAGGCGCGCGGGAGTAACATCGAATGCCGGATTCAATGCCCGGCTTTCATGCGGGATAACACGTATTTTGCACACTTGGCCACTCTCATTCTGCCCTTGCATGTACGCCACTTCATCTGCGTCACGCATTTCAATTTCGATATCCTCACCCTGTGCTAACTGCCAGTCGATGGTGGGCGTAGGCACCGCCGCGTAAAACGGCACTTGCTGGTCATAGGCTGTCAGCGCTTTAAGGTAAGTGCCTATCTTATTGCACACATCGCCGTTGCTGGTCACGCGATCGGCACCGACAATCACCATATCCACTTGTCCATGCTGCATCAAATGCCCGCCCGCATTATCGCTGATCACCGTATGCGGCACGCCATGCTGGGCGAGCTCCCACGCGGTTAAGCTGGCGCCCTGATTACGCGGCCTGGTTTCGTCGACCCACACATGTACCTTCAATCCGGCATCATGGGCAGCATAAATCGGCGCCAGCGCTGTACCGCCATCCACAGTAGCCAACCAGCCAGCATTACAATGCGTGAGGATGTTGATCACCCTTGTGGTATCCGCAGCCGTTATTTCAGCGATCAGTGATTTGCCATGCTGGCCTATGGCACGGTTTTGTTCTACATCTTCATCGGCAATGGCCTGAGCCAACTCCCACGCCGCTTGTGCTCTTTCGCTAACAGGTAACAACAAGAGTTTTTGCGTCATACGTTGCACCGCCCAGGCCAGATTCACTGCGGTAGGTCGTGTGGCAATCAGTTCGCTGGCGACTGTATGCATAGTTTGATCATCCGCATGCTGCTGTATACCCAGGGTGACACCATATGCGGCAGCAGCGCCGATTAATGGCGCACCACGCACCTGCATGGTACGGATAGCCTCACACATTTGTTTATGCGTACCCAAGCGTTCGATGACCAGTGCAAATGGCAGCTGGGTCTGGTCAATGATGCAAACGGATTGTGCATCACGCCAGATTGTCCGGTAATGTTTGTTCTGGATTTTCATGATTTTCAAAAACAGTATGGTTTATTTTTATTTACAAAAATATGTGTAAAACAGCTTGCATTTTTTTGTAGGACCCGCTCAAATTTTCCATCCACAAAAACTGTGGATAACTTTGTGGATTGCTGTGTCTTAAAAGCGTAACTTACCAATTTATAAGGGTTTTTTCCAAAAGTTCATTTTTTAATCTATTTTTTTATCGTTTAAAATCAATAACTTAAATAGCACCTCTATAATTGATACACTTTGGACACATTCTTAATGTGTCACTTTAAGTCATGTGCATAAATAGGCTAATTTTGGCAAAACTTGCAAAGAATTTTTGCCTGTCATTTCAATGAGTTGCGAAATTTCAATGCGGCGAATTGAGGCTATTTCTTCAGCTATCTTTTTTAATTGATCCGGGCTGTTGCGGTTGTGATGTCCGATCCATACCGGCTGGATATCAGGCGCATCTGTCTCCAAAACGATATGTTCCAAAGGTAATTCTTCAGCCAGTTTCCGGATTCTGAGTGCGCGTGGCCAGGTCATGGCACCACCAAACCCCATTTTTAGTCCCTGCGCAGCCATGGCATCTGCCTGCTGACGGCTGCCATTAAATGCATGGGCTATGCCTTGGTGAATATCATGCTTGCGTAAATACTTAAGTACCGTATCTATAGAGCTGCGCACATGCAAAATGACCGGCAACTCAAATTGCTTAGCAAGTTGCAACTGCCCTTCAAACATGGCGATCTGATGCGCTTCGTTATCGCGGGTGATGTAAAAGTCCAGCCCTATCTCGCCAATCGCGACTAGCTGATTCGATTGCGGACCTTGCAATACATTTTCGATGGTCTGCTGCAGATGCTCCAGGGCGTCATCGGTTGCCTGATCAACAAATAACGGATGCCAGCCCAGCGCAAATGCCGCCTGCGGATGTTGTGCACACCATTGCATGATAGGCTGGAAGTTATCCGCCAGCACACCCGGAATGACTACCGAGCGCACCCCGGCATCCAGCGCTGATTGCCATACCGCTTCGCGGTCGGCATCAAACTCCGCGGCATCCAGATGGCAGTGGGTATCGATTAACATAGTGTGGTTTCAGCAGTGCTTAAATTTGGTGTGAACGTAATCTGGCTTGAATACGGATATCCTGGTCAAAATGGCGGACATCGATAATGTTCAGATCCAAGGCTTGCGACATAGCCTCAAAAGCAGGCAAGCCAAACATGCCAGCGCCTGTAGCACCCATCAGCTTGGGCGCGTAATACATTAACAACTCATCTACCAAGCCGCTTTGCAGCAATGCGCCGTTAAGCCCGGCGCCTGCTTCAACCATGATTTCATTGATTTGCTGCTGAGCCAGGGTTTTCAGTAAAGCATTGATATCTACCTGCCCGTTAGCATTGGGCAAAGCAACCGTTTGGACTCCCTGCGCCTGCAATAGTGCCAGCTTATCTTGCGGGGCTTGTACGTAAGCGATAAGCGCATGACCACCCTGCAATACCCTGGCATTTAAGGGGATACGTAATTGGCTATCCACAATCACGCGCAAAGGCTGCCGAGGTGACTCAACTTCCCGTACTGTCAGCGAAGGATCATCGTGCAACACTGTACCTATGCCGGTCAGCATGACGCAGCTACGCGCACGCCAGTGGTGCACATCTTTACGCGAAGCAGCCGAGGTGATCCATTGGCTGGCACCATTCGCCAGAGCCGTTTTTCCATCCAGGCTGGCAGCTACTTTTAAACGCACATAAGGGCGCTGCTGGGTCATGCGCATTATAAAACCGGGGTTAAGCGCTAAGGCCTGTGTTCCCAGCAACCCGGAAGTGACTTCTATGCCATGCGATTGCAAATAGGCAATGCCTTTGCCTGACACAAGTGGGTTCGGGTCCTGCATGGCGATGACGACACGACTGATACCTGCTTCTACCAAGGCATGAGCACATGGCGGCGTGCGGCCATAATGGCTGCAGGGTTCGAGCGTCACATAAGCAGTCGCGCCTTTGGCATTGTCACCCGCCTGGCGCAAGGAATGTACCTCGGCATGAGGTTCTCCCGCTTTGAGGTGAAAGCCTTCACCAATCAGTTGCCCGTCTTTCACAATCACACAGCCTACACGCGGATTCGGTGAGGTTGTATATAAAGCACGCTCTGCCAACCTGAGCGCCTGCGTCATCCATTCATAGTCTTGTGTTGTCCATTGCATACTTAAATGATACAAAAAAACCAGTGATTATGGTTTTTTTGTCTGTGGTTATAGGTGATATCTAAGTAAATGGAGAGGTTTAAGCGAGCACAGTTTTACAAAGCATACAAAGATACTTAGGTCACAACGCTTGTTAGGTTTGAGTATTATGTCGTAATGGAAACAAGAAATATCTTTTTCGCCTCTCGGCGACCTTCTTGCTTATGCTTGTCCTTAAGAAAAAAGGCAAAGAACAAGACACCCTAGCCTCCGCTTGTTTCCTGCGTTGCTCATCCTAGGACTTTCGTCCGTAATCGGACTCTATGTGGGCGGCCAACATAACTCGCCCTGACAAACCATACACAACATGGCTTGTTGCGGAACTCGAACAGATGCTGGCCGACAACTCCCCCGCTGACTGCGCTACTCGGCGCGTCAGATAGGGGCCCGTGAAAAGCACACGCTTCCACTAGAATGTAATTCTTTTCATTGCAACACGCTCAGCCCTCCCGAAAACAAACCCGCCGATAGTTGTTGATTTTTAATGTTGAAGAGTCACTTGGCGCCCACAACCCATTACATTCAACCGAGGTTTCATCTCGGTGGTGTTAAACGGGTCCCCTATCTGACGCGCCGAGTAGCGCAGGCAAAATAAGGAGGAAGGGAGCGACTGTCCGAATCCCGCGGTGGCCTGCGTTTTGTGCAGGCCGCTAGGATGAGTTTCGTGACCGCTTGGCTATAAGTCCGGCAAAGCAACGGACGAAAGTCCTAGGCCGAGCAACGCAGGAAACAAGCGGAGGCTAGGGTGCCTTTTCTTTTGGTTACTATTTCTTTGGGCAAGCAAAGAAAAGTAACTCGCCTAGAGGCGAAAGAAAATGGCAAGTAGACTAAAGAAATACCGATTAAAACCTACAGAAAGTTTAGTGCCTTACTTGAAGCAACCAAGCTGAACATTAACCTTGCCTGGATTCCGGCCTCCGCCAGAATGACGACCTGCGAAAGTGTGTACCATTTAGCGTATTAACCGGCATTCTAAATGCTTATAGTATGCTCTGCGAAACCCTGTTACACCCTAGATCGGAACCTGAACCGCTTGTGTTAATGCGAAGAAATCTGACTATGCGTCAACCGGCCATCCTGGTCAAAATAAATCCGCAACGCATGATACACATGCATACATTTGCCAAGGTCATACTCCAGCGCATTGGCATCTTCAAGGCTAGGACGGCCTAACAAAGCCATCACTGCTTCTTTTTTGGCGCCACGGATCAGGATGTGGCTTTTAAGGTCATATGCCATATCACCGCGCCGGCAATCCTTTTGCACGGTATTGGACAACTCTATCCAGCGCGTCTGGTCAAACTTTTCACTGCCAAACACCGCCTGGTCTTTAAACGCCCACCAGGTAAAAAATACAATGGTCAGTATGACCGTAAATACCGCCAGCACAATCGCAGATATCCTGATCAGTTTCATGCGCTTACCTTTCGGGGAGTGTCGTTACCGGTTAATTGTCCAGGTCACGGATGGCGTTATGGAAATCATCCACATCCGAAAAGCTTCTATACACTGAAGCAAAGCGGATATAAGCTACCTGATCCATTTGTTTCAACTCTTGCATCACGGTTTCGCCCAGCAGTCGTGCAGGCACTTCACGCGCGCCCAGGCCTAATATTTTTTGGACTATCCTGTCCAGTGCTTTATCCACATACTCGGTAGGTACCGGGCGTTTGTGCAAAGCACGGGTAAAGGATACCCGCAGTTTTTCGCGCTTGAACTCTTCACGCGTGCCATTCTGCTTAACCACTTGCGGCAGATGCAATTCTGCCGTTTCGTAGGTAGTAAAGCGCTTGTCACACACCTGGCAACGGCGACGGCGGCGTATGGAATTGCCCTCCTCATTAAGGCGGGAATCCACTACCTGTGTGTCATCAGCACCGCAAAACGGACACTTCATATCAGGTCAACGCCGTCTACTAAAGGTTACTTATTTACCGTAAACAGGAAATGCATCCGTCAAGGCATGTACTTTTGCCTTGGTCGCTTCAATCACTTCCGCACTTTCAGGATTATCCAGCACGTCTGCAATTAAATTAGCTACTTGCACAGCTTCAGCTTCTTTAAAGCCACGTGTGGTAATCGCTGGTGAACCGATACGGATACCTGATGTGACGAATGGGCTTTCCGGATCGTTTGGAATTGCATTTTTGTTCACGGTGATATGTGCCTGGCCCAGGTAAGCATCTGCGGCTTTACCGGTCAGGTTTTTCGGGCGCAGATCCACCAGGAACACGTGAGACTCGGTACGGCCGGAAATAATGCGCAAGCCGCGTTCGGCCAGTGTTTTAGCCATCACGCTGGCATTTTTCAGTACCTGCTCCTGGTAAACCTTGAACTCAGGTTGTGCAGCTTCCAGGAAAGCAGTCGCTTTACCGGCGATCACATGCATCAACGGTCCACCCTGTAAGCTTGGGAAGACATTGGAATTGATGGACTTCTCAAATTCAGCTTTAGCCAGAATGATACCGCCACGAGGTCCACGCAGTGTTTTGTGGGTAGTAGAAGTCACGAAATCGGCATGTGGCACCGGGTTAGGGTAAACACCTGCTGCGATCAGGCCTGAGTAGTGCGCCATATCCACCATGAAATAAGCGCCGACTTTTTTGGCGATTTCGGCCATGCGTGCCCAGTCAAAGCGCAATGCATAAGCAGATGCACCTCCGATCAGCAATTTTGGTTTGCACTCGACGGCAATGCGCTCCATCTCGTCGTAGTCGATTTCTTCTTTATCGTTCAAACCGTATGGCACTATATTGAATAATTTACCGGACAGGTTAGCCGGGGAGCCGTGCGTCAGGTGACCGCCGTGACCGAGGTTCATCCCCATCACCGTATCGCCTGGTTTCAATATGGAGAAATACACCGCCTGGTTGGCTTGCGAACCTGAATGCGGTTGTACGTTGGCATACTCGGCGCCGTATAAAGCTTTCAGACGGTCAATCGCCAGTTGCTCAACCTGATCGACAAACTCACAGCCACCGTAGAAACGTTTGCCAGGATAACCCTCGGCATATTTGTTGGTCAGCTGTGAACCTTGTGCTTCCATCACAGCCGGGCTGGTGTAGTTTTCTGAAGCAATCAATTCAATATGCTGATGCTGGCGTTCGACTTCAGACGAAATCATTTGCGCTAACGCCGGGTCGGCAACATTTAAGTTTCTTGAAAAGCTAAACATGACGATCAAGTTTCCGTATTCATAAAAATAAAGCCGGATTTTAACATGATGCGACTATGTGATGCGACTTGGCTTGGTTTTTGGCGTGTATTTTTCCGACTGAATTAGTCAGTCTTTCCAGGCAGCTTGATCAGCGCCTGCAGAAATCCAGCTCAACCGCATACTTTGGTTATGTGCGCCAGCATTGTTCGTTACGCACCAAAGATGTGCGCTTTACAAGGTAATTGTTGAATTGGCAACAATATAATTAATCTAAAATTCATCTAACCATATGATTTAAATTGAGTTTATGAATCTGGCACAAGTTATGCTAAATAAAACTCGTAAGCGTATCTCCAAAAATCGCTCCCTAAGCCCAACTTCGGTTGGGCTCTTTTTTTGCCTGGATTGGATTCAGTTCATGAAGAAACTAGCGCTTACCTTTTGACTTCAGGTCTTGTAATGTTTGCTCACACCCTTCATTGGCAGGTTGATCGCCGCTACCAGGGTCAAGGAAAGGCAGGATAGCGGCAAACGGAGTTACCAATGCCAACAACACACTACCAGCAACTCTAGCCGCGATAGGACCAGGGCTGATTGACACAGCAGGATCAACAAATGGGCCAGTCACAAGAATTGGCGAACGCACAGTAAATGGCGAGAAGTTTTTCGGGTTAGCCTGCAATTTAAGGTTAAATTGCTCTTCGCCCAAATCCATGGTGCCATGAATATAAACAGTGGTTACAGGTGTGTCGATCAATGCAGCTTCGGGCGTCAATACGCCCTGCTTGGCATTCAAGCCCATCACCGCACACTGCATGGGGATAGAATGGTCACCTCTTAACAACAAACCAACACTTTGCGCGATATCCAGCCCGGCCGCTTCAACCACCAGGTGCGAGATTTCGCCATCACGCACCATGAACGCCAATTGGCCATCCAGTGATTTTAACAAGGCGGCGGTTGATTTACCCTCGCCTTTCAGCTTGGCCTTGGCATTTAACTCGCCGGTAATATAGGCAGGCGCATCTTTGTTCGCATTCTTCTTATCTTTCGATTTGTCTTTTGATGGCTTACCTTGGGACGGTTGATCTTTAGAAGTTTGATCCTCAGGTTTTACCTTTAACCATTTCTCCAACTGGATATTTTTCAACGCGAGTTGAATATCCCATTTTGGTGCAGGTGGATTGACGGATTCATCCTTGTTTTTAGCCTCTGGCGCATCAATCAATAGCGAGCCTGAGAGGCTGCCCTGCGCGGTACCTGCATGTAGCCTGGCTACCGTCAGTTTGCGGTCCTGCAAGGTTAACTGAAAGTCCAGTGGTGCGATACGCTCTTTAAACACGCTACCCAGATCGACTGCATCAAAATGAATTTTGATATTAGCGTTCATGCGGTCATAAGTAGCAAAATCCAGAGATTCATCAGGGAATATTTTGCCTGGTTTTTTATTATTGGGAGTGCCGGGAGCGGGCGCACCAAAGGCTGGTGCCAAATCTGCCAATACCAGCAGCGGACCTTTCACATCGCCGGTAAGCATAGGCCTCAAATCACCATAATCGTAAACAAACTGTCCTGCCAGGCGGCTACGCCCTATTTGCGCATCCGAGACATTGACCTTCCATTGATCGGTATTTTTTTCAACTTCAGCGGCGACCTTGAATGGTGGCGTACGCGGGAAAGCCAGATCGAGCAAATCGCCCACATCCGCTAGTGAAGGGCCGTTGACATTGATTTTACCTTTGACACGTTGAGTGCCGAACAAGTCATAGACTGCACCGTCGAACTTGAGATTAACCGCGCCATATTTCAGCCAGCCTTTGGAATTGATAGGAGCAGAATCTTTGCCTTGGGTAGCCACTGGCAAAAAGCCCTGGGTGACCAATTCACCTTCCAGGGGACGTTTGTCAAACTCTCCTTTGACTTTCACACTGGATTCTGGCGTTTTAAGGTGCGTGCCTTCTTCGGTATAGAAACTGGCAGTCAGCTGCGCTTTGGTGACTGCGTCATCAATGCGTGCCTGGCCTTTGTTGACCGAAAGCTCCTCGATAAAAGGAAAAGGACGTGAAGGACCTGAATCATCCAGCTCAAAATCCCAGGTGGCTTTTTTCTGGCTGTCACGCTTCATGTAGGCATCAAGCTGTTCTGCACGAATGGCTTTGATCCGGTAGGCCTGGCCTTCTTCAAGTTGGAACAAATCGCGGTAGCGCAATTTTAGATCAAGGCCGTGTGCATCGACTAAATATGGCACTTCAAATTCAGGCGGCGCTGAAATCTGCAAATGACCGACCTGCAAACGGATGCCTCCCAGCAATTGCAGATGAAATGGCCGCTCTATGAGTACATCCCTGTGCAAAGTCTTGCTGGTAAAGTCTTGCATAGGCTTGCGTAAAAAAGGCCAGCCCGCAAGTTCGCAGCACACGATAATCACAATCAGTGCCAGTAAAATGCCACCCACCCACCGTAGTATTCTCATGCCTGTGCTGGCTGTTGGGGACTTGTTGGCCGCGGCCTTATCAGTGACTTCATCATTCATACTGACATCTTGCCACGCTGAACTGGTATGACCAGTCCTACGAGTCTTACAAGTCTGTAGGAGAATTCTTTCAAAGTACTCCTTACTTATCTTTCAGCCGCCGAGCGCCAAGCTCTAAATCTTGCGTCCTCAGTTATAATCAAATGCTGTGTAATCCAGTGAACAGGAAGTGATTGAAATGAAATGGACAGATAGCCAACGCATTGCCGAGGAACTGTATGACAAGTATCCCGAGGTTGATCCTAAAACCATACGCTTTACCGATTTGATGCAGTGGGTAATGGCATTGGACGGCTTTGATGATGATATCTCCCGTTGCGGCGAAAAAGTGCTGGAAGGCATACAACTGGCCTGGATTGAAGAAGCAGAATAAATGATTACCACTGCATTGCCCGGCTCGATTTTCAAAGCCTACGATATCCGCGGCATTGTTGATGAAACACTGACAGCAGAAGTTGTCCGGTTGATAGGCGTTGCACTTGGCACGCAAGTGCAGGCACGCGCCGAGCATACCGTTTGTATCGGTTATGATGGGCGTTTATCCAGCCCGGCGCTAGCCGCAGCCTTAACTGAAGGCATCCTGAAAACCGGTATTAACGTCATTTCGCTAGGCATGGTGACCACCCCTATGCTGTATTTCGCCACTCACCATTTGCCGCAAAGCACCAGCGGCATAATGATCACTGGCAGCCACAACCCGCCGCAATATAACGGTCTGAAAATGGTACTTGGCGGCGAAACGCTGAGCACTGAAGCCATCCAGGCACTCAGGCGGCAAATAGAACAGCAGCAGCTGCATGAAAGCAGCCAGCCTGGCACAATCTCCACTTACGATATTTATCCAGCCTATCAGCAAACGATTGTTGAAGACATCAAGCTGGCGCGTCCCATGCGCGTAGTAGTCGATTGCGGCAATGGCGTAGCGGGTGCCTATGCGCAAACTTTATTTGAAGCATTGGGATGCACTGTTGACCCTTTGTTTTGTGAGGTTGATGGCAGCTTTCCCAACCATCATCCAGACCCGGTAGAAGCCAAAAACCTGCAGGATGTGATTGCAAGACTACGAGCCGGCAATGCGGAAATAGGCCTGGCGTTTGATGGTGATGGTGACAGGCTAGGCGTAGTAACAAAATCCGGGCAGATCATACGTAGTGACCGTCAGCTCATGCTGTTTATTGAAGATGTATTAGCGCAGCAACCCGGTAGCAGTGTGGTGTTCGATGTGAAATCCACCCGTTACCTGAGTGAGTGGACGCGAACACATGGCGGCAAACCGGTGATCTGGAAAACAGGTCATTCCCTGATGAAAGCGAAGATTCGTGAGACGAATGCAGCGATGGGTGGCGAGTTATCCGGACATCTGTTTTTCAATGATCAAAAACAAGGCAAGCAGCGCTGGTTCGGCTTTGATGATGGCCTCTATAGCGCCGCACGTTTACTTGAAATTGTCAGTCGTGTCAGTGATGCCAGCGCACCGCTGGAAGCCTTGCCAGACAGCATCAACACACCAGAATTACAGATACCTATGGCGGAAGGCGAGCCGCATGCCCTGATTGCACAGTTGCAACAAACGGCAGCATTCCCGGAAGCTACAGACGTGATTAATATTGATGGCTTGCGGGTTGAATATGAAGATGGATTTGGCTTGATCCGTGCCTCAAACACCACACCGGTATTAGTGCTGCGCTTTGAAGCAGACAATGAAACTGCACTTGAACGCATAAAGAATATTTTCCGCGAGCTGTTGCTGAATGCCCGCCCCGACTTGAAAATTCCGTTTTAAGTCACCATTGAAAAAGCATGTCAGATTACCCCCGCCTCTCACAACGATTACGTACCCGCGGCCAGAGCCTGCTGTATGTGGTGCTTTGGCTGGGTCTGGCTGCACTGGTCTGGCTACTGGTAGACCGGGTGCAGCACCCCAATACGCTGGAGCAAGTTGGCAAACTCAGTGTAGCAACACTTAAGCGCGGGCCAGATGGACATTACAGTGCTGAGGCGCTGATCAATGGCGAACGGGTGCGGGTATTGGTGGATACCGGTGCCACCGGTGTGGCCATCTCGCAGCATGTCGCAGACCGTCTGGGTTTGATAAGCACCGATGCAATCACTACGCATACGGCCAATGGCAATGCAGTTTCTTACCTGGTCAGGCTTAAATCAGTGCAACTGGGAGGAATTGTGGCAAACGATGTGGCGGCAACGATCACACCAGGATTAGAAGGGGATGCATTACTGGGTATGAGCTTCCTGGGGCGTATGGATGTCAGGCTTTACCGTGGGGTGATGACAATAAAAGATGGGATCGAGCAGAAAGTAAAGGAAATAAATTGACATTAGCTAAGGTAGCCCCAAGCTTCGAGAATCACATCAAAACATCATATTAGTTGTCGACCAGGTCTTTCCGGCTGGCTGCGTGGACTCGTCCACGCAGCGATACATAGTAAGAAACTAAGGTGCTTCTGGTGGTAATGGCTGGCCTTTTTTGACGATACTGACTGCCTGCGCAAATCGTTTATGAAATGTCGTTTCTGTTAACGTAGTAGCAACATTCATTGTTACACGACGCTTGGTCACAACCGTCACCTTTGTTTCATTATCCTTCACTGGCTCTACCCATGCACCCATGACAGCACCCCATGAAACCAGATTTACACCACTACTTGTAAGCATGTAATGCTGGTCACGATGCTCTTCAATGGCATCAGCCCCTTCCCACCTGAACACGGTTTTTGCAATTTCCCAAGCTTGCGCCTCAGTGACTGCATAATCCCTTGTCGTTCCCTCTGCTCCGCTTTGCTTGACTTTGACGACATCCTGCATGGTTGAGCAACCTGAGACCATTATCGATAACGTTACAAACAACGTACTTACGATTTTTTTAGTTATTTTCATTATTATTCTTTCAAATTATTTAAGTAATGATTGGTTAACCCAATCTAACGAAACATTATCAGATTTCGAATTGTGCGGCCATATTGCACATACATCTGTTTCAGGCTCAGCTGCCTGCTATGTCACTTATTAGATTTATTTCAGGCAAGTTGTTTTAGCGCGCCAGCTCAGCGCCCTCAACCACTACCCGGAAAAACTGCAATGAGGCTTGGTCCTGGATACGTATCCCCGTTTCTACCGAACCACGCTTGCCAGGAGGAATGCCGCCAGTGATCAGCATGGACCGCGTCTGGTTCACCAAGCGGCCACGGTTATCGTATTGCAGCATCCTGACCTGCACCCGGCCGACAGTGACATTGCTATTGTTTTGCACGGCGGCGTAAACAAAGCCGCTGTTATCGGCAATCGCGCCGGAAGGCAGGTAGCGACCCGGATTACGTGGCAAGTCGAGGCGCATGGCGCGGGCCGCAGAATCCTTGCCGATATCGGAGTCAGAGCTGGCAGCCAGTTGATAATGTTGCAAAGCCAGCGCCGATTCGCCACGGCCTTCTGCAATTTGCCCTAGCAAGGCATAGCCCGGTGCGGTAGGCAGTAACGCATTGGCTTTTTTAAGGAACGGTTCCGCCTGTTCTTTTTTGCCTGCATTAAACAGCGCAATGCCGCTCTGCACATACGGTTTGAAATAATCCGGTTGCATCTTGATAGCTTTATCGTACAAGGCCAGGGCTTCGGTAGTGTTTTTCTGCGTCAGCGCGATATCACCCAGCAACTCCTGGAAGCGGGCTTCCTTTGGCTCTATGCCAATGGCTTTTTTAGCCAAGGATTTCGCCTTGTCAGCATCGCCTTTTTGCAAAGCGGCTTTGCCTTCATCGTAAGCTTTATAGGCTTCGCGGGTTGCCATCAGCTTGCCGACTTTCTCCGCATACACTTCTTTGCCCATTTCACCGCCAGCGCCAAGTTCTGCCAGTGTTTTCTTGTTTTCATCTACCCGCTCCTGGGATGGCGGGTGGCTGGCAAACAGGCCGCTGATAAAGTCCTGCCGCTTGCCTTCACTCAGCCGGACAAAGGTTTCCTGCAAGGTCACGGCGGCGGCAGGATCATAGCCTGCCAGCTTCATGTATTTCATGCCATAACTATCAGCTTCCGATTCGGCATCACGGCCATATTTACTGGTGATCAGCTGACCTCCCAGCTGCGCCCCGCCGACCACCAGATTGGCATAGTTGGAATCTCGGGTAGCCAGGCCCACAGCCAGCATCGCCCCTTGCATAAACATGCCGCGTTCCATGCCCTGGGCACCATGGCGTGCAGCCGCATGCACGATTTCGTGCCCTAGCACTGCCGCTAACTCGGCCTCACTGTGCAACTCGTAAAGCAGGCCACGGTTAAATGCGATTTTGCCGCCCGGCATGGCCCAGGCATTCGGTACAGAGTCATTCAACACCACAAATTCATACGGCAGATCAGGACGGTCAGACACCGCCGCCAGCTTCTGCCCGACTTGCTGCACATAGCGGGTCAGTTCCGCATCCAGTTCATAATCGCCACCCTGTGACTGGCGCGCAGGACTGTAATTCTGCTGGCCGATCTGGATTTCTTTATCTTGCGAGACAAACTGGAATTCGCGCTGCTTGGTTACGGGATTAATGCCGCAACCAACCAGTGCAACAGACAGTAACACCGGCCAAAGGATGCTTTTTTTAATCATTTTTCATTAACCCCAACAATGTGTGGCGGAATAACTGCAGGTCGGGCAGCATGCAGAAACCGCAATATACATAGTACCTGAGGATTGCGAATACTGACCAACACAGCAATTTGCCCGCGCAGCCATTGTTCTAAGTAATCACTGTTGGTTGTTGCCTGCCGGTCAACACTGGCAGTTGCGAAATCTGGTTGGAGACGGAAATCAGTTCAGCCAATGCATCCTGGGCATCGAGTTTTTGCTGGGCAGCATCTTCAGTGTATGCTTCCAGATAAACCCGAATCGTTGCCCCTTCTGTGCCGGTACCAGACAAACGGATCACCACACGTGATCCACATGCAAACAGGATACGCAGGCCTTGACCGGTGCTGACTGAACTATCGATAGGATCGGTGTAGCTGAAGTCATCCACCGTGTGGACGGTGTAGCTGCCAAATACCTGGCCTGGCAAACTTTCAAACTGTTGTTTGACATGGCTCATCACAGAATGCGCAGGTGCGGTTGGCACGGCTTCATAATCATGGCGTGAATACACGTTGCGACCATATTGCTGCCAGTGCTTGCGTACCAGAGATTCCACGCTTTCGCCGGTCGCCGCCAGCAGATTGAGCCAGCACAGCACTGCCCACAAGCCATCTTTCTCGCGTACGTGGTCGCTGCCGGTACCAAAGCTTTCTTCCCCACACAAGGTCACTTTGCCCGCGTCCATCAGGTTGCCGAAGAATTTCCAGCCGGTCGGCGTTTCATAGCAATCTATGCCCAGTTTAGCCGCCACGCGGTCAACCGCGCCGCTGGTAGGCATGGAGCGCGCCACACCAGACAATCCGACAGCATAGGCAGGAATCAGTTTGGCATTAGCCGCGATCAGCGCCAGGCTATCGGAAGGCGTGACGAAAAAACGGTTACCGAGAATCATATTGCGGTCGCCATCACCATCGGAAGCCGCCGAGAAATCCGGTGCCTGTTCGCCAAAGGCAATTTTTACCAGGTCTTCGGCATAAGTCAGGTTAGGGTCAGGGTGGCCGCCGCCAAAGTTTTCTGAGACTTCGCAGTTCATCAGGCTGGTGGCTGGTGCGCCAAGACGGTTTACGAATATTTCCTTGGCATAGGGGCCGGTCACTGCGTGCATGGCGTCAAATTTGAGGCTATGCCCTTCTGCCAGCCAGCGTTTAATCGCTGCAAAGTCAAACATGCTCTGCATCAAATCTGCGTAATCCGTCACCGCGTCGATCACCTCTACGGTAAAGCCATCCAGTGTGGTGATGCCGATGGAAGACAAATCTACCTCGGGCAGGTCATCGACGATTTTATACGTTTGGATTTTCGTGCTGTTCACAAAAATCGCATCGGTGATTTTCTCCGGTGCCGGGCCGCCATTGCTGGTGTTGTACTTGATACCAAAATCATCATCCGGCCCGCCCGGGTTATGGCTGGCCGATAGAATAATGCCGCCAAAGGTTTGGTATTTACGGATGATGTTGGACGCAGCAGGTGTCGACAGGATACCGTTCTGGCCAACCAGCACTTTGGCAAAGCCGTTGGCGGCTGCCATGTTGATAATGATCTGGATCGCTTCCTTGTTGTAAAAACGTCCATCCCCGCCGACTGTCAGCGTCGCACCAGCCGGGATTTCCAGGGTATCAAAAATACTCTGCACGAAATTTTGCAGGTAATGCGGCTGCTGGAACACACGTACCTTTTTGCGTAATCCCGAGGTGCCGGGCTTTTGGTCAGAAAACGGTTGGGTTGGGATTATTTGAATCGGCATGCACACACACTCTGGTTATTAATGACTAGCTTGATTGTATTACAGATTGATGTCAGTTTTTTTGCGATTCAGCGGATTAAGTGACACTTTTTATTATCGTGATAGCCAATAAACTACGTAAAATCATGAGCCGCTTTTACGTGATCGCCTCAGGGCCAATTTGAAACAAGCAAGTATAGTAGTAGTCATACAAGTACATCAGCAGTGATGCACTTACATCAACAACCAAAGGAGATCATCATGTGGACTAAACCAGCTGCTACTGAAATGCGTTTTGGCTTTGAAGTAACCATGTACGTTATGAACAAATAATCAGCCTGTATTAATCAGTTAGGCTGAATTAAAAAAACCCGCTGAACAGCGGGTTTTTTGTTGCCTGCCGCGAATATGGTTATGCCAGTTGCGACCAGATCAGGTTGATGCTTACACCCATCAGGAAGACGGCAAAAATCCTCTTTAATACCTTAACCGGCAACCGCCTGGTCAATGCCACACCCGTCGGAGCGAACAGCACACTGAATGGCGCAATCAGCATAATCGCCGGCAAGTAAAGCAGGCCGAAAGTATCCGGCGCATGTCCAGTCTGGCGGATGGCATCCTGCAAATAACTCACAGTACTTGCCAGTGCGATGGGGAAACCCAATACCGCTGAAGTGCCAATCGCCTGCTTTACCGACACATTGCGCATGGCGAGATAAGGCACCGTCAGCGTGCCACCACCAATCGAGACCAGGGCAGAAATGATACCTATCAATAATGACACCAGGCTGATTTCCACTTTACCGGGGACTTTGTGCTGCGTCGGCTTGCGGTCGAGAAATAGCTGAATCGCGGCGAAAAAAGTGAATGCGGCGAAAAACAGCGTCAGGTAAAACGCGTCCAGGTGAATCGCCACCAGGGTTGCCAGCAACGAACCAATAAACGCCATAGGCACCATAGACCACACATACGGCCAGACAATATTCTGGTTTTTATGATGCGCGGCGATACTGGAAAGCGAGGTAAACACGATGCAGGCCATCGAGGTCGCCAGCGCCATATGAAAAGCGGCATCGGCTGAAAACCCTTTTGCCACCAGGATGGCATGCAACATAGGCACCAGCACAATGCCGCCGCCGATACCGAGCAAACCGGACAAGATGCCCACTACGATGCCGATCAGGCAAAACAGCGCGTATTGCTCAATAAAAAGTTGTATCCATTCCATGCAAAATCACCAGCCACAACAAAGTGAGAGAGTATAACGGCTATCCTCAACTCTCATCATCAACAACCATGAAAATGGAGCGATTAGTGTGTGGGAAAAGCTTGAAATTAAAAGAATTAAGTTTAAGTAAACATCCCAAAATGTGGCTTGGTTAACATTGATTGTTTGTTACAATAAATCAATGAACAACGAAAGCCAAAAATCAAAAGGTGGGAAAAGGCCAGGCGCCGGACGCAAGCCGGGATCTACCACGCGCCTGGAAGAAACGATTGTCATCCGTATTCCTGCCAGCCAGAAGCCGGTGGTAAGTAACCTGATGGAAGCTTATGCTGCGAAACAACGCCTGAACCAGTTGAAAGAAAACCTGGATGCAATAGAGGAATTTAACCAGCCATCAGACGATTTACAAGCCGTGAACTTGCCACTGTTTCAATCCAAAGTGCCGGCCGGTTTCCCCTCTCCCGCAGATGATCATGTGGACAGCCGGCTTGACCCGAATGAATACCTGATTGACCAGGCAGAAACCACTTTTTTTGTGACTATACAGGGCGAATCCATGATTGACGTGGGCTTGATGCCCGGCGACAAGGCGGTGATTGATAAAGGGAAAATAGCCGTGGCTGGCGATATTGTGCTGGCCATGGTGGATGGCGGCTTTACCATTAAAACGCTGGCAGAACAGAAAAATGGCAGGCCGAAATTGTTACCGGCCAATACATCCGGCAAATATGCACCTATCCTGATTCAGGAGCCCATGCAGTTTCAAATCTGGGGGGTAGTGATTGGTTCTTTCAGGCGGTTCAAGTAACGAAAAACCCGGCATCCATTCAGATCACCGGGTTTCTTGAACATATAAACAAACTTATTTGTTCATTACGTACATAGTTACTTCAAAGCCAAAACGCATTTCAGTAGCAGCTGGTTTAGTCCACATGTTGATCTCCTTGTTTGATTCATCATTTGATTCACCGGCCCGACCCCATGTCTGGCTGGTGTGAATGTATTATCGGCCCGGGATTTAAAAAACATGCTATTGCAGATCATGAACAACCTTTAAAGAATTTCATGAAACACCCCTCATGCAAATAAATACCTCAAATCTGGAGCAGCCCGCAACAAGAGCCATCGCCCTGGTGGACGTGAATAACTTTTACGTGAGTTGTGAACGCGTGTTCAATCCCAAACTGCGCAACCGGCCCGTCGTTGTCTTAAGCAATAATGATGGCTGCGTGATTTCCCGCAGTGCAGAAGCCAAAGCGCTAGATATTGCGATGGGCGCACCGTGGTTCAAGATTCGCAAATTTATTGAGCAGGAAAACGTGTTTGTCCTATCCTCAAATTATGCCCTGTACGCGGATATGAGTGACCGCGTGATGTCCATTTTGCGGCGATTCAGTCCATACCAGGAAATCTACTCCATTGATGAATCGTTTCTGGACTTAAGCGGATTCACGCATGTTGACCTCACGGAATATGCGCAAAAACTGCGGCAAACGGTGCTGCAGGGAACTGACCTGCCAGTATGCGTGGGCATAGGCCGCAGCAAAACGTTGGCAAAAATGGCCAATCATTGCGCCAAACAACAGCTCGCCTTAAATGGTATGTGTAACTTTAATGCGATGGCCGAAGCTGATGTAGATGCCAATCTGCGCGAAATTTCGGTGGGTAAAGTTTGGGGCATAGGCAGAGGGCTATTCAAAAAAATGAATGCGCTCAAGATTTACACTGCTTACGACCTGAAGCGTAGCGAGGCCGCTACCATGCGCAAAAAATTTAGCGTGGTGCTGGAGAAAACCGTGCGGGAACTGAATGGCACTACTTGCATGGAACTGGAAGAAATGCGCGGCCCGCACCAGCAAATTCTCAGCACCCGCAGTTTTGGCCAGACAGTACGTGACCTGCAGAAACTGGAAGAAGCAGTCACCCTGCTGGCCACGCGTGCTGGCGAGAAATTGCGCCAGCGCCAGATGTTCGCCGGGTGCGTGTATGTCTATATCCGCACCAGTCCATTCCGCGACATCGAGCAGCAATACGACAATGGATTTAGCGTTCCGCTGCTTACGCCGACCAGCAGCACCCTGCTTCTGGTGGAAGCGGCATTCAAGGCACTAAGGAAAATTTACCGCCCGGGTTTTGATTATATGAAAGCCGGTGTTTCATTAGGCGAACTGGCTACCACGCAGGCGCAGCAACAGGACATGTTTGATACCTCCAGCACGCATGACAAGTCTGTGCGGCTGATGCAAACCATAGATACCATCAATCAAAAAATGGGCCGGGCCACGATCAAACTTGCCAGCGAGGGCGTGCAAAAACACAAGGGCTCGCAGATAAAACAGCCTTGGCGGATGAAGCAGGAGATGATGAGCCCGCGTTACACCACCAATTGGGACGAATTATTGAAGGTAGATTAATACCCTCAACCCTTAATCCACTTGTCAGGCTGTTTTAGATAATGAAACCGAGCTAAAAGTCACCGCGCTGATAATCAGAAACGCGCCGAATAATTGGGCATGCGTAGGTGGCATATGCTCAAAGGCAGCAATGATCATGGTAGTGACAGGCACCAGGTTCATAAAAATCGCCGCTTTGGATGGTCCCAGGTGCGAGATGCTCGCGTTCCAGAATAAATAGGCCAACACCCCGCCGCCTAAAGACATCATCACCAAGGCCGTAGCTGCGTGGATACCAGGCAAGGAAACACTATCGCCATGCATACAGGCGGCAATGCTCAATGCGGTTGCCCCAAACGTCATGATGCCTGCGGTATTCGCGATGCCACTCACATTCTTTGGCATCATCTTTTTTACTAATACGTTATAAAGCGCCCAGTTCAGCGTAGCAATAAGAAGGTAGATATCGCCAACCGACACAGTCAGCTGTGCGCCTGCGCCCAGCACCACAATCGCAACGCCTGCAATACCCACCGGGAATGCCACCAGCTGACGGTTACTCGGTTTATCACCAAGAATCAGATAGCCCAGGATAGCGGTCAATAAGGGATTCAGCCCCATGATCAGGGCACCATTGATGGCTGACGAGGTCTCCATACCCAGAAAGAAAAACAGGTTAAAACCAAAAACACCCACCACGCCCAATGTGAGATACGCCTGCCAGTGCCTTAATGGCGTCGCCTCTTTTCTCATCTGCGCAATCAATATCATCACCGCTGCCGCCAGCACATAGCGGCTGGCACCCGCGATATACGGGCTCATTTCAGCCAGCACCGGGCGCGCCAGGTTAAAGTTTGCTCCCCAGAAAATGGCCGCCATGGTGGCCATCAGATAAGTTTTGCGATTGCTCATTTATTTTCTTTAGTCACAATTCATCAGGCTCTGAAATAGTCACCATCCATCCAGGGTTCAGCACTATTTCAGCTACGGCCGCATCTTCACAAAGTGTGACCTAGCCGTCAATCCCTTCTACAATAAATACCCGGTATTGCGCACCCTGATGCCTATGCCTGGCCGCCTGCTGATATTGCGGGCTGTGGTACCAGGCCTCAGCTTCTTTAACTGTAGGGAAGCAGTGAATCAAACAGCCTTCAAATGCAGGCCCTTCCAGTAAATTCAAAGCGCCATACCTGACCAGCGGTGTGACCGCATGCCCCTCCCTGGCGAGAGGGGCCTGGCTGGCATAAGTATCCATTTCGGCCTGATCGATAGTATGTTCACGCATCATGACCACATAAGCACTCATGATGCGCTTTTACCCTGCAGCAACTGAACTAGTGTGGCTGCCGCCTCGGCAGATGAAGCCGGGTTCTGGCCGGTGATCAGCAAGCCATCCTGCAATACATAGGATTGCCAGTCATCACCTTTAGTGTAATTGCCGCCCAGTTTTTTCAACTCATCTTCCACCAGGAAAGGTACCACATTGGTCAGCTGTACCGCCTCTTCTTCTGAGTTGGTAAAGCCGGTGACTTTCTTGCCTGCCACTAACGGGCTGCCATCGGTTTTTTTGGTATGCCGCAACACGCCGGGCGCATGGCAGACCAGCGCAACCGGTTTACCGGCATTCAGGGTAGTCTCGATCAGGCTGATGGAGTGTTTATCTTCGGCCAGGTCCCATAACGGGCCATGTCCACCTGGGTAAAACACTGCATCAAACGCCTGCTGTGAAACGGAGTGCAGGGGCACGGTGTTAGCCAGCGCGGCCTTTGCTTCGGCATCCTCCTCAAATCTCCTGGTGTCGTCGGTCTGGAAGTCCGGCTCATTGCTTTTCGGGTCCAGTGGCGGCTGGCCGCCTTTTGGCGAAGCCAGGGTCAACTTGGCACCCGCTGCTTTAAACACATAATAAGGGGCAGCCAGCTCTTCCAGCCAGAATCCGGTTTTACGGCCAGTATTGCCCAAGGTGTCATGCGAGGTCAGTACAATTAAAATATTCATTTAAATACTCCTTTATGGAAAATGATTAGTCGCTCAAATTTCAGCCTTAAACATCATCTAAGTCGAGTGTGACGGTTTTATTCTTAACCAACACAACCAGATGAAAGAATAATGATCGCTTTCATTCCATTTATGAAATTTATTATGTATATTTTAGTTATTCATTAATTGAATAACTAAAATGCGTTACGACCTGAACCTTTTACGTATATTCATCGCCTTGATGGAAGAACGCAGCGCCACGCGCGCGGCTGAACGGCTAGGCATTACGCAACCGGCACTATCAAATGCCTTAAGCCGCCTGCGGGATATCCTGCACGACCCGCTGTTTATCCGCGAACGCTATGGCATGCAACCGACCCAGAAAGCCGAGGCACTGGCACCGGGCATCATGCTGGCGATTGGGCAACTGGATGAACTGGTACTGGAGCAGCAGGCATTCGATCCGGCCAGCGCCAACCTGCTGTTCACCATCGCGCCAAACAGCTATGTCGAATATGTACTGGTACCAGCGATTGTGGCAAAGCTGCGGGAACAGGCGCCGGGGATCAAATTGCGCATCATCCCTTACGGCAATGACCTGGCTGAAACGGGCATCATTTCAGGCACTACAGCGCTGGTGCTGGGAAGAGTCATTGACCCTCCCGATAACTTAATCGTGCAGCACTTGATGGAAGACAGCCTGGCATGCGTAGTAAGGGCAGACCACCCGACAATAGGCAATGCCATCACCAAGGACCAATATGAGCATTTGAAACATGTGAATGTGATGCCTCCCGGACGTATGCGCGCGGGCCTGTTTCAGGCCTTGGATAGGCAAGGTTTGAAGCGTGAGGTTGCGGTGTCAGTGACGCACTTTCTGTCAGTGCCGGAGGTTATTTCCGTCACGGATTATTGCACCACACTACCGCACCAGATTTGCCGGCGGCTGGCGAATGACGCGCGTTTAAAGATATTGCCTACGCCGGTGGATCTTGGCACTTTCCCGATTGATATCGCGTGGCATGTCAGGTACAGGCATGACCCGGCGCATCGCTGGTTACGGTCTGTGATTGAAGAGGTAGCGCGTTCGCTTTAAGCTATAAAGCAATGTGAGACCTGAGAGTTAGAGTCTTTAACGGGTCCGGAACATTACTCGGTATCAATCAAGCCATGCTTCATCGCCAGCCTGACCATTTCCACCGGGCTATTCACCGACAGTTTTTGCTTGATCAGGGTGTAATAATTGGCGACCGTTTTCTGGCTGATCTTAAGCATATCCGCAACATCCTCTACCCGCTTGCCTTCAGCTAATAAGCGGAATACTTCGAACTCACGCGAGGTCAGCTGTTGCAAAGGGTTGCTTTCACCGATCAAGGTTTGCAACGCGACTTTTTGTGCAACATCCTGGCTGAGGAAAGTTTTACCTTTGGAAACATCCAGCACCGCCTGTACCAAGTCATTGGCGGCCCCGGTTTTAGTCACATAGCCTTTTACACCGGTTTTCAATGCTTGCGCGGCAAATGAAACCGCTTCGTGCATGGAGAAAATCACAATTTTGGCCTGCGGATAGCGCTGCAAAATACGCTTGGCGGCTTCCAGCCCGCCCATGCCGGGCATGGAAATATCCATCAGCACCACATCGGGCGTTACCTCGCCGTAGATTTGATAGGCCATCTCGCCGGTATCCGCTTCAGCCACAATCTCAATCGATTTATGGCTTTCCAGCAGCCGCCGCAAGCCCGAGCGCACGACTGTGTGATCATCCACTAAAACAACTCGAACCATCATACCTGTGCGCCTTTAACTGTATCTGTGTGAAATTTTTCTGTTTGATGAAAGCGCACTTCAATGCGCGTGCCTTGCCCGGGCGTGCTGGTGATTTTCATGCTGCCCATTAACCCTTCAACTCTTTCCTGCATGCCCGCCAAGCCATAGCCGCGGCTAGGCACCGCAGTATCAAATCCGCGGCCATCATCCTCAACCAACAAGTATAGGCCCTGGTCGGTATCTGCCACTTCAATGGTCACCCGGTTAGCCGCAGCGTGCTTGCTGATATTGGTCAGGCATTCCTGCACTATGCGGTATACCGTCACCGCGACCGACTCATCCGGTTGCATCAGGTGATTGGAGATTTCATTCACCATCATGATGTTGCGGTTGCGGTCATGCCAGTGGTGGATCAACTCCGCCAGCGCCAGGCTTAATCCCAGTTCATCCAGCACACGCGGGCGCAAGCGTGCCAGCAGATCCTGAATGGTGAACATCATCTGCCGGGTGATCTGCGCGATCGCAGTGGCACTTTCACGCGCAACTGTCAGCTTCTTGGCCGCCACCATTGCGCTGGCATCAATGTGGACTGCCGTCAGGTATTGGCCGATCTCATCATGCAGGTCGCGCGCCAGCTTTTTGCGTTCTTCTTCCTGCAAATGAATAATCTGCTGCGTCAAACGGTGATTATTGCGGATACTCTGCTCCAGCGTACTCGCCATCTTGTTAAATTTATCGCTGATCTCGCTTAATTCTATCTGCTCAAAACTGGGCAAGCGGCTTTGATATTCGCCATGTTCGATCTGGTTCAGGCCATGAATAATCTGCTTCACTGGCTTAAATGTCGTACGCACCGCCAGATAGACAAAAAACAGCACACTCAAGCCAAACAACCCGACTATCGCCAGCAGGCCGGAGGTATCTTCCCAGATCTCCCGCAGCTCAAAACTCGGGTCGGGGGTAATCACCAGCTCGCCAATGAAGCGGCCATTCAGAATAATATTTTTGCGTTTGGGTTCATTCAGCACACTGGAGATATCCAGCAACTTGACAAACCAGGTCGGCGGCTCCTCGCCATCATGCTCGACCCGGGTAGTACGGTTAGACTCACGCAAACGACCGGTTGGGTCAAAAAAATCCACTTTCAGGTGCCGGATATTCATTAACTCTTCCAGCTTGAAGATATTGATCTCGCCTTTTGCACTGCGGTCCAGCCAGCCGAAATCAGTCATGTAATGTGCGATCTGCGCATCCAGCAAATGAATCACCAGACTGGTGGTTGACTCGACTTCTGCCAGGACATCTTCCCGCGCGTTTTTGATCACGGAAATCGCCCAGGTGAACAACAGTCCGAGCAATAACAAGGTAATAGTCAGGTTGAGTTTGAACTGTAAACTGAAGGATTTCATCATGCTCAGCGGATTGTAAAGTTTATTGCCCAAAATCTATCGGGAGTTTTTCCCAATTCATGTGCAGGCATCCATAGAAAACCACCCCATTATAGGGTGGTCGGGCATGAACTTGAAGTGCGCTGAAGGATTCACCAACTGGATTTACCAGCCAGTATTGGATGCATTATTACTTACATATAAGCAATGAAACCATTGGAGACAAGCGCTTGAAATATAGAGAACTTAATGAATTACCACGCCCCACGGCAAATTACCTACGGTAACGTCTTTAACTTTGGTATTGGTTTGCGTGTCGATGACCGACACGCTATTGCTACGCCCATTGGCGACATACAGCTTCTTGCCATCCGGCGTCAGCGCCATATTCCATGGCCGTTGACCGACTGCAACCGTGGCAATCACCTGACGTGTCGCGCTATCGATCACGCTTACATTGTGGTCGCCACCATTACTGACGTAGATGCGGCTACCATCCCCATTCACTTTGACGCCATTGGAACGCAAGCCGACCTTGATATTGCCCTGCACTTTCCAGTCAGCGGTAGAAACGATCTCCAGCAGGCTGGCGGCTTCGTTTGCGACATACGCCCACTGGCCATCCGGGCTAAAGCCGACGCCACGCGGATGTTTGGTCGCGGCAATCAGATGTTCGGATTTGAGTGACTTAAGGTTAATCACATCGACGTTATTGCTTTCTTCATTACTCGCCAGCAGCCATTGCTGGTCAGGTGAGAATACGCAGTGTTCTGGGTTTTTGCCCTGGGTAGCGATGGTGTGTTTGACCTTGTTGGCGTTTAAATCCACCAATGCCACCGCGTTTTCCTCCTCCAGGCAGGCGGCCAGCAATTTGCCATCCGGTGAAATATCGATGCCTTCCGGCTCGTCACCCACCTTAACCAGGGCGGTTTGTTTGCCTTTTTCAACATCTACCACGGCGACCGCGTTTTTATCGCGCACCACCACATACAGCTTTTGATTAGTGGGATGAATGGCGGCTGCCTGGACTTTTTTACCCAGCTTACCTTTGGCAGGAAACTGCTTGATGACTTCATCGGTGGTGGTATCAATCACTGACACCGTGCCATCTTTTTCATTGGGCACATAGGCTAATGGCTGCGCAAAAGCGGTGTGAGACAGGCTGATAAACGCCAGGGTAACAAGTGATTGTTGCAGTGTTTTTTGCATAGAGTGCCCTTAAAAAAATGGCCGATTGCTGCAACAACCGGCCTGTACATGGAGATATACTTTATGCAAATCAATTAAATTGAAGAATTTAAATTGATAGTGTATCTTATGCGTTCATGTTTGCCATCAATAGCGGGAGGCTTCCTGATTTCACCGGGAAAACTTCCCGACAGCACCTTGTTCCTCAGGCCATCAAGAGCATGATTCAACTGGCATATTCAATGCACGCTGCCTGTAAACTGGCCGAATGCACGTGGCTGCGAGCCGACTTTAATTTCGGCTTTTAGTGCCAGGCTTTGGCTATCGATGACTGCCACCACGTTATCCATCCAGCTGGCGACCAATATCTGTTGCTTACCGGCATCGTAAGCAATGCCTTCGGGCGTACCCGGCACGCGAATCTTGCGTATAAGTTTCTGGCTGGCGAGGTCGATCACACTCACGCTGTCTTCGCCGGTATTGGTCACGAACAAACGTTGGCCGCTGCTATCAGCGGTCACACAATAAGGGTGATTGCCGGTCGCTAATGTATTCACCACCTGGTTGCTGCGTGTATCGATCACACTGATGCTGTCTGAATAGACATTGACCACAAATAACCGCTGACCGTCCGCACTCAAACCCAGGCCAAACGGATGCTGACCGACCTTGATTCGCAGCTTTTCTTTATTGGTACGCGTATCAATCACACTGATGTCATTACTGTCCCGGTTGGCCACATACAGCATTGCGTCATCGCGACTCAATTGCAAACCTCCGGGCGCTTTGCCAACTTCGATTTCTGCCAGCGTCTTGCCGGAATCCGCAGCAATTACCAGCACATTGGCGTGGTACCAGTCAGCCACATACAAGCGGTCGCCTGCCTGATTGAGCGTGATGCCTACCGGGGCAACCGGTAGCGGAATCGTGTTGATCACCTGCTGGCTCAGCATATCGATCACAGACAGCGAGCGCCCTTCTACATTACTTACATACACTTTGTGGTGCTGCTGATCGATGGTCACGCCGACCGGCGCTTTGCCGACAGCCAGCGTCTTCACCACTTGCTGCTGCCCAATATCAATGACCGACACCGAGTGTTCACCCTGGTTGGTGATATAGGCAAAGTTAGCCGCCAGCCCAAAAATTGGCAGGCTTAAGCCAGCTAAACAGAGTAAAACTTTAAAGGACGGCGGCAAAATATTGAATGTGCGTTCTTGTTCATAACCGCACTGTAGGGTTTTTCAATGGAAAAGGATTGAGCCGCGCTCCCGCGAGCCACAGGGAATTTTTCACCATCCGTTCGGGATACGGCTTAGTTTTCTGAAGACGCGCGTTGATCAAAATGTGCCGTGATCGTCGTCATATCCAGTGCTTGCCACATCTGCACGTGATGATTCAGCTCGTGTGCATGCATGGCGCCGTTGACCATATCAATCACCACCCGCTCCCGGATCGCCATCAGGGCCGGCACTTGGGTGACGCGAAAGTTGGTAGCCAGGTCAGCCGCTACATCAATATCCGCCATCGCAAACTTGGCGTGCGGATACTGTGCGGCTACCCCGGCAAACACCGGTGCAAACGGCTGGCAGGGGTCACACCATTTTGCAGTAAACAGCAGCACCAGAAAGTCATGCGTCGTGACGCATTGATTAAATTGTGCCTGGCTGTCTATCGTTGTTGGCTTGTTGCCTGTGTTTGATTCGGTGCTCATCTCTCATTCCTTTCGCGGTGTGTCGCTGCCGTCAGGCAGGTGTTTAATGCTGCTGATGGTCCAGTGCTGCGGCCCGGCAATGCTGTGTGAACAGCCTAATTCGTGTGCTGGCTCCGCCGGGGTCAATCTGTGTCTGGTATGGTCTGCGGTTTGCACCTGCATAAACCAGCGGTCTATCCAGACTTCAACCACGCCTGCCGTCAATGCTTCAGTCAACTGCAATGTCACCAGCATGCCGCCATGGGCTACACAGAGGGAGTCATCAGTTTCAACCAGCGTCACCAGTTCAGACCCAGGTGTGTCAGCCAGCGCAGGTTGACTGACACACAGGCAGACCAGATATAAAGCAAACAAGCGAGTGCGCATGGCGATCATTTAAGCGCAGGTCGACAGTCCCAGGCTTTTAAATAACGGCCGCATGGCCACACAGATTTTATGGCGCCAGCCAGTCTGGTTAGCTGCGGCATTCTTGCGTCCGTCCTTCAGGCCTTGCAGGCCGTCTTTCACAAAAGTATCCACGGCATTTTTGGCCGATTCATCATCCTGTCCTGCCGGCGGTTCATTGCCGGTAAATGCACGGTAGTAACGCGCGGTCCACACCACTTTTGCATTGGTACCATCAGCGCTTACTTTTATTTTGCCGTTGAGCGAACTGACAGGCAGCGCTTCCAGGTCGATATCGCCGGACAGGCGGTAAGCCACCACCATCTCGGCGGCAGAGACTTCATCAATCTCCTGCAATAGTTGCTTGCCGTTTTTAAGTGTGATTTTTTGCTGTTTGTCATTGATGGCTTCACAGGCAGTCACTTGCGGATGCCATTGCGCCAACCCGCACGGGGCGCTGACACGGTTCCACACGGCATCGGCGGCGGCATTCACCTGTATGGATTCATCGGTTTTTTGCGGGGTCGGCCCATGCGCCCACACATTGGCACTCAACATTAATCCTGCCAGTAAAAAATACTTATTCATTACTACTCCTTCTTTATAAAATCTGTGCATATTTGCCTTCAATCACTATTTGGCCAAAACTACTATTTACTTAGCCTTTTGGCGGGACTAAAAGCCTGCCTGATGCCTTGCCACAACCGGCTTACCATGTTGCCAAACTTTGCAATCCCGGGGCTTCCGGAAAACGTCAGTGCCATATATATCAGCCAGCAGATGCAGGCAGGTATAGCCAGCCAGGGTCTGAAGTCGGTATCAGCCCAGCGCCAGGCGGTCATGCCCAAACCGGTCGCCCAATGGCTGCTTTGTGCAGCTGATTCCAGCCTTACATAATTCAAGCCGGTCACGTTCGCCAGGCGTTGCAGATTCTGTTCATCCATTCCTGACAAATGCGCATTGCTGAGCAACGCATTGCCGGGGCCATGGCCGCCGTTCCTGTCGTGTTGCCCTTGTTCCATCGCCAGCACCGACAAGGTTTCTGCCATGCCGAAATTACCAAAACGCTGCACTTCTTCCTGCTCCCAATAACCGGCGACCGCATTCTTTTCATCCAGCTTGGGGATTCTGCCAGGCGTAGTTTTACCCATGCCGACCAGGTAACCTTGCACGTCACCCACCTTACCCGCATACACCGGCATATATTTAGGGTTAGCAGGCGGCGCTTGCTGGCCATCGGTAAAAAACATGACGCGCATTTGTTTACCCAGCTGCGGCGCCTGCTCCAGCGCGTTATACAGGCCGTGGGCAATAAACGAATCGGCCGCCCAGGCCATGCGCCAATCCATGCTGGCAACGGTTTGATCAAGTGCGGCAAAATGACTGCACACCTCTACCGGCTCTACCACATTGACTACATTACGCTCGGTAAACATGCCCAGGGCGACCTGTGAGCCACACGGCAAAGCAGTCAAGGTTTTGCGTATGCTTTGCTTGGCGACCTGCAAACGGCTGACGCTTTTGCCAGCCACCTGGTAATCCGGCACATTCATGCTTTGCGTGATATCCACCACGAAGTACCAGTCATACACCCGGTTGGGCAACTCACCATGTGGTTTGAACAAGGCAATCGTCAACAGGCAAAAAGCCATGACCAGGGACAGCTTGCGCCAGACATCCCCCCTGGAATCGGCACCTGTCAGCATGCTCACATGCCTGGCCCAGGCATTAAACCTTAACTGCATTTAAGGCATACCCCGGGGATTGCCGGGCATGGCAGGCCAGCCGCTGGGTTCATCCTCTGCCTTGAGTTGCTCATCCTCGTATTGCTGCGGGCCGGACATGCCATGCGTGGTTGGTGCCAGCCTTAACGCCAGGTGATAGTTGTATTTTGCCTCTGACCAGGCAGGGTCTATACGCAAAGCCTTCTGGTAACTCTCTTTGGCTAGCGCGACCAATGGCCCGGCTTCATCCCAGGCCGGCAAACCACGCTCTTCGAGCAAGCGCACGGCCGTGCGCATATAGATATTCCCCGAATTGAAATAGGCCTGTTTGCGTAGCGGGTCATCGTCACCCACCTTGCTGGTGAGTGCAGCATACTGAGACAGCGCCTGTTCAGTTTTGCGCTGATTGTCGTAAAACACGGCATTGGCGAACAAGGCCTGCGGTGTCCGGTCAGTATCAAACAAGCTTTTCTCTATCAACACATGCGGTTGCAAGTTTTGGCGATAAACCTGTGCCTGGTAGATCTCTATCAATTGCCTGACCAGCAGAATGACTGCGATCAGCATCAGCAGCCCAGCCCAGGGCAAACCGCGTCGCACTATACGAATCAAATCTGTACGAAGCCAATGTGTATTCATGTTTGCCACCGCTTTAACTCCAGTCCGGCCAACCCTAGCAACACCACTGTCGCCAGCCACGCCATGACGTAGCCATACTGGCTTAAGTCCTGGCGCGAGACCGGCTCCAGGTAGCGGGTAGGCTTATTTTTCAACTTGGAAATATCATTCACTGCTGCCTTTACCGCTTGCGGATTTTCAGCTTCGTACATGTGATACGGCACATTTAAAGTCTGGAAGTATTCGTGCAGTGCGTATTCGGGATAGGCATCAATATTTTCATCTTCGCCCAGCGCCTGCTTCAGGCTAACGCCGTTTTCGGAACGCAGGTAGATCCAGTAAAGTGAGGCCTGTTGCCGCATCACCATGGCGCGCAACATGTCCTGCGTTTTGCCATCCAGGTGCGCGCCGCCATCTGACACCAGCACAATCGCGCGTGCGCCGGTCACCGGCTGGTCAGCGAAGTAATCCAGTGCCATGCCTAGCCCGCGGGCAACGGCAGTAAAACCCATGCCACCTGCTTCAGTCGCATCCAGTGCGGCTTGCACAAACGCCCTGTCGGTACCCAAAGGTGCGGCCAGGATTGGTGAGGTACTGAATGTCACCATGCCCATCAAGTCATCATGACCCTGCTCTACCAGCGTTTTCAACACATTGCGGGCGACCTGCATTTTGGGCAGGCGTGCCTGCGCATCGCCTTTTTTCACGAAGGGTTCATTCATACTGGCACTGCGGTCCAGCACAATCATCACATGTGCACCGCGGCCTATTTTTTCTATCATTTGTGATTTCAGGTAGGGGCCTGTCAGTGCCAGACTCAATGCCAGGATCAACAGGCTGACAGCCACTTTCCAGCAACGCTCCAGCCAGGCTGACAACGGGTCGGCGGGCAACCCCAGCAAAGCAGGATGCGGAAAACTTGTCTGCCCCTGTAACACCCACGGCAACACTGCCAGCGGCAGCAACATAAGCGGCCACAGTTGCATCAGGCCCCAGTGTTCGCCAAAACCGGAAGCGAGTATCGCCGTTTGCAAACCTTCATCCCACATGGTCAGGAAAGCTCCAGCTGGCTCAGTTGTTTAGCCAGCGCGTTCAAATCAGCCAGCGATGCCGACACCGGCCTGCCTGCGAAAAAAACCTGTTGCAGATCTTGATAAAATGCCTGCAACTGACTTTGGTAAGCAGTGAGTGAGGTATGCATCGAAGTCACGCGGGTTAAGTTTTCGGCGGTCACCGCGATGCCGGCGAACTGGTCCATGGCACGGCTGATCAGGCGCATGGCCTGTCTGGTGGACTCCGGGGAATTACCTTTTAACTTGCGGATCGCACGCCATGCCTGCCTGAACGGCATCATCTTTTCTTGTGGTAACTGGATCCAGCCCATCACCCAGGCTATATATATAAAGCAAATCCCTGCCAGCATCCCCCAGCCTGCGAGTGCCCATAACTGGTTGGCCAGTGACCACTCTGGCAAGGCTGCATCCGGATAAAGCTGGACGTGCGCCTGATCGATACGCGCTGGCAACAGGCTGGAGACAATGACTTTATCTGCCGGCACATCAATGACCAGGCGTTGCTGATCTTTCTTGAACTCAAGGTGCAGCTTTTTTAACGGCATGATCCTGACTGAATCACCCGCCACGAATATCTGCCAGTCTATATCCAGGTGTATCAGGCGTTCAGTGTCGGCGTCTGTGCTGGTCCAGTGCGCTGTTCTTAACTCAATCGCCTCGTTCTGGGCTGGCGCTGGCAAACTGGCCGGGTCGAGTTCGAACCCTGGTGGCACATGTAGCGTGACATGTTGCCTGGCGATGCTGCCCAGCGTGTAATCGGCCTCCCGCGTGCTGCTTTCTGCCCGCAACTGAAAACTATGTTCCTTGGCCGCATATGCACTGGCGAATACACACAGGAATACCAGAGCGGCTATCCCTTGCTGCATGGTTTTGCTATGAATCAAGACACTCATGCCATCGTCTCCATCAAGTGACGGCTGACTTCTTCGGCCCGCCATTGCGGAGCGAGCCATAACGGCGAGCGCGTACCGGCTTTGATCAACTGTGCATTGAGTTGCTGTTTCTGTTGCGCGGCGTGGGTCACTATCTGCTGATGCAAGCGACTGCGCAACATCCAGCTGCGCTCTTCGCCGGTTTCCATATCCCGCAACCGTGCCCAGCCAAAGGTTGGCATGTCTTCCGAAGCTGACCGGTCGCGCAACACTACCGGAATGACGTCGTGTGCTTGTGCGGACTTAAGCGTTTGCCCCAATAGCCGTGACTCCCAATAAAAATCCGATATTAAAAATACCAGTGATCGTTGTGGCCCGATCCCTTCAATCGCCGCTGGCATGGCTGAGGCATCGCGACCGGAGGTTGAGCGATTCTTTAGCCAGTATTCAGTGATTTTCCCGGCCACCATTTGTGCGGTGCCAGGCTGAAAAGTAGGTAATACTTGCCAGTCTGATTGCACTACATCATTGGCCGCTGACATGCCGAAAGCATCACCCTGTCGGTTGGCTGACCATGCCAGTGAAGATACGAACTCAGTCACCTGCTGGCGACTATTGGCCTCGCCCTGAAACAACATTGAGCTGGAAAGATCGACAATCGCATACACGCGGACGGCGGCGCGTTCGAGATACGTCCTGACCAGCCATTGCTGGGGCACAGTGCGCGCACTGGCGCGGATATCAATACGCTTGGGGTCCGGGCAGGCCAGCAGCGAAGCGAAGCCGGCAAAGTCACTGCCATTGCCGTGGTGTGCGGTGAGGTTCGCGCCCGCATGATAAGTGCGTGAACGCCAGTTGATATTGTAGAAAAACTGGCTGGGCTCAAATGCAGCATGCACGTAGGCAGCATGGCTTTTACGCACTGAAAAGTCTGCCGGTGAACCTGTAGAAATAACCATAGATGAAACTGCCAATCGCTTACTATGGCCGATTAAGGCGCAGACACTTTGTCCAGCACCGCTTGCAGCAGCAATGGCGCCAACCGCTCGTGTTGCAGTGCATACGCACCATTGAAGAACACACGGTGCTTGACCACCACAGTCCATACTGCGCGTATATCATCCGGCGTCAGGTAATCACGCCCTTCCAGCCAGGCACGCGTACGCGCACTGCGCATCAGCATCGCCATGCCACGCGGGCTGGCACCACCCGCTAGCAAGCGCGACATATCCACATCCGGCAACTGGATACCTGCTGCCAAAGGGTCTTTCAGCACACGCCATAGCTGGACTGCATACTCCTGTAATGGTAGTTCTGCCCGCACTGAAGCCTGCACTGCCTCAGCGACGTTATTCAACTGGTCATAAGGCGTGAGGCCTGAAGGTGACTGGCTGATCAGTGCATCGACATCGTAATAGCGGGTGTCAAACATCAATGCACGCTGCAGGTCAGGTGCATCCGGCGCCTGCACAGAAATCTCCATCAGGAAGCGGTCACGGGCTGCGGCAGGGATTTCAAAGGTTTCTTCACGTTCGAGCCGGTTGCGGTCAGCGAACACGGTCAGGTGCGGAAAATGGTATTCACGGTTGAATGCATTGACTGAACGCTCAGCCATTAACCGTAAAAACAAGGCATGTGCCTGCGGCCGCGCACGGTTGATCTCGTTAAAGAAAAACACTGCCAGCGCTTCCTCGTGCTGCAACAGCGGCCCGGGTTTAACGGCCGCCTGGCCTTGCTCATTGATGAATGCATTGTAGAGAAAATCGCTAGGCATCAGGTCGATGGCGCCTTCGATACGCTGATAGCCGCCACCCAGCAGGTGCGCAGCCGCACGCAATAAGGTGGTTTTGCCGACGCCGACATCCCCTTCCAGCAGGACGTGTCCGCGCGAGAAAATGGCAATGGTCAAGGCGCGTATCTGCTCCGGCATACCGACAACCACTGCATTCAGCGCCTGTTCAAAAGCGAGTGCGCGCTCGCGCCAGGCTGGTAATTGAATCTTATCTTGCATACATACTATCCATTATTCAGGATGAAACAGACCACTGCCGACTGCATGCAATCAGCACCGGTTTGCCACATACACGGGGAGCGAAACTGGCACCGGAAACGATGCCAGCTCCTGGGGAAGCGCTGGATAATTGGCTGCACGTGCAAACTGCAGCGTTGCGCGTTACTCAAAATCCTCATGTACCTAAATGTACACTCCGGTTTCTGCGTTCCGTGCGCCTTGTCCTTTGCCCGTTCGCTAAATTTTTTCAGCACTTCCTTTTTTGGGGGGAGACTTCAGATTACTTCACGTCAAACACGAAATTACCGCTGGATTTTGCATTTGCAAGTCGTTTTGCATTACGTTCATCCATTGCTTTAATCGATTGCTCTTGCTTGTTGAGTTCAACCGGATCATGTTTCGGGTCATATTTCGAACCCGCAATTTTTTCCGGATAGCCAGGTTTGGCTTCCCAGCAGTTTCCTGGCTCTTTACAGTTTTGACCGTCGTAAGCCAGAGCCTGATTGGACACTGCAAACACACTGGCAACCGCCAGTAATGCTAATACGTGTTTCATCACTTTCTCCTAAATCACAAATTAGCTGGTGTAATGTTTTCTATTAACGGATTGCCCACCAGCCTAACAATCCGATAATCCTGTTAACCGTGCGGTGCTGCGCCACCGTTTTTGGTGTTTTCTGCGGCCTGGTGACGAATCCAGGCGATCACATGGATGATTTCATCCACGGTCATACGGCCCTGTTGCGGCCCCATCATGCCGGCAGCACCACCATAAATGGTTTCAAAAATGCCTTTGTCGGTTTCATTTTTAGGGTAAGTCCAGTAATCGTCCGCCAACGCCGGACCCAGCTTCCCTTCAGCCAGGTGACCATGACAACCAGAACAGGCGGTAGAAAAAATGGTATAGCCTTTTTTGATCTCTGCTTCGTTGTTACTGTATGGATTCTCGCCCGTAGCCATAAAGTGTTTGGCTTCCGGCGTAAAGGTTTCGCCTTCCATAGGCGCCAGTTCTAAAATATCGCCCGAAAGCGTGCCGCGGAACTCCAGTGGCGGACCGTCTTTTAAAGCCACTTTTGCGGGTGCATTTTTAGTCGCGCCCTCAGTCTTCGCAGACGCATCATCCTTGGCACAAGCGACCGTCAGGAAGGCAGCCATCACCAGTCCTGATATACCGAAAGTCATCGCCAGTTGTTGCTTCACACGACGTGATTGAGGGTTTTGCGACCGGGATTGTTGAGATTCTTTCAATTCAAACTCCAAAAACTAGATTAATTAATATTCAGTAACGGAATACCTTCATCCTTGAGGATGGCGGTAATTTCAGCTCCCTGCGTGTCAATGACACGGTTCAGGGCATCGACCAGCTCGGGATGCTGTTTGCTCACACCCATGACCACGTTGTAATGCATGGGGATTTTCTCGCCATTGGTTTTCTTGGCGGTGTCATCCACCATCACCATATTCAGGGGTGCTTCCGAGGCACGCACATAGCGCGCAGCTTCCGGCGCCCACAGCATGGCCATATGCAAATGCATGTTTTCCACATCGTTCACCAGGCGCGAAGGCTCGACATGCACGTAACGGTTACGGGTAGACTGGAAATTCTGGATTTCGGTGAAGTAATCAAACATGTCGTCAAAACGGTTGATTTGCAGCAACATGTTTTTGCCAGGGCTATCCGGCATCACGCCGATACGGAAATTCTTTTCCTTGAGGTATGGGTGGTCCCACGAGGTCACATCAATCTCGCGGTCTTTGCGGGTAACAAATACATAACCGGAACGGTAGTAAGGTTTGGTGACCAGCACACGCGGATCATTCGGGTCGGTGCCGATCAGCAGATCGCACTTGCCTTCTTCCATATCCTTTTGCAGGGTCAGCGGATTGGTCCACCAGAAATAATTCACAGGGACATTTAATGATTTACCAACGACAGCGGCAATCTTGTTTTCAAAGCCTTGCTTCTGGTCATTGGAAAAAGGTAATTCGGATTTGCCGGCACAGATATTCAGTGCACTGGCCGCAAGTGTTGGCAACGCAAACACGCTTAATGCTACGGATAAGCACACGCTCATCCAGGTATGGCTATTTCTTTTAACTTCAGCAAACATTTGCTCTCTTCTCCACACTTAGAGAACAGGATGACCGGCCATCCTTGCGTCTGACGGCCATCCTGTACACTACATCAACAGGTTTACTGTTTTAGATTACAGGCTGAACACCATCAGGCCACCGCCCATTTGTGTGTGGTTTTGCAGTT
>JALDYP010000050.1:0-16945 GCA_032153875.1 Methylophilus sp.
ACCACGTCTATCCAGTCGCGTTCCTGCAACTGGCGAATCACATTAGGGTTTACCGCCACCCCACGGATCTGCTCAATATCACCACGCGTCACTGGCTGGCGATAGGCAATGATCGCCAGCGTTTCCATCACTGCACGCGAGTATTTCGGTTGCCGTTCAGGATTCAGGCGCGAGATATATTCACTGTATTCCGGCTTGGCCTGAAAGCGGTAACCACTGGCGACTTGCACCAGGTCCAAAGTCTTATCCAGCCAGTCAGCTTTCAGTTCGTCCAGCAGCATACGCAAGGTTGCGCGCTCCATACGACCGGCAAACAGTTTGAGCAAATCATCCAGCGCTAATGGTTGTGGTGATGTCAGCAATGCCGCTTCCAAAATCTGTTTCATCTCCTGGATATTATCCGGGTCACGCATTATGCTTCCCCCTTAATCATGCGCATTCGCCTGCACATATATGGTCCCGAATGCTTCTTGCTGCGTGATACGGACCAAGCCTTCTTTGGCCAGTTCCAGCATCGCCAGGAAACTCACCACCAATTTCGGCACGCCATCCGCTTCAAGATCAAACAACTCATCAAAACGAAGCACCGTTGCCGTACTTAAGCGGCGCAATAGCAAGCTCATATGCTCACGTACCGAAAGTTCTGCCCGGCCGAGTTTATGGTGCTGGTTAAGTTTGGCGCGTTTGAGTACATTGCGCCAAGCCTCGACCAAGTCATCCAGGCTGGCTTCGGGAGGTTTCACCTGGCTGATGTGCTGGTAATAGGCGGCGGCAACATCAATCTCTTCACCCACTTTAGGCAGTGCATCCAGCCGTTGTGCAGCCAGCTTGATGGCTTCGTATTCCATCAGGCGCCTGACCAGTTCAGCGCGCGGATCATCCTCTTCTTCTACTTCGGCCGGTTTGGGCAACAGCATGCGCGACTTGATTTCAATCAGCATCGCGGCCATTAATAAATAGTCTGCGGCTAACTCTAGCTTGATGGCTTTCATCTTTTCGACATAAGCCATGTATTGCGAGGTCAGCTGCGCCATCTGGATATCCAGGATATCCAGATTGTGCTTGCGGATCAGGTATAGCAATAAATCCAGCGGACCTTCAAACGTGTCCAGGTAAACTTCCAGCGCATCCGGCGGAATATACAAATCCTGCGGCAGCTCGGAGAGCGTCTCACCTTTGATTTTTACCTGGCTGTTTTCCAAGATGTCCATGTGGGGATTGTAACGATTTGCGCGCGCAGATTAAAGATTATTCAAATAGGGGTTGGCAAAGCCCAGCTTATGCATGGCAGCCATTTCCATGGATTCCATCAGGTCAGCCTGCGCATCCACTTCGTGATCATAACCATGCAGGTGTAATACACCATGCACGGTCATGTGCGCATAGTGCGCCTGTAATGTTTTACCTTGCTCGATGGCTTCTCTGGCAACTACTGGCGCACAGATGATGATATCGCCCATCAGGTGCGGATGTTCGGTGAGAGGAAACGTCAGTACATTGGTCGCATAATCCTTGCCGCGGTAAGCCGCATTTAATGTACGGCCTTCTTCTGCATCCACGATCCGGATAGTGACGCTGGTATCCACTCGCAAAGCTGCACGCACCCAGCGCCTGAAATCAGCCTTGGTAGGCAGGTTACTTTCTTGTGAGGCGAGTTGCAAAGAAAAATCAAGTTGCGGCATAGAGTTTAAGTTTTCTGAAAAATATCCGTCATTATAAGAAGAAAACCCTCATAGGAACCGTGTGATGTCGAATCGCCCGAAACTGGTGGTTGCCAATCGAAAAATGCACGGCAGCTTGCCCGATAACCAACAATTCATGCAGAGCCTGTTGCTGAACACCCAGCACCACCACGCCCGCTATGCTGTTTGTCCGCCGCACCCATACCTGTATCAGGCACAGCACATCCTGCAAAACAGCCATATTGCATGGGGCGGACAAAATATGAGCCGCTTTGAGAAAGGTGCCTATACCGGCTCGGTTTCTCCGGTGATGCTGAAAGAGTTCGGTTGCAGTTATGTGATTATCGGCCATTCCGAGCGCAGGCAACGCGGCCATGATAGCGATGAAAGCTGCGGTGAACGGTTTGAAGCTGCACTTAAAGCCGGGCTGACACCCATTTTGTGCATAGGTGAAACGCTGGATGAATACGAACAGGGCGAAACCGACCTGGTGGTGGTACGCCAGTTAAATCCGGTGATTGCGCATGTCGGCATACAGGCTTTATCCCAGGGCGTGATTGCCTATGAACCGGTCTGGGCAATCGGCTCAGGCAAAGCCGCTACGCCACAACATGTGCAGGCTATCCTGTCATTTATACGTGGGCACATCGGGTTGCTGGACGAACAGGTAGCAGAGAAGATTGACCTGCTTTATGGCGGTAGTGTTAACCCGGGTAACGCAGCACAATTACTAAGCATGCCGGATGTAGACGGCGGCCTGATTGGCGGCGCCTCTTTGGTGGCAGAGGATTTTATCCGTATCTGCCAGATTGCTAACGAGTTAACCGACTTGAAAACAGCGGCTTAAATACATTACTCATATTAGCAGGCAATAAAAAAGCCGACTTGCGTCGGCTTCTCTATAATCAGGTAATCCAGATTACTGTCTGAATTACTTAGCTTCTTCAGCAGGAGCAGCTTCAGCAGGTGCAGCTTCAGCAGGAGCAGCTTCAGCAGGTGCAGCTTCAACTGGAGTTTCAGCAGCTGGAGTTTCAGCAGCTGGAGCTTCAGCAGCAGGAGCTTCAACAGCAGGAGCCTCTTCAGCTGGTTTTTCACCACAAGCGGTCAAAGCCAAAGCCAACAATGCAGCCAACAATGCAGAACGTGTCATCTTTATTTCCTTAGTATGTATGAGCAAAATTTTGTGTACGGCACAATTCTGATATGCAAGAACCCGCCGAGTGGAAAAATTGTATCAGTAATTTATTAAAAAAAGAATGTAAGTGCTGTCAAAAACACAGGATTTTTTTGCATAAGAACAACAACTCTGCTTTTTTTGACAAATTTAAGTCGAAATTGGTTCAAATTAGTGCCGTCAGGCTCATATTTCGCCCAAATGCAGGTAGCCCAGCAGGTAGATATCATGCAGCCAGGGGAGTAACTTCCTGGCATTCTCTGACTGAAAAAGTGATGCATGCAATTGCCGCTGATTAGCCAGTATATTCAGCAGATGCCCATCAGCATTATTCGCATCGACAACTTCGCCATTGATAAAATACTGCCCTTGCCAATGCAATATCTGCGTTTGCAAGTCCAGTGTGATCCCGGCTTTGTGGACTTGTTCGGTAAATTTTGCCAGGCTCAATTTGCGGTTTGGCGTAAAGACCACATAGGCTTTCGGCTCGGTGAAATAGCGTGCCAGAAAAGGACCCAATGCTTCAGGTTGCCAGGCTAAACGCTGCAGCATGGCACCTACCCGGTTTACCATGGCCTGATCAATAGCCGCGGCATCAGAAACCGGCTCAAGTTCGGGATCCTGGTATAGCTCATCCGGCAATCCATCCTGTCTGCTGGCATCAAGAAACTCTACTGCCAGCTCCCTGGCGGCCGGTGCGCGAAACCCGATCGAATAGGTCATGCAATCATCGTCTTCAGCCACGCCCCAATGCGCCACGTTTGGCGGCAGATACAGCATATCGCCAGGTTCCAGCACCCACTCCTGCTCACTGACAAAATGCGAAAGGATACGTAAGGGCGCATCTGGAATCAGACGTAAATCATCCTGCTGGCTGATAGCCCAGCGCCGTTTACCCGCGCCTTGCAGCAAAAAAACATCATAGCTGTCGATGTGCGGGCCGACACCGCCACCAGCCGGCGCATAGCTGACCATGACGTCATCCAGCCTGGCTGTGGGAATAAAATTAAAGTTCGCCAGCAATGCCTGCGCTTCAGGCAGGATGTGATTTATTCCCTGGACAAGTAATGTCCAGTGCCGCGCGGGCAGCGCCGCAAAATCCTCTTCATCAAACGGGCCTTGTACCACTTGCCAACCTTCTCCGGCATGCGCATGCCCAGGATCAAACTGAATCAGCCGTGAAGGCACTTCGGCTTCACAAGCCAACCCAGCCAACTCATCCGGCGTCAGCAGGCCTTGAAAACCCGGAATGGCGCCACGGATCAGCAACGGTTTTTTTTGCCAGTATTCCGCCATGAATTGTGCCGGAGTCAAACCGTTAAGTAGGGTCAGTGCTTGCTGCATGGTTGTATCTTAATTTATCTAAAAGGGAGAAAAGGGGTAGTAGTGATGCTTTGGGTCAGCCGTGAAATAAAGCGTTGCGATTTTTCCGCCAGCATCAGGGCCAGCAAATCGGTACGCGCAATCAGCTTGCTGAACTCGCGCTCGAAACTCAGGTTCTGGCCATCTGTTTGCATGCTGTTGGTCAGCAACAATAACTCGCCGCGCGCATTCTTGGCGGTGCCCAGTTTCCAGACGGCGATTTCAACATTGCGCGCTGCATTGTACAAGTTTTGCGGCTCAATACTATCCATCAGGAAAAAAGCGGACTTATTGCCATGCGCGCGATACAACATGGATTGCATCCCCACAATCAGCGCCAGCACACGGTCGCCACTGAACTGGGGATTCAATGCCAGTTTGATTGCCGCTGTGTCTTGCGCGCCGCCCAAGGCTTCAAACTTCCACTGGTGCGTATTCACCTGCTCAAACACCTGGGTGGCAATCTGGTCAGGCGAACCGAGGCCGGATTTATGTGATTCAGCAGGATTGCGCTTGTAGAGCTTCAGCATTAACAGCCGCATGCTGGCAACGTTTTCGGTATATTCAATATCTGCCAGGCGGTCAGCATCGGATTTAACCAACTGGTGGAAAGTATTCCTATCCTGCCGGATAGGCACGGGCTTACCATTCGGGGAGTCGAGATAGCCGCCACTGGGATTGGTGCTGCAAGCGGCAAGCAACAATATGCTTATCCAGCTGCAGTCGGCCCATTTCATGCCACAAGTACCCTTAGTGCCGGGAATATAATGCTGAAACGGCTGCCCTGCCCCGGTTCACTTTCCACTTTAAAAATCGCCTGGTGATGGTGCAGAATATGTTTCACGATCGACAGGCCAAGGCCGGTACCGCCGGTATCACGGCTACGCCCGCTATCTACACGGTAAAAACGCTCGGTTAGCCTGGGTAAATGCTGGGATTCAATACCGATTCCGGTATCCTGTACGCTGAACACCACTTGCTCATCCTGCATCTGCCAGAAAATATCAATCTTGCCGTGCTCGGGCGTGTAGCGCACCGCGTTGCTGGTGAGGTTGCTCATGGCGCTGAACAGCTCACTGTAACTACCACGAATATTGACGTTTGCCTCATTGTGCAAAGTCACCTGATGCTGGCCATGACTCAACGCCCTGGCATCTTTCAATAGCTGATTGAGCATGGGCTCCATGGCGATATCAATCTCATCTTTGAGAGTGACATTATTCTCCAGGCTGGACAATGTCAGCAAGTCTTCGATGATGCGACGCATGCGGGTAGTTTGTGCCTGCATCATGTCAAAATACGGCTGGATATCGGCGGAAATCTCGCCTTGCATATCGCCGATTGTTTCCAGGAAACCACCGACCACGGTCAAAGGTGTGCGTAACTCATGCGAAACATTGGCAACAAAATCACGGCGCATGATCTCGGTTCTTTCCAGTGCCGAGATATCGCGGCAAATCAGTAGGCGCTGTTTGCTGGCAAAAGGAATAATCTGCAACTCCAGCGAGACATCCGGGCTACGCCAGGATTTGAGTTTAAGGGGCTCACTGTAATCTTCGCTCTGTAAATACTGCACAAACTCGGCCTGGCGCAATAAATAGTAGATAGGCTGATTTTCATCATGCTGGCGCTTGAGACCCAGGCGTTGTACCGCCGGCTCGTTAAACCATTCGATTTCATTGCGGTGATTGAGTACCACTACGCCATCCGGCAAAGCACTGGTCGCATGGCGTAACCGTTCCAATGTACTGCTGAGCTGGCTTTGGCTACGCGAATGACGGCGCATTTCCTGGTAGAGGTTGGCAAAGATATCTTCCCAGATACCTTTGCCATTTGGCATGAAATTGAGGCCAGGTTTCAGTGACCATTGATACAATCTGTGCATCCAGTAAAGGTGCCCGCACAAATAAGCAATAATGCCCGCTGTGAAAACCAGCCAGGCGGTTTCGGCGCTAGTAAACCATCCCAGGATCAGGCAGCAGAAAGACCAGAAAAACAGCAGCCAGAACGCTTTCCAACGAATATCTTGCACAGGCAACACCCAAAAGTCAGATGGCTGGGATTATACGACACATCCGCGACAGGATTGTGACGTACGTCATTGGCTTGACTGACGCTCTGTTTACTCCAGCGTCACAGGCGCAACTTTGGCATAAGGTTTGGCTAACGGCTCACCAACAAACACGCCTTGCATCGGCCATTTCACGCTTTTCCAGTAAGACTCTATTAAGGTCTCGCCAGCCAGGTAATGTGCCATTACCACCTGCGGATTCGGAAACTTTTGCCAGTAATTGCATGGCTCAGACACCGTGCCATAGCTGCCGGTGACCCCAGCATCCAGCCAACGGGTGGCGGGCATTTGATAAGTACTGGTCAGCATACCGCCGGTCGAAGTCAGATGATCAGCAATCGCTCCCGGCAAGTAACTATTGGTAAGCATGTAATCCACATTAGCCTGGCCGGTAAAGTAGAACATCACGTCTTTTTCTTTTTCCAGTGCTTCCTGGCTGACGGTGTGCAAAGTAAGACGTTTGGATTTGATCGTCATACCATCCGGCGGGAAGAACGGTTCCCGCGGTTTAGAGCGTGCTGCATCCTTGGTTTTGAGGAAATAGCCATTTCCTTCATTCAAGCTGAATTCACTCAAGGTGCCACGGTCAATTAATGCTTTTGCTGCATCCACACTGGTAACCGGCAGCAGCATGGAAAGGCGGATATGATGGTCTGCCCAGGGACGTAGTGATGAACTATTGAAGTAAGGACTGTCGCGCCCCGGGTCGCAGGTTTTCCTGCATTGTTCCAAATCCAGGCCCAGTGTCAGTGCGCCGGTCAGGCTATTACATTGCACTGCAAACGGGGTTTTCCAGACTAATAAAAGCACTTGCTGATCGTGCAGTTTGGCTTCGATCTGGTTTTTGAAAGATTCAAATTCCGCGACAGTCAGGGAATCCTTGGAATTTCTAGGCAGCTCTACACCTATCAAGTTCGCCACCGGCACCTGGCGCGCCTGCAAATAGTAGCGGGCTACTTCTTCACTTTGCACATCGTTGATATTGTAAATAACCGCCACATCTTCCGGCTTTAACAATGAGGGACGGGATCGCAACTGCCGGCTGATATCTGCTGCACCTGCAATAGCCTCTGTAGCAATCAACATGCCTAACAGACACATCCCCAAAGCACAGGCACCCATTTTTCTATCAAAACGCATCAATACCAGCCACTCCATTTATAAATATCCAACTCAGGCAAAACTAACCGCGTAAAATTCAATCATATCGCAGATTACCTTAATTTCAGGAGATGCATGCAATGTCTACTTCGCAAACTGTTTTGATTACTGGCGCTAACCGGGGCATAGGGCTTGAATACGTCAGGCAATATGCGCAAGAAGGTAATATGGTTTATGCCACCGTTCGCGATATTGCACAAGCCACTGAATTACAGGGACTTGCCGCAAAACATTCCCAGATTCAGGTGCTGGTACTAGACATTGCCGATATCAATGCCATCCAAGCGCTCGCGCATCAGCTATCTGATGTGTCTATCGATATTTTGATCAGCAATGCCGGTGCTTATCCGCCGAGCCGCTTTGGTAAAACTGACCCGCAGACGTGGTTACAGGCATTTCAGGTAAACACCCTGACCACCTATTATCTGGCGGAAGCTTTTATGCCGCATATGCAACGTTCCGGCCAGGCCAAATTAATTGCCATGACCAGCAAAATGGGCAGCATGACGGACAATAGCAGCGGCGGTGAATACATATACCGCAGCACAAAAACGGCGCTGAATATGGTGGTGAAAAGCCTGTCGCTGGATCTGCAACCATTCAGTATTGTTGTCGCTGCACTGCATCCGGGCTGGGTGCGTACCGATATGGGTGGACCGAATGGCTTGATTGATACTGAAACCAGCGTGACAGGCTTACGGAAAGTGATTGCCAAACTTGATCAGGCGCAATCAGGGGAGTTTATTGCTTATGATGGTAAGCTGGTGCCCTGGTAATAAGTAAGTTTATTGGTAATCAATGAAGTACCTTGGTAATTGGGCAGACTGTTTTTTACGTTGATACAGGGGTGGCTTTATAAGGACTGCGCTCTTCAAGCTCATCCACATAATGCTGCATGGCGGTTTCTTCCCTGGATAAAAAGCGTGCCACGCTCTGGTGAAATTCTTCATGCGCCAGCCAGTGATATGAGCAGGTGGTGTAAGGCACAAAACCACGCGCTAACTTATGCACGCCTTGTGCGCCACCTTCAAAATAACGTATGCCTTGCGTAATGCAAAAAGCTTGCGGCTGGTAATAGCACAACTCGAAGTGCAGGCAAGACACATCACGCAGGCTGCCCCAATAACGGCCATACATCGTACCGTCGCCTTGTATGCACAGGCTGACGGCAATATCCTCATCTGCCTGCGTCGCAATAAACAGCAAGACATTGTCAGGCATGTCGCACGCGATCTCCTCAAAGAAAGCAAACGTAAGGTATGGCTGGCTGCCATGTCTATGATAGGTACTGCTGTAACACTGGTAAAACAATAACAGATCCGCTTCAGACAATTGATGGCCGTTCACCACACGGCATGTCACACCTTGCTGGGCAACCTTATTACGTTCCTGCCGGATTTTTTTACGCTTGTCGTGGCTAAGCACTGCTAAAAATGCGTCCCAATCTGCATAGCCTTGGTTTTCCCAGCGAAACTGCACACCTTCACGGCGTAACAAGCCTTGCGTAGCGCAATAAGTTGCCGATAACGCATCCGGGAAAAGAATATGTGTGCCAGATAGCCCGTGTTCTTCACACAGCTTTCGCATGTGCTGCAACATCTCTGTTGCCAGCTGCTCAGGCTCTGCAAAATCAGGATGCACTAGTAAGCGGGGACCAGCGACAGGCGAAAACGGAATGGCGGAAATCAGCTTGGGATAATAAGTGCCTCCAGCTTGCTGGTAGGCATCTGCCCACGACCAGTCAAATACATATTCACCATAGGAATGGGTTTTGATGTAGCAAGGTGCTGCTGCTACCAGTTGTTCACCATCACGCACGATCAGGTGATAGGGAATCCATCCGCTCTCATGGTCGACTGATGCAGAAGATTCAAATGCATGCAGAAACCTGTAGTCCAGCATCGGGTGCTGTCCGGCTAACGCCTGCCAGGCAGCAGGTGAAATAGCCTGCAATCCGCGAGACCAGGTAAAAGATAAACGGCTGAGGGACATGATCAATGAGGGGTTGCCAGGTTATTTCCAGTAAGGAAAGTATACCCCCAGAACCCGGTGATGACTGAATGAAGGAGCATGGCAGGGCATGCTGAAAAATATTAGCTGGGGCGTTTACGCTGGCTTGAACCGTCTTTGCCTGAAGAGTTTACCGAACTGCTTGCAGGAATGACTGAAGAATTGGATTTTGGCTTGTTTTTGGCTTTACTATCGAGATCAGCATCGGTCGCCGCAGATTGCTGAGCTTCAGTTTTTGATTCAGCTTCGCGCTGACGCTCGACCATTTTGGCATACGCATTTTCGAGCTCATCCAGCGTAATCACACCATCACCATCAAGATCCACATAAGAGAAATGTCGTGCCACCTGAGGCAGACACAAGGTCGCTTCTTCACGATCCAGCGTGTCATCATTATCGCGGTTACATTCATTAAAACGCTGGGAAATGCTGTCATGCATCGCTTTGCGCTTTTGTAACATCAATTGGTGGTCGGGGTCGGTATTACGCGCATACTCACTCAGCGCTTTGCGCAGGCGAGCACGGTCTTCGGGGCTGAAGTTATGTTCTAATGTTTTGGTAAGGCCGGTATCTTCATTGTCCATTACCCGGTTATCACTTAACCGGATAGGCAACTTGAGATCGGCAAAGGCAGTCAGTGCTAGCAACATGGTCGTTGTTAGCAAGAAAACCTCTTTGAAATGTTTTATCGCTCTAAACATCCACACCTATACATAAGATCGTATCTTTATCTTTCAATATCTTTTAAAGCTGCCAAAGCCAGAATTAAAAAGTTAAAAGATAAGTTGGAAAAATGCTGGATGACTAAAAAAGTCAGGCTGCATACCATAACGCAACTAAAGTCCGTTCATCAACAGATTTAACACAAAATAGCGCTTTTCAAGCCACTATTCTTCATAAACGGGCACTTATCATGCCTCAGGATTGTAAATGCAATATTTCATTGCCAGCGTATTTGTAACCAATTTGTAACTGCCCCATTTCATGCTCCATGCAGCTTGGAGTATAATAGCGGCCTATAAGTTTAATCACTTCAGCCGTTTTATCATCCAGTCTCCTAATAACCGTTATTTCGGCTTAACGCGTTAATACAGACGCCAGTTTTTGTGTAAAAGGTTCGTATGGCAGAACAGTTTAAAAAAATATTGATGGTCGATGACGACTTGCGCATGCGCGAACTTTTGCAGCGTTACCTGACCGAGCAAGGATTCAATATCAAGTCTGTGTCTGATGGCAAAGAGCTGGATAAAGCCATGGCAGCCGAAAGTTTTGATCTATTGATACTTGACCTGATGCTTCCGGGCGAAGATGGCCTCGCTATCTGTCGCCGTTTACGCGGTGCCAATCATGTAACTCCTATTATTATGCTGACCGCCCGAGGCGATGAAGTTGACCGTATCGTCGGCCTGGAGATGGGGGCGGATGATTACCTGCCGAAACCGTTTAATCCACGCGAGTTGCTGGCACGTATTAATGCCGTGCTCCGTCGCCATGAAATCACGCCCAAACCGGCTACTGAAGATAAAGGCTCAGCCTTCCAGTTTGGTGAGTTCGTGTTTGATGTAAACACCCGAAGCCTGAGTAAAAATGGCACTGCCATCACTATCACCAGCGGTGAATTCACTTTATTGAAGGTATTTACCGAACACCCTCGCCAGCCGCTTTCACGCGACAGGTTGATGCAACTTGCACGCGGCCGTGAACTGGATGTATTTGACCGCAGCATAGACGTGCAAGTCTCGCGCCTGCGCCGCATTATCGAACCCGATCCGGCGCATCCACGCTACCTGCAAACCATGTGGGGCTTTGGTTATGTGTTTATTCCCGATGGCGAATCCCCGCAGTAATTTCCTGCAGCCATTGCCCTAGCCCTCGTGCGCTTACTGCCCCGCAGACTATTGTCCCGCATCATGCTACTGATTGCCATTTTACTGGCAGTCAGTATCTATGCTTCGCTCAAGATTTTCGATTACTTTGATCGCGAACCTCGCGCCACTGCTGCCGCATTGCAAGCGGTCACCATTGTGAATTACACGCGCGCCTCATTGATCGCCTCCCACGAAAACCGTCGTCTGGCGCTGCTCTCCGAATTATCCGGGCGTGAAGGTGTGCGTGTATACGCGGCCGACTTCCTGGAAGACATCGAGCCACTGCCAACAGATCCGTTTATCGGCCTGATGGCACAAAAAATTCGCGACAAACTGGGTGAAGAAACCATCATCACCGTCAATCACTATGACATCCCCGGCTTGTGGATCAGTTTCAATGTCGGCCAGGATGACTTCTGGGTAGTGATCCCCAAAATCCAGGTAGACAGGCCATTCCCGTGGCACTGGCTAGGCTGGGCTGCGGTGGTGGGCTTGTTATCACTGGTGGGTGGTTACCTGCTGACTGCCCGCATTAACCGGCCGCTGACCATGCTGGTGCACGCCGCAGAGCGTTTGCGCAACGGTGAACCTGCGCCGAAACTGCCTGAAGACAGCGTTGAAGAGCTGCGTGAAGTGACGCATACTTTTAACGAGATGGCCGAATCTCTAGCCAGGTTGGATGCAGAACGCACATTGCTGCTGGCTGGCGTTTCCCACGATATACGCACCCCGTTGGCAAGGCTGCGTCTGGCGGTGGAAATGCTGCCGCACGAAGCCGATTACATGAAACACGGCATGATTGAAGATATTTCCGATATGGACAATATCATCCACCAGTTCCTAGATTTTGTGCGTGGTGTCGAAGGTGAACCCACGCGCATGATGGACATCAACGACCTGCTGCGGGCGCTGGCCGAGCGGCAATTGCGTGCAGGACGTGAATTGAAAATATCCTTGGGCCCGAAATACTTTATCCCTATCCGGCCACTGGCTATGCAACGCCTGCTGGATAACCTGGTAGGCAATGCCTATAACTATGGTAAAGGAAAGGTAGAAGTGCGCAGCCAGGTGATGGCAGACAAGATTGTGGTGAGTGTGCTGGATAACGGCCCCGGCATTCCGGCGGAACATGCCGAACGCCTGTTGCGCCCGTTTGAACGTATGGACAGCGCGCGCAATAAATATGAGGGTGGTAGCGGTTTGGGGCTGGCGATTTGCAACCGCATATCCAAATTGCATGGCGGCCAGCTGTTCCTGCTAAACCGTCCAGAAGGCGGGCTGGAAGCCAGGCTGTCGCTGCCTATCCTGCCTAATACATAGATTCTTTGACCAGTTAACCTTCCGGCGTAAACCAGTTCAAGCGTGACCTGAGTTTCACCACTTCGCCAATAATGGTCAGGCTGGGTGGTTTTAATCCTGCCGTCGCTACATCATTCGCCAAGTTTGCCAACGTAGATTCCACTACGCGCTGCTTATGTGTAGTGCCTTGCTGGATCACTGCGGCTGGCATATCAGGCGACACGCCTTGCGAAATTAGCTTTGAACAAATTTGCTCCAGCCCGACTAACCCCATGTAAATAACAACAGTTTGTCTTGGGCGCGCCATCGCCTGCCAATCCAGGTCTATGGTGCCATCTTTCAGGTGACCGGTTATAAACAGGCAGGCCTGGGCGTAATCCCTGTGCGTTAACGGAATACCGGCATAACTGGAAACACCATTCGCCGCAGTAATACCTGGGACGACCTGGAATGGCACCCCATGCTGCATCAGGGTTTCGATTTCTTCGCCGCCCCGGCCAAAAATAAACGGGTCACCACCTTTTAAGCGCAGCACGCGTTTACCTTCCAGCGCCAGCCTGGCCAGCAAGGCATTGATCTCTTCCTGTGGCAACGTGTGCTGGTCACGCGACTTGCCGACATAAATCAGCTCGGCATCGCGGCGCACCAGTTCCATCACCTCTTTGCTGACCAGCTTGTCATACACGCAGACGTCACACTGCTGCATTAAACGCAACGCTCGAAACGTCAGCAAGTCCGGATCACCAGGCCCGCCGCCCACCAGATACACTTCGCCTCGGGCGGGAACGTCATCGCTTTGCGTCAACAACTCACCAAGTAGCTCACGTGCGGCCTGTTCCTGGCCAGACAACACACGTTCCACCAATGGGCCGTTCAATACATCTTCCCAAAAACGACGGCGTGATTGCGTAGTAGAGAATTTTGCTTTCACCTGATCGCGAAACTCACCGGCGATAGTAGCGATCCGGCCATACGCGGCGGGTAGCATGGTTTCAATTTTGCTGCGGATATACCTTGCCAGCACCGGCGCGTTGCCTTCGCTGGAAATCGCAATCACCACCGGGCTGCGGTCAATAATCGAGCCCATGGTAAAAGTACACAAGGCAGGTGCATCCACCACATTGACAGGAATATTCAACCGTTTGGCGGCGATTGATACTGCCTCGTTTACTGATTCATCATCTGTCGACGCAATAACCAGGCAGGCACCGGTCAGCTGCTCGGGAGCAAAGCTGGCGATCACATGCTCGATTTCATTTCGCGCCAGCATCTCGCGTAATTCATTGCCAAGTTCCGGCGAAATCACGACCACACTGCCCTGCGCTTTCAGCAGCATGATGACTTTGCGCGTAGCGACATCCCCGCCGCCTATCACCAGGCAACGACGTTGGGCAATATTGAAAAAAATCGGTAAGGCTTGCATGGGAATAAAGCTTTTTAAAGAATGTCATTTTACCGCAGTCCACGAATTGCGCTGTCGATTATCATGCCAGCCATAATCAAATACGCTAAAATACTGTTTTGATTTGAAAAAATGCCAGATGAAGCAGGACAGCGGTAAAAAAATATTCATTAAATCGTTTGGCTGCCAGATGAACGAATACGATGCATCACGCATGGTAGACCTGATGCATGAGTACGACGGCATGACGCAAACCGACAATATGGAAGAAGCCGACGTCATCCTGCTGAACACCTGCTCGGTACGTGAAAAAGCGGAAGAAAAAGTATTCAGCCACCTTGGCCGTATGATTCCACTCAAGGAAAAAAATCCCAACCTGGTGATTGGTGTAGGTGGTTGTGTCGCCAGCCAGGAAGGTGATGCGATCATCAAACGCGCGCCCTATGTCGATGTAGTGTTTGGCCCGCAAACCTTGCACCGCCTACCAGAGCTAATTAAAGCCAAACGCGCAGAAAACAAGCCACAGGTCGATATCACCTTTCCCGAGATTGAGAAATTCGACCATCTCCCACCGCCCAGAGTCGAGGGTGCCACCGCATTTTTGAGCATCATGGAAGGCTGCAGCAAATATTGCAGCTTTTGCGTGGTGCCTTATACACGCGGCGAAGAATTCTCTCGCCCGTTTGAAGATATCTTGACCGAAGCGATTCAACTGGCTGAACAAGGCGTCAAGGAAATCACCCTGTTAGGGCAAAACGTCAATGCTTATCGCGTAGAGTACGAAGGCATAGAAGCAGATTTGGCGATGCTGATTGAAACGGTAGCCGAGATTCCACAGATCGAGCGCATCCGCTACACCACCAGCCACCCGAATGAAATGAACGAGCGGTTGATCGCCTGCCATGCCAATGTGCCTAAACTGGCCAATCAATTGCACTTACCGGTGCAGGCCGGCAGTGACCGCATCTTGATGGCGATGAAACGTAATTACACGGCGCTGCAATACAAAGGCCTGATCCGCAAGTTGAAAGCAGCGAATCCGCAACTGACGATCACCAGCGATATTATCGTCGGCTTCCCTGGCGAAACTGAAAAAGACTTCCAGGCCACGCTCAAGCTGATGAAAGACGTAGGCTTTGATTACAGTTTCAGTTTTTTATACAGCCCGCGCCCCGGTACGCCGGCCAGCTATTTGCCCGACGAAACACCACAAGAGACCAAGGCTGGCTGGTTGAAACAGTTACAAACCGAGAATGAAACCAATGGCGACGCCATTAGCCGGGCTATGCTTGGCACCGTGCAACGTGTACTGATTGATGGTCCCTCCTGGAAAGACCCTAACTTGCTGGCTGGCAAAACGGATAACGGCCGCGTGGTGGATATCGCCGCCGATGCACGATTTATCCATCAAATGGTCCAAGTAAAAATTACCGACGTCTACAACCCGCATCGCCTGGTAGGCGAAATAGTGAATTAAGCATGGAAATCACCCTAAAACCTGAAGACAACCTGATGCTGGCCAACCTGTGTGGCCCGCTCGATGAAAATATACGCCAGCTGGCGAATGGCCTGGATATTGATATCAACCGCCGTGGCAGCACGTTTCACCTGACCGGCACTGAAACAAACATGCGGTTAGGCGCGCAGATGCTGGAGAATTTTTATGCGCGCTCAAAAAAACCGATTGAGCTGGAAGACATTCAGCTAGGACTGGTCGAAATCGATAAGTTAAAGCCTGAAGAAGTTGCCACCAGCGCAATGCCGACACTGATGACGCGCCGTGGTGATTTGCATGGCCGCACACCACGCCAGGTCAGCTACCTGCAACAGATCCAGGATCATGATATTACCTTTGGTATTGGACCTGCAGGTACTGGTAAAACTTATTTAGCCGTCGCCAGCGCCGTAGATGCGATGACGCGTGACCGCGTGAAACGCATAGTGCTGGTACGCCCGGCAGTGGAAGCTGGTGAGCGTCTGGGCTTTCTGCCAGGGGACTTGAACCAAAAGGTAGACCCATATCTGCGCCCTTTGTATGACGCTTTATACGACCTGGCGGGTTACGACACGGTGAACAAAATGTTTGAGCGTGGCGCGATTGAAGTGGCGCCACTGGCTTATATGCGTGGCCGGACATTGAACCAGAGTTTTATCATCCTCGATGAAGCACAGAACACCACGCCTGAGCAGATGAAGATGTTTTTGACCAGGATCGGGTTTGGTACAAAAGCGGTAATTACCGGTGATGTGACACAGATTGACTTGCAACGTCATCAGAAGAGTGGCTTGGTAGAGGCGCAGAAAATCCTGAAGGATGTGAAAGGGATAGCGTTTACGCAGTTTATGTCGCAGGATGTGGTGCGGCATCCGTTAGTGCAGAAGATCATTAATGCTTATGAGAAGTTTGAGCAGAATAGTGAGAAAAATTAATTTTTTAGTATTAACTTAGAGGTTGCTTTTCGCCCCTCGGCGAGTGACTTTTCTTTGCTTGCCCAAAGAATAAGTAACCAAAAGAAATGCACCCTAGCTTCCGCTTGTTTCCTGCGTTGCTCATCAACGTGGGCGGCCAACGAAACTCGCCCTAGCGGCTTGCACAATACGCAAGCCACCGCGGAACTCGAACAGACGCTGGCCGAAAACTCCCACGCTGACTGCGCTACTCGGCGCGTCAGATAGGGACCCGTGAAAAACACCCGCCTTCATTTTTGTTTTATTTCCTTGCGTTGCAGCACGCTCAACCACTATGAAAAAAACAAAAGAATTATATTTATAGAATTTGAGTGTTGTTCGCCTAAAACCTACTTAGCGCCCAACACCTCATATGCACAATTACCGTCTCATCGTGGTGGTGCTAAACGGGTCCCCTATCTGACGCGCCGAGTAGCGCAGGCAAAATAAGGAGAAAGGGAGCGACTG
>JALDYP010000011.1:0-67746 GCA_032153875.1 Methylophilus sp.
GCCACTCATTCCAGCTTTTATAGCCATGCTGCTCCCGCAGGCTCATGAACAGCGCGAAGTCTTCAAGCCAGTATTGTTGCGCCTGGCAAAAGCGTGCGAAACCTGACCAGCTCAAGCCGTGACCATCCACTTTCGAAATTGCGCCATTCGACTGCACGCGCAGCATGACTTTGGCGAACAATTCGGGTTGAGACAGGTTCACTTCATCCGGCAGGCACCAGCCTTCGTTCAACAGCTGTTTCACGCTGATCATCCCGGTATGCCCGGCATGCGCCGAAACGCTTTGATAGGGGGACTGGTCTTCATGCGGCAGGCTCACTGGCAAGGTTTGCCAGATAGATACTTCCATATCCACCAGATGATTTACAAAACGATACGCATCCGGGCCAACGTTACCTTCCGGTAACGAGGTGATATGCATTAATACACCAACTTGTCTGGCTTGCGTCATATTGTTCTTATTGAATTGAAATCGTGTATGGGTTGAATGAAAGCAAAGGCGAATGGCGAATCAAATTAATTGAATCGCCAATCAGGAAGTCCCTCGACGCATGGTGCCTGCATTTTCGGAATTGCCACCGCCATGGCTGATAGACTGGGACAAGTTGTCAGGTGGAACCAGGCCAAGCAAATGGTAAAGATTGCTCAGGTTGCGGCGGTAAAGTTTGTCAAAACTGGTGACGCTTTGTGCATTGTTATAATCCCCAAACCACCAGAACCAGTCTGAGCTTTCGCAGACAGATAGTTGCTGCTGGCATTTCTCTTTGGCAGCGACTGAAAGCCTGTGCGCATGCTGGTCATACTGTCGCTTGGCCTCGCACAACAGGTCCCAGGCGCGGTTTTTAGCTGGCTCGCCTATCCAGGTACTGAACGTACCATGCACCCAGCTACCGGCGCAGATATCTTCCAAAAGTTCTGGTTGCGGCAGTGCCTGCGACTCCTGCATAGCCACAATATCACTGAAAGTTGTCATCTGGATCAGCGGGTGGTTTGCCAGACTCTGATACAGCTCCTGCAAGAAGTAATAGCCGTTGTAAGGGTAATATTCCCAGGCATTTTCACCATCGAGGATCACGCTGACCACTGGAATGGTACCTTCATCGCTATTCGCATGGATTGCCTCCAGAGACTGGATAAAATCGCTGACAGCTTCGCTGGCGTATTGCTTGGAATATTCAAAACCAATTTTGTCGGAGAGTTGGTCATCGCGGAAAAAGCAGACAATGTCCTGCTGGCCATTGGTCACCCGGTATGGCTGGTATAAATAATCCTTGGCATGCTCATGCTCCAGCCCAAGGTTTTTCAGGCTATTGGCAAGCACCCCTTGCCCCGTGGCCGCCCAGGCGACGCCCTGCTCTGCCAATAACGACAAGGCAGCATGCGAGACTGCTCCCTCCGCTGGCCACATGCCTATGGATTTCTGCCCGAATACTTTCTCATGGAAAACTTTGGCGGCTTCTACATGGGTGATCGCGCGCGCATGACCGTCCGGGTAATTGGGAGATTTAGGTAAAGGCGCATCCGGCATCGCGTCTTGCGTACTGTTAAGGTCTATCAGCAACGGCAGGATAGGATGGTAGTAAGGGGTAGTGGTAAGCTCAATCTGCCCTTTGGCAGCCAAAGCCTTGTAGCGCGGCAAAATGCCTTGCAAGGTTTCACTGAGGACTTCCAGCAGCATCACCCGGTCTTCCAGGGTAAACAGCAAACCTTTCTTCATCAGGCGCTGGATGACTTTACTCTGGCGGCGCAAGCCTTCGCCAGTCCACGCCAGGTGATACCAGACCAGCAGGTCGGATTTATATTGCGCAGAAAGGTAATGGAATTGCCCGGTTTTCATCACAGGCTCAATCAGTTCATAAAGATGCAACAAGCGCTGGTAATGAGGGAAAGGACTAAGCATTTTCTCGTGGTGCGCTTTAAAGCAGCTATCCACGATCAACTGGCAATCCGCATCAGAGATATGATCCAGATCCGGGCAAGCCAGTAATCTTAATAGAGGATCGCGCCACTGGCCGATGCGTGACTGTTCGGCGTAATCCTGTAATTGCTCGACCAGGATAGGCACAAAATTGAAGGTGACTCTGGCCTTGGGATTCTGCTCAAGATGATAAGCCATGTCGCTGTAATCTTTAAGCGCATGCAAATATGTCCATGGCAGAACATATTCGCCACTGACCTGATCCCGGTAATCAGGTTGATGCATGTGCCAATACAGATTCAATAACAATTTTTTATCGGACATACATCTCTCTTTCGTCTTCGACCTACATAATTATTTACTTCACACGATACAAATCCTGACCCAGCATGTCTGGCGTGACCAGCACAATTCCCTTCTCGGATACGTAAAAACGCTTGCTGTCGCGCACCAGATCAACGCCAATCTGCATGCCGGCCGGGATATCACAACCACGGTCAATCACCACATTTTTCAGGATGACGCCTTCATTGATCTTCACCTTGGGCAAAATCACTGCACCATCAAGGTCGCAGAAATCTGACACATGCACACCAGAGAATAAAACCGAATTGGAAACGCTGGAACCACTGATCAGGCAACCACCGGATACCAGTGAGTCGGTTGCCTTACCGGTGCGTCCTTCGTCTTTGAAGACGAATTTTGCGGGCGGCAATTGCTCCTGGTAAGTCCATATAGGCCACTCGCTGTCATACAAGTTCAATTCAGGAATGACTTTTGTGAGTTCCATATTGGCTTCCCAATAGGCATCAATGGTACCTACATCGCGCCAGTAGAAACTGTTTCCCAGCGCACCTACGCAACTATCGGTAAAACGGTGTGCCTGCACGCGGTACTTTTTAATGATGTAGGGGATAATGTCCTGACCGAAATCATGGTTGGAATTACGGTCATAAGCATCGCGGATCAGTTGCTCATACAAGAACTTGGCATTAAAGATATAAATACCCATGCTCGCAAAGGCCTGGGTCGGATCATCCGCCATCGGTTTGGGGTTAGGCGGCTTCTCATCAAAGGCAACCACACGGTCACTGCTATCCACTTCCAGCACGCCAAAGCCTTTGGCATCTTCGAGCGGCACATTGATGCAGGCGATGGTCATATCGGCATTGCTACGCGCGTGGGTGGCCAGCATTTTGCCGTAATCCATCTTGTAAATATGATCGCCAGCCAGTACCAGAATGTAATCGCCGCCATTTTCGCGTAACAGGTCAATATTCTGGTAAACCGCATCTGCGGTACCTTTGTACCACTCTTCACCCAGGCGCTGCTGGGCAGGAATAATATTCACGTATTCGTTAAATTCACCACGCAAGAACCCCCAGCCGCGCTGCACGTGCTGAATCAGGCTTTGCGCTTTATATTGGGTGGCGACATTGATACGGCGGATGCCGGAGTTAATACAATTGGAAAGCGGAAAGTCAATAATGCGAAATTTACCGCCGAACTGCACGGCCGGTTTGGCGCGCCAGTCAGTCAGGTTTTTCAAGCGGCTGCCGCGACCACCCGCAAGGATGATGGCGACGGTATTTTTTGTAAGGGTACTGATAAACCGGTCAGAATGACGCTCTTGCCGCCGGTTGTATCTTCTGCGTTCTACGAATTCGACTGCTTGAGCCATGATGCCTTCCTGTTTTGCCTGATCCTGAAAATCAGCCTGCAGCCATGCATAGCGATACAACCTAAAAGAAGACACAACGCTTGTAAACAGCAGGTCCGACACCCACAGTCTGCATGATAATTCAGGCAAAGACAACGATATTTCCTTGGCAAACGGCGTAAAACCTCACTTTTTTTGTTAGGATGAGGGTTAGTCAAACGGACCCTTGCAAGCATGACAGTCAAATCAGCAGCAACGCATCACATTTATTCCGAGCATCTGCACCGCATTCTTGATGCTACGCATCACAATCCATTCGAGTTTCTCGGGACGCATCAGGACGAAGCTAACGGGCCATGGTTTGTACGTGTCTTTCAGCCCAATGCTGAAAAAATCTGGGTGAATGTGAATGAAACCTGGCAGCCGCTCGCGCTGGTTGATCGCCAGGGCTTGTTTGAATTCTCATCGCCGGTAGCCATAACAGCCCCGGCACAACTTCGCATTCAGCCTCACGGGCAAGCAAACTTCTACGAAACCACAGATACCTACGGCTTTAACAGCACGATTCCCCAAGAGGATATTTACCTGTTTGGCGAAGGCAGGCTGCTGGAAGCCTACAATACCATGGGCGCCATACCAATGACTATTGCCGGCGTGGAAGGTGTCAGGTTTGCTGTGTGGGCACCAAGTGCGGCACGTGTCAGCGTGATAGGTAGCTTCAACCAGTGGGATGGCCGTGTGCATGCCATGCGTGTGCTGGGTGACAGCGGCGTGTGGGAATTATTTATCCCGGGCCTGACCGAACATGACTTGTATAAATTCGAGATCCGCAACCGTGAGCATGGTTTTGTAGTAGTCAAAGCTGACCCTTATGGCAAAGCATTTGAGCCAAGGCCAGGTTCGGCCAACCGTATCTGCCAAAGCCGCTACACGTGGCAGGATGACCATTGGCTGCAAAATCGCCAGCAACGTGACTGGCTGCATGCCCCGTTTAACTGTTACGAAGTGCACCTGGGTAGCTGGCAACGCGACAAAAACGGCCATTTCATGACCTATCGCCAGCTGGCCGAAACCTTGATTCCGCACGTGACCAGTATGGGTTATACCCATATTGAGTTGTTGCCGGTTGCCGAGCACCCACTCAATGAATCCTGGGGATACCAGGTCACCGGTTACTTTGCGCCTACCCAGCGTTTTGGCAGCCCGGATGACCTGAAATACTTTATCGATCAATGCCATGCCGCCAACATAGGCGTGATTCTGGATTGGGTACCGGGACACTTTCCTAAAGATGACTGGGCGCTGGCACGTTTTGACGGTACCGCACTCTATGAGCATGCCGACCCAAGACTTGGCGAACATACCGACTGGGGCACGTATATCTTCAATTACGGCCGCAATGAAGTGCGCAACTTCCTGTTAAGCAATGCTTATTACTGGATTAAAGAATTCCATATTGATGGCTTGCGCGTCGATGCAGTGGCTTCGATGTTATACCTGGACTATTCACGCAATGCGGGTGAATGGTTGCCTAATATGTATGGCGGACGTGAAAACCTCGAGGTCATTGAATTCCTCAAGCAACTGAATACGATGGTTGGAGAACGCTTCCCTGGCGCACTGGTGATCGCGGAAGAATCTACCTCATGGCCGGCAGTTTCACGCCCGGTCTACACAGGCGGGCTGGGTTTCAATATGAAATGGAACATGGGCTGGATGAATGATGTGCTTGGTTATATGGAAGTCGACCCAATTTATCGCCAGTACCAACACAATCGCCTGACCTTTGGGCAAATGTACGCATATTCTGAAAATTTCGTATTGCCGTTCTCGCATGACGAAGTGGTCCATGGCAAAAAGTCCCTGTTAGGCAAAATGCCTGGAGATAATTGGCAGAAGTTTGCCAATTTAAGATTGCTGCTGACCTTTCAGATGACCATCCCCGGTAAAAAGCTGAATTTCATGGGTAACGAATTTGCACAGTGGCGTGAGTGGAATGTCAACCAGAGCCTGGACTGGCATTTACTGGAAGATAGCTATCCTGAACACCATATGCATAGAGGCGTACAGTCGCTGGTACGCGATTTGAATACGTTCTACAGGCAAAGCCCTGCCCTGCATGCGCATGACTTTGACCAGCAGGGTTTCCAGTGGATAGATTGCCAGGATGCCGGCCAATCCCTGTTGAGTTATATTCGCCGCGGCAATGACCATAGTTTTGTTATAATAGTGCTTAACTTTACACCGGTACCGCGCCTTCAATATCGTCTGGGCGTGCCACAATCAGGTGTATACAAAGAAGTATTTAACAGTGATGCGGCGATTTATGGCGGTAGCGACGTAGGTAATAGCTATAGCTGTCATACTGATCCCGTTCCGTGGATGGATCAGCCTGACTCAATCAGCATAAACTTACCTCCACTAGCGGGTGTCATACTTCGGTTACAATGAATTGATACACTATAACGATTACATCGCGGCTCGCAAAAGGCGTTGAATGATTGCCATTTGCGGGCCGGATAAATTTATCTGACTTGAAATTTAATTGACTTGAAAAATAAAGCAACAACCTAACATGGCAAAACTAACGACGCATCCAAGCTGGCACGCGCTGAACCAGCATCAAAGTGATATCCGCAATGTACAAATGCGTGATTTGTTCAAACAAGACGCAAAACGCTTCGAAGAATTCAGTTTAAATGTAGACGGCATACTGCTGGATTACTCCAAGCATCGCATTACCAAAGAAACCTTACCACTGCTGTTCCAACTGGCCCGCGACTCTAATATTGAGGCATGGCGTGACCGTATGTTCAGCGGTGAAAAAATCAATATCACTGAAAATCGCGCTGTACTACACACTGCCCTGCGCAACCGCAGCAACACGCCGATCGAAGTCGATGGCAAAGATGTGATGCCGGAAGTGAATGCTGTGCTGGCGCATATGCGTACCTTTACTGAAGAAGTGCGTAGTGGGAAATGGACCGGTTATACCGGCAAACGCATTACCGATATCGTGAATATTGGCATTGGCGGCTCGGACCTGGGCCCGGTGATGGCCTGCGATGCATTGAAACCTTATGCCAGCCCTGATTTGAAAGCACATTTTGTTTCAAATATCGATGGCGCACATCTGGTCCGCGCGCTTGAGCAATGCAACCCGGAAACTACGCTGTTTATCGTTGCCTCAAAAACGTTCACCACGCAGGAAACCATGACCAATGCGCATTCCGCACGTCGCTGGTTCCTTGAGGCTGCTAAAGATGAGCAACACATTGCCAAACACTTTGTCGCATTATCTACCAATGCCAAGGCGGTAGAGGCATTCGGTATTGACCCGGACAACATGTTTGCATTCTGGGACTGGGTCGGCGGCCGCTACTCACTATGGTCTGCCATTGGCTTGTCGATTGCCCTGTATGTCGGCATGGATAATTTTGAGCAATTGCTGGCTGGTGGTCACGCCATGGATCAGCACTTCAAAACTGCGCCGCTGGAACAAAACATGCCGGTCATCATGGCATTGCTTGGCATCTGGTATAACAACTTCTTCCATGTCGATACCCATGCGATTTTGCCTTACGACCAGGGTATGTCACGCTTTGCGGCTTACCTGCAACAGGCTGATATGGAAAGTAACGGTAAATTCATTTGCCGTGACGGCAGCCGCGTCAGCTATAAAACCGGCCCGGTGATCTGGGGCGAAGCTGGTACTAACGGCCAGCACGCGTTTTACCAGCTGATTCACCAGGGCACGCAAATGGTACCGGCTGATTTCCTCATGCCGGTAAAAAGCCATTACAAAGTCGGCAGCCCGGATGACCAGCACCACAAGATTTTGCTGGCCAACTTCCTGGCACAAACCCAGGCATTGATGCTGGGCAAAACCCGCGAAGAAGCCCGTGCAGAACTGGTAAAACAAGACATCAGCGGCAAAGCGCTGGAAGACCTGTTACCGCATAAAGTGTTTGAAGGTAACCGCCCGACCACTTCCATTATGTTTGAGCAATTAACGCCATTCACATTGGGTAAATTGATCGCCATGTATGAGCACAAGATTTTTGTACAAGGCATCATCTGGGACATTAACAGCTACGACCAATGGGGTGTGGAATATGGCAAACAGATTGCCAGCCAGATTCTGCCATTACTGAACAATGATGATGCGATTACCTGCTTTGACAGCTCAACAAACGGTCTCATTAATTACTCTAAGAAAAACGTTTAGTTAATTGTTTTAAAAATAAAAAAGGCCTTTTAAAAGGCCTTTTTTATTAGCTAGCTTTTATTCAACCAGCTGGTTCTTGATCGCATAATGCGTGATATCGGCATTATGTTTCAGATTCATTTTCTCCAGTAAACGCGTGCGGTACATACTCACGGTTTTCACTGACAAGGCTAATTTATCGGCAATCTCACTGACGGATAATCCGGAAGCAATCATCCGCATCACCTGAAACTCACGATCAGATAAAGACTCATGTAACGCTGCCGCATGCTCGTTACCGACCTGCTCCGCGAGAATTTCCGCCACATTTGCAGTGATGTATTTCCTTCCTTTAGCCAGAGTGTGGATGGCAGTCAGCAACTCTTCAGAGGCTGTATGTTTGCACAAATAGCCTGAAGCGCCAGAGCGGATAGACCGCACCGCATACTGGTCTTCCATATACATAGACAGCATCAGGATGTTTAACGCCGCATTTTCACGCTTGATCAGCTTGAGTGCTTCAATGCCGGTTTTGTCCGGCAATGAAATATCCAGCAACATCACATCAGCCGGAATATCGCGTACACACTTGATCGCCTGGGCGACGTTTTCAGCCTCGCCGACCACCTCAATATCCCCGCTGGCAACCAGTATCTGCTTGATACCAGAACGCAGGATGGCATGGTCATCGACGATAATGACCCTGATTTTTTTAGTATCCAAACTGTTGCCTCACAATTGTCATCACGCCACTGTATCTACCGGCGCTCTTACCCGGATCAAAGTACCCCCTTGACTAGGGGATTCGATATCACATTCGCCATTAAATGCCGCTGCCCGTTCCTGCATGCCACGCAGGCCAAAAGAATTCGGTTTTATTTTATCAGCAGGAGCAATCCCTATGCCGTTGTCCGTAACCGTCATCCACAAATCTTCATCAACCAGGTTCAATTCTACCTGCACCTCATCAGCCTGGGCATATTTGGCGATATTGGACAAAGCCTCCTGGCAGATACGGAACAAGGCCATTGACTTGTCATGATCACATTCAAACTCATCACAGTTGGTCACGAACCTGGCTTTCAAACCCAGCTGTTTCTTAAACTGGTTCACTTGCCATTCCAGCGCGTCCACCAGGCCTAGATCCAGGATATTGGGCCGAAGGTTGCCGGAGATGCGATGGACGGAATCAAAAGTCTGGTTGACGATTCCCTGCAGCATGGTCGCCTGTTCGATATCGACGGACGCCCCGCTCTCGATCTGCTGGATGATGGTGGATAGACCCAGTTTCATTGCGGTCATATTGCCACCCAGGTCATCATGAATCTCGCGTGCAATGCTGACGCGTTCCTGCTCTTTGACCTGGTGGATATGCGCGGTCAGGGCCTGCAAGTCTTTTCTGGCCTGCTCTATCTCCTGCTTTTCCTGCTGGCTCTGGCTGATATTGAGCATGATGCCATCCCATTGCACAGCCCCCTGCCCAAGCGCCTGTATGGTAGCGCGGATATTCACCCATTTCATATCCTGCCAGTCGGCAATCCAGATCTTTCCCTCCCAGTCCAGCCGTTTGTGCTGCCTGGCGGATTGTTGCAGTTTATGTTTGAAATGGCTGGCAGATTTCTCTTCCATGGCATTGAACAAGGCCTGGGCATCCTTGAGCAAAGCTGCGGTGGGAATCCCCAGTAAAGCCTCGCATCCTTCACTCAAATAGGTAAATACGATTTGCGCATCGGCAGTCATATGCATTTGAAATACCAGGCCGGGGATGCTGGAAACAATAGCTGAAAATCTGCGCTCGCTTTCATGCAAGGCATCTTTGACGCTATCGACAGGGAGATCAGTGGCAGGGCTGGTCACAGGGCACCTCGTGTAAGATGCCAGTTAGCATACCATGACACTTGCGAAAAGTGGGTATGCTTTACAAGAGCACTAGCGTTTGCGCTAGCCTCAAACGGACAAAAGCTGTTGGAATTACTTTTAAAACTCTCAGGTCTGGCTTTGCCTTAAATCTATCTCTGTCATTACCCGGTTTTTACCGCTCTTCTTCGCCAGGTACATGGCCTGGTCAGCGCGTAATAAAATCGAGGTTACATCGTCATCTTCCTGAAATAACGCTACACCCGCGCTGAATGTGATCAGCAATTTCTGGTTATTGCCTAAAAAGTACTCTTTGGTAAGCGCGCGTTGCAAGCGGCTCATGGTGGTTACCGCTTCTTCCAGATTGGTATTCGGCAGAATCACCACGAACTCTTCACCACCCATACGCGTGACGATATCGGTTGGCCGCACGGTACGTTTGACGACACCGGCCAGATGTTTCAGCGCAGTATCGCCCGCGGCATGACCATGCTGGTCATTCAGCGATTTAAAATTATCAATATCCAGCAGTGCCACGCTGAGCAATTCACCATTACGGCGATAACGCGCAATTTCGGTGCTGAACGCTTCATCCATACCCCGGCGATTGAGCACGCCGGTCAACTGGTCAATGCGAACCACTTCGCTAAGCTGGGTCAGTTCATCTTGCAGTTTCAAGATGCGTTGCTGGCTATCGCTGGCAACCCGCTGCTGATTCAGCAAGTCATCACGTGATCGCATGATATCGGTTTGCATGACCGACGTATCCCGCATTAACAATGTCACCAACTCATTGATTTTAATCAGGTCATCAGTTTGTGAAAGCTGCTGGGCATAACTCTCAATCTTGCCGCCATACAATTCGCTGGCGTCACCCATGTATTTCAGTTTATCGATAAATGAACTGATCATGGTTTTGAAAGAGTTTCTTGCTTCGATCAGGCTATGTTTCAGCAAACCCTGTTTGTAGACGACTTCTTTCAGGCTTTTTTCGGCCAGCTTAAGTTTGGAACGGTCTAACGGGCCGGTGATGATAGATTGCACGGCATACACCTGGCCGCTTAACCAGCTATCCTCCGCCACCAGTTCACCAATGTTCGAGAGCAGCAAATGCAGTAAATCAATAATGTCGCCGCGTACATCGTCTTCTTTAGCGCCTATCACCTCTACACGCAACAACAAGGCTTTAAGTGACTTGGCCAGCGCCTCCCACTCTTTGACTTTTTTTGCCCGCTCAGTGCTTTCTTCCAAAGCAACCGCTTCTGATTGCAAATCCGGGTACCCCTCAAGCCTGGGAATCAACCCAAGATGCAAGGTCTGCTTCAATAAGGTTTGCAAAATCGTAAAGGCACCATGAAATTGCTGCACTTCGCTCGGCAACTCTTCCCTGGTTAAAGGCTCCACCGCTGCAGGGGCAGCGACTACAGCGGTAGCGGTGTTCTCTTTTAATTCAGGTGCGGTTAATCCTTCAACTCTGGCATCTGGCGGCAACCAGTTATTCGCCATGCCGATCAACTTGTCGGACAAGGTGTCGTCATTACCGAAGTTGATCAATACCCGCTCAAGCATTTCGCGTTTTTTGCCGAGGTCCATGCCAGTGCGTTTGTCATCCCAGCCTTGCATCAGCGTGCGGATCGCTTTAGGCCATTTGGTGGAGTGGCTGAGTTGTTGCAGCATTGCTTCTTTCAGCAAGTCTGCCAGCCCCTGCCAGTTGTCCTGCTTTAATACTTTTTCCCAACGGTTGACCCAGTTGGTTTGCTCCATAGAGTCATGTGGTAACTGCTTCAAAGCTTTGCGCAAGGCTGATGCCGCATCCTCCCTGGCGGGTTTACCTGAAATTTCCAGATAAATCTGCGCGTAATTATCCGGCGTAGGTTCCACGCGGCGAACCGCCATTTGCTTGATGGTTTCGCGCGCAATTTCTGATGCAGTCATGGAGTTTCCATTCGTTGCCATAATATTTGTTACCGCATAAATTTATAGAAAATAAGGCTCATTGTGAAGTGGAATCCGGCAAATCGATGTGACCATAAGAAGGCAGATTGCCTGCTATTTTTTAGCTTATGCTGCGAATGCTTTTTAAGGCTTAACTTTGAAAAACCAGGCCATGCCCGCCGTGTTTTGCGATACAATAGCGCCGGCGGGCCTCCCCGCATTGTAAGATAGCCAACCTGGTCAGATGCGGAAGCAAGCAGCCACAACTGTCAAGCAAGTGCCGGGGGTTGGGCTCGCCCCTTTCTGCATTGTCATTCCGCCAATTTTCTTATGTGTCCTCCCTGAAAGATTTAGTTGAGGGATGTGCGCATAATCAGGCAATTTAGGCTAAAGTATTGGTTTGCCTTCATGACATTTAATCAATAGAGTCCGCAATGTCTTACCAAGTGCTGGCGCGTAAATGGCGCCCAAAATCTTTTAGCAATCTGGTCGGACAAGACCATGTGGTGCAAGCGTTGAGCAACGCACTGAACCAGCAAAGACTGCACCACGCCTATCTGTTTACCGGTACCCGCGGCGTTGGTAAAACTACCCTTTCACGTATCCTGGCCAAATCATTAAACTGTGCCACCGGCATTACTGCCACACCTTGTGGTGAATGCGATGCCTGCCGCGCGATCGATATCGGCCGTTATGTTGATTACGTGGAAATGGATGCCGCCTCCAACCGCGGTATTGCCGACATGGTCAGCCTGCTTGAACAGGCGATTTATGCCCCCTCTGCCGGCCGCTTCAAGGTCTATATGATTGATGAAGTGCACATGCTGACCAAGGAAGCGTTCAATGCCATGCTGAAAACGCTGGAAGAGCCACCTGCGCATGTCAAATTCATCCTGGCAACCACTGACCCGCAAAAAGTACCGGTCACTATCCTTTCACGTTGTTTGCAATTTAATTTACGGCAGATGGCGAGCAGCACCATAACTGCCCATTTGCAGGAGGTGCTTGGGCAGGAGCAGATCTCATTCGAAGCCCCGGCATTGCAACTGATTGCACGCGCCGCCAATGGCAGTATGCGTGACGCCTTATCACTGACAGACCAGGCGATTGCCTATGGCAACCAGTCCGTGCGCGAAACGGATGTGCGCAGTATGCTGGGTGCGATAGACCAGAGTTACCTGTATGAATTATTACGCGCACTGATTGAAAGCAATGCTCCAGCCTTGTTAGATATTGCACAGCAAATGGATTCTCGCAGCATAGGCTTTGAAAGTGCGCTAAAAGATCTGGCCGCATTGTTGCACTTGTTGGCAATTGCCCAGCATAATCCCCAGGCCATTGCAGATGACCATCCGGAACGTCAAACCCTGCTGGATCTTTCATCGCATCTCTCCGCAGAAATGCTGCAACTGTATTACCAGATCAGCATTCTGGGCCACAGAGATATCGGGCTTGCGCCAGATGCATACGCAGGTTTCACGATGACGCTGCTGCGCATGCTGGCATTTAAAGCAGATGCTATGGCGCCCTCTTCAGCAACTCCCGCTGGAAACACAGGGTCAAGCGAGAATAATTCACGCACGGTATCTGCCAGTGGTGGCGCACGCGCAGCCTTGGCGCAGAGCCGGCAGGCAGCAGCTTCCAATGTTCAGCAGGAGCCTGCTGGCATCACGTCTGTTGGCATGATTGAAACAACGGTTTCCGTCACTCAAACCGTAGCCATCAACCAGCCCATTGTAGAAACTCCACAGATTAACGAACCTGCACTTGCACCGCCAGTCAGTACCAATGAGGCAGCCACAATTAACTGGGATGGCAACTGGCGAACTTTAGTGGAAAATCATTTAAGCAAATTAGGGCTAGTGCGTGCCCTGGCGCAAAACTGCGAACTGGTTTCTTATGATGCCGATCAAATGATTTTGCGTATCGGTGACGCACACAAACATCTTGCCAGCACCAATTACCTGGATAAGCTGAACACTGCCTTGAATAACCATTTTGGCCGCCGGATTAAACTGACTATTCAGGTAGGCCAGGAAGCTAATACGCCAGCCAGGCAGATGGCAGTAGAAAGAGCTGAATTACAGGACCAGGCCAAAGGCGCCATATTGAGCGACCACTTTGTGCAGGGCCTGATGCAGGAAATGGGTGCGACCATCGTGCCCAACTCGATTAAACCTCTACATTAACCACATCAAACTTAGGAGCAGACGATGATGAAAGGTGGCATGGGCAACATGATGAAACAGGCCCAGATGATGCAAGCGAACATGCAGAAAGCGCAAGCTGAACTGGCACTGACTGAAGTAGAAGGCGTTGCCAGCAATGGCATGGTTAAAATCACCATGACCTGTGGCAACGATGTCAAACGCATCCAGATTGATGATGCCGCGATGGATGATAAAGAGACACTGGAAGACCTGATCCTGATCGCTTTAAAAGATGGTAAAGCGAAGGCGGAAGCGACCTCATCCGCCAAAATGAGCGGCCTGATGCCAGCTGGTTTTAAATTACCGTTCTAAACCGGGACCGCACGCTTGAACTCACCCGCAGTCCTTGAACAACTGATTAATGCCCTGCGCTGCCTGCCTGGCGTAGGGCCTAAATCTTCTACCCGCATGGCTTACCATTTGTTGCAGCGTGATCGCGAAGGCGCCCAACGCCTGGCCGCCAGCCTGCAACAAGCCTTGGATAAACTGGCGCATTGCGATTACTGCAATAACTTCAGCGAGCATGCTGTATGCAGCCTTTGCCAGGACAATCACCGCAACAAATCCTCATTGTGCGTAGTCGAAATGCCTACCGACCTGATGATGCTGGAAAATACCCGTAGCTACCAGGGCCATTATTTTGTACTTATGGGCAAGCTATCCCCTATGGATGGCATAGGCCCTAAAGATATTCACCTGGATAAACTGCTCAAGCGTGCGCAGGATAATCTGGTAGAAGAAGTCATTCTGGCAACCAACTTTACTTCTGAAGGCGAAGCTACCGCTCATTACATCGGGCAGATGCTGAAATCCAGAGGCATTAAAGTCAGCCGTATTGCGCGCGGGCTGCCTATGGGCGGCGAGATCGAATATGTCGATAGCGGCACGCTTTCTACCGCTTTGCTTGAGCGAAAAATGGTGACATGAAATCACCTATCCACTTTCTGCAATTCAACCACTCTTTATTCCTGGTTCCCTTCTGCGCCTGATCAACCAATTCCTACAGGAATTTAAGTTTAAACCTATTAAACTGCCCGGTAGAACTCCTTATAGTGAAACATCGTATTATCTTTCCAATAAGGAGTGATCGGATGAAATTGAACAAATTACAAGCGTCAGTTGCAAGTGTACTACTGACAGGATTATTACAATGTTCTTATGGCTGGGCTGGCGGAACTGCCGGAGGTGCAGCTGGAGCGGCTGGCGCTGGTGCTGCTAATCCGGCCGGCACAACTGGCGGTACTAGCAGTGGTACAGTAGGTAATGGCGCAACACCAAACGCCACTGGCACGGGGTCTACAGGCGCTGGCAATCCCGGCGCTACTTCCGTAACAAGGCCCGCAGTTAATCCAAATCAACCAGCCTCTCCTACAGGACAAGACCTTAACCCAACAGCCAATCCTGGGAAAAAAGACATGAACCGGGTGGATCCTAATACCCGGGATACGAGGGCAAGGAATAATATGAATAACTCCGGTACAACGGCAGTGCCGCCAGCGCCAACTAATGGTTGTTATTCTGTAGCTGGACAGCCTACTTCGGGAGGCAGCGATTGTGTTCCAACTGGAGCCTTGCCACGTTAATATAAAGCTGCACAGTTATAAAGCCAAGAATATTTCTTGGCTTTATTTTTGATCCCGGTTTAAACGAAAATCCACCTATTCGTGACAATAAACAATCTCTGACACAAAATCAGAAATCATTGATCATAACCAATATCACGTAAATTCTCTTCCACCTGCTCCCTCGCCAGTCCATAGCGCTCTTGCAGTTTACCAACCAGATATTCTGTGTTTCCTTCAGCTTCCTGAATTTCATCATCTGTCAATCTGCCCCATTTAGCTTTAATCCGGCCTGCTAGCTGTTTCCACTCACCTTTCACAATATCTTCAGTCATGCTGATCTCCTTGTGTATTCAACAGTGCTTGAAAGTATTATTGTTACAATTTAATAAGGCTTTTATAGGTTTTTACTTATTCATTTGTAGGATTTTCAAGCTGGCGGGTTATGACTGAATTACTTTTAAATGCTGAGTTTAGAGCCTGCTGTAGGCAATATGGCAAATTCCAAACTTACGCAAATTAATGTGCTGCACTCTTAATTAAAACCAGGCATTGTCGTTATGACTATTAGATGCCCAGGGTTTCAAAAATAATCATGGCGTCACATCAGCCTGTCATACTCTAAAAAGCAAGGTCGTATTGAATGCAATTATTTCTGCACACTTTTGACGCCAACAGTCACGCCAATTCAGGAAATCCCCTTTTCTCAGGAATTAATACTCCCTCATTCAGCTATGACACAGAACCAGATCTGCTGAATTTCCTGGATGAGGTGATTGCGACTGAAGCTGCACGTACCCTTAGAGATACCTGGGTGCTGGTGACACAGGACAATCATGCTATTAACCCGATAGAAGCGCTGCAGGCGACAATGCCTTTCAATACCTTTTATGCACGGCATAAATATCCATGGCTGCTTTCTGACCTGACGCCGCATATTCAAATGCATTATCAGCCAATTGTGGATTTTGGCCAGGGCGGTAAAGTGTTTGGTTTTGAAGCTTTGTGCAGGCTTAAAACGCCAGAAGGTAAATGGCTTAACGGCATGGAGGCCTTTGCGCTTGCGGCGGAGGTTAAACGCACTCACGAGCTTGATCTGGCATGCCAGCAACTGGCTTTGATTGGTAAGTCACAATCTATCTCGGCAGAAAAACCGATTTTTATTAATGTGCTTCCGCAAACGATTATGAGCCCGGGCTGGCTGGACTTTATTTTAAAGATATTGAACCAGCAGCAGATTGATAAACGCGATGTGGTGATTGAAATTGTAGAAAGTGAAAAAACAGCCCCTGAAGTACTGGCGCGTTACTGTGACGAAATTCGCATGCATGGCCTGCGTATTGCATTGGATGACATGGGGTCTGGCTTTAACGGACTACGGATCCTGGCTGAGGTACGCGCAGATTTTATCAAGATAGATCGCGCGATTGTACATGAGGCGCAGGGCAGCCGGGTACGCACAGTGCTGCTGGAAGCCATCATTTCCATGGCGCAACGATTGGGATGCACGATTATTGCAGAGGGACTGGAACGGGTTGAAGATATCACCTATTGCCAGGACTTAGGCCTGCATTATGCGCAGGGCCATTATTTTGCCCATCCCAACAGCACGCCAAGTGACCAGGTGACCGCATTGCCAGTTCGCGATGAATCCCATCGCTCGCATGTTCCTGATGATTTTCATATAGGCGAATACATCAGTCACGGACTGACGATTGATGTCAGCTGCTCGTTAGCCGAGGCAAGACATTTATTCAATGCACACGCCGATATCGCGAATGCTGTGGTACTTGATGGCCAAAAACCGCTAGGTGTTTTGAGACGTGGCAAGGTTTTTTCTAAAAAACATACAGGCCTCGGGGCCTGCTGTGACCCACTGCCAAAAGTGATTAACCATATGCTGCCCTCTTCCGTGCTGGCAAGGATCTTTTATCTGGAGCGTGGCAACATCGATATCTGGATCACGGTAAATGATGAAGGTGGCTATATGGGCGTGTTGCAGCCGATGGAGATCATGGCACAACTCATCAGCCGCAAAGCTTCCAGCGGTAATCTGCATCCGCTTAGCCACCTGACTACCGGGCCTACGCTCAGACAAACGCTGGATAATAGCCTGCGCAATAACGCCAACACGCAATTGATCTACATAGATCTGGATCACTTTAAAGCTTACAACGACCGCTATGGCTTTATCCGAGGCGACGCCATGATCCGCTTGCTATCTGAAATTATCCGCCAGGAATACCAGGATAAATCCGGCGTCATGGTGGGACATATCGGTGGCGATGATTTTGTGCTTATCTATGATCACAACGCACCTTCACTGAACGACACCTTGTTGCATGTGATCAGCCAGTTTCAGGCGTTGGCGGTGCATCTGTATGATGCCAGTGATCTTGAACGCGGATTCTTTACGACCGAAGACGGTAAAGATCACCCGGTCGCCAGTGTTTCTATTGCGGTGGTCAATGGTAAACAAGGTCCTCTGGAAAATAGCGTAGTCGCCGCGGAACGGGCTGCCCACCTTAAGAAGATAGGCAAAGCCAATATTGGCAGTATTGTGGTGGTGGAGGATACGCCGCCGCAAACCATTTTGCCGAAAAAAGAGTTTTACTCCGGATGGCAACAGAAAGCGCTGTCGGCGTTGCAGTCTTTGCTAAATACGCATCGCTCAACCGGCTCGCATGATCTGGATAGTTGCTTTGCCGAATTTCCTTATTTTGAAGTGATCTTTGAACTTGAATCTAACGGTGTCCAGTGCTATGCCAACTGGATCAATCCGAATATGTATGGAAAAATCAAGGCAGGCGGAGCAGGTATAGACCGCAGTCAACAGGCCTATTATCAACGCGTGGCAGAAACAAATGCGCCTTACATTTCAAGCATTTACTTATCGACCGCTACTGAAGATTTTTGTTTGACGGTTTCTCTGCCTATCCTGAATGACAACGGTCAGCTTGCCAGCATTCTGGTTGCCGATATTAATATTGCAGCCATGGCCGTACTTAGCAGTACACGCAGTTAGATAGAATACTATAGAAAGGCAAGCAACTCTTGCGGTTGCTGGATATAGCCATTGGCACCCCATTCATAAGGCTTATCCGTGTCTGACAAGTAACCAAACAAAGCCACCAGTGTAGTCATGCCTGCTGCATTACCTGCCTGTACATCGCGTTCTGCATCACCCACATAAATGGTAGCCGCGGGATTTAGCTGCATGCGTTCGCAAGCCAGCAACAGTGTTTGCGGTGAAGGCTTTGGCGCTGGGGCATCATCCCCACTAACCACAGCACCGGCGCGCGCGGTTAACCCTAATGCATCAACAATCGGAGTAGTAAAACGACGTGGTTTATTAGTTACAATTCCCCACGACATACCTTGCTGTTCAATGGCTGACAGCGTTTCCATCATGCCAGGGAATAATACCGGTTGCCGCGTCAGAACCTCGGTATACAAATCCAGGTATTCTGTACGCATATCCTCGAAACTGGCATCTGCAGGACTTAAACCAAACCCGATTTGCAATAATCCTTTGGATCCATGCGAAGCGTAAGGGCGCATGGCTGAGTCGGGTAAGAATTCCAGCCCGTGGCGCTGGCGTTGCAAATTGAGCGCGTATCCAAGGTCAGCCGCGGTATCCACCAGCGTGCCATCCAGGTCAAACAATACTGCCTGCATTATTCATCCTTGATGGCATGCAACATATAGTTCACGCTGGTATCCGCCGTGAGACTATATTGTTTATTAAGCGGGTTATAGGTCACACCGGTCTGGTGTTGCAACTCTAATTGCGACTGGCGCAACCAGGATGCCAGCTCTGACGGCTTGATAAATTTTGTGTAATCGTGCGTCCCCTTTGGCAACAGGTTCAGCACATACTCGGCACCGATAACAGCCATTAAATAGGCTTTGGCATTACGGTTAAGCGTAGAAAAGAACAGATGGCCACCCGGTTTGACCAAAGCAGCACAAGCGCGCACGACACTGGCAGGGTCAGGCACATGTTCCAGCATTTCCATACAAGTGACCACGTCGAATGATGCAGGCTGTTGTTCGGCCAAGGCTTCTACGGCAACGCAGCGGTATTCAATGTGTATTTGTGCTTCTAGCGCATGTAGTTGGGCGACTTCAAGGGATCTTTCAGCCATATCAATGCCTAACACCTGCGCACCGCGACGGGCCATGGATTCACTTAAAATACCGCCGCCACAGCCTACATCCAATACCTGCTTACCATTGAGATTGGCACGGCTGTCTATGTAATCCAGGCGCAAGGGATTAAGTTGATGCAAAGGCTTGAACACGCCTTGCGCATCCCACCATTGATGTGCCAGATCAGCAAATTTGTTAACTTCAGCAGCTTCTACATTTGCCATGATGCTTTTCCTCTTTAATTAGTCTGTGATGACTGTATTTTTAATTGCCATTGCAAAGCAATAGACCGTAATTCTTCGGTGTCTATGCCGGAAAAAATGGCCTGGCCTTGTTCTGTACGCTGATAACGCAACTGGCCATCCACCCATGTGTGCGTCACCTGCTCGCGTCCGGCGACATATACCAGATGCGAAACCGGGTCATAACAAGGCAGGCTGTTCAGATCATCGAGCCTGACTGCAATCAGGTCAGCCTGTTTGCCTGCTTCAATGCTACCGATTTTATCCTGTAAGCCCAACGCTTGCGCGCCGTTGATAGTTGCCATTTTCAATGCCGTATAAGCAGGAACCGCTTCAGCATTATCGTCAGCAACCTTGGCTAACAGCGCGGCAGTACGCATTTCCTGCCATAAATCCAGGCGGTTATTGCTTGCCGCACCATCGCTGCCCAAGCCGATATTTACGCCTGAGCGCAAGGCAGCGGCGACAGGCGCGATGCCGCTGGCCAATTTCAAATTGGAACAAGGGCAATGCGCGATGTGCGCGCCTTGCGTGGCAAGCATCTCTAGTTCAGCTTGCTCAAGGTGAACGCCATGCGCACATACTGTACTTGGACCAAGAATACCCAGCGATTTTAATCTTTCAATAGGCCTTACCCCGAATTGATCCAGGCTTTGCTGGATTTCGGGGCGGGTTTCATGCAGATGGGTATGGATACCCAGGTTCAATTGTTCTGCCAGCGTGCTGACTTGTTCAAAAGTCTGATTGCTGACGGTGTAAGGCGCATGTGGCGCGAAGGAAAAACTGATGTCTGGGTCAGATTTGAATTGATCGCGGACTTCAGTACCCAAACGAATATATTCGTTCGCATTGTTTGCGTAATTGGTGGGAAATTCCATAATCACCAACCCAATATGGGCGCGCAGGCCCAGACGCTTGACGGCTTCAATCGTGGCCTGGGGAAAGAAATACATGTCATTGAAAGTGGTGACACCGCCACTCAGCATTTCAGCACCGGCTAACAGGCTGCCATCATGTACAAAAGGCTTTGACACCCATTGGCGTTCGGCAGGCCAGATATGGTCATTTAACCATGGCATCAATGCATAATCATCCGCATACCCCTTGAGCAAATTCATGCTGCTATGGGTGTGCAAATTAATCAGGCCGGGGAGCAATGCATGCTGGGAACAATCAATGACTTCCCAATCGCTTGCCCATTCCGGAATCTCAGTTTTAGGAACCACCGCCTGGATAACACCCGCATCCACAATGACGACATGCTGTTCCAGTGTAGTCTGCTTTCCATCCATGGGAATTACCCAGCGTGGCTTGATAATAAATTGAGAGTCACTCATGCTTGAATTATAACCGAGGCTAGTCTGCACTGTGCCTGCTCCAAACTACAGACGTAAAAAAAGCCACGCATTTGCGTGGCTTTTTAGTAAAACTAGCTGCTGATTATTGGCAACCAAGTTGTTTCGTACCTTCAGCACGAATTTCAACACGACGGTTAGGTTGCAAGCAAGAGATCAATTTCTTGGATACTTTTTTACCTTCGCACTGTACAACTGGCTCAGATTTACCTTTACCTTCAGAAGTGATGATACCGCCATCAATACCTTGAGCAATCAGGTAATCAGACACTTGCTTAGCACGACGCTCAGACAGTTTCTGGTTGTAAGCATCAGTACCGATACGGTCAGTGTGACCTGTTACGATAACGGCAGTAATTTCAGGATTAGCCTTGATTTTAGCTGCAGTTTCTTCAAGTACTTTACGGCCTTCTTCACGCAGGTTAGCTTTGTCGAAGCCGAACAGTTTTTCAGCACTTACAGTCACTACTTCGTTTTGTGGTTTGCACAAAGGAGCTGGTGCTGGTGCTGGTGCCGGAGCTGGTGCTGGCTCAGCCGCTGCTACTGGTGCCGGTGCTGGTTCTGGAGTTGGCTCTTCAACAACTGGTGCTGGTGCGCCGAAACGGAAAATACCACCAAGGTTTACCAATGTGTTACCGATGGTATCTGTTTCTGAACCAGAAGCTACGCCATTGTTAACCGCAACTCTTGCACGGCTCCACTGATGACGTACATCAGCCTGGATACCAAATTTGTCGTTAAACAAATATTGTGCGCCCAAACCTACGTTTGCCATCCATGATGTTTTTTTACCATCAACATCAAAGCCAGGCACTGTGTAATCAACGTTGTTACGTGCTGCGCCAATACCTGCTAACAGGAATGGGCGGAATTTTTCGCGGCTGAACACATATAAAGCATCCAGGCCTAAAGCTGTTTGTTTGTATTTACCGCTAGCGCCAGCGATACCTGTATCTTCGTCAGCACGGTTGTAGCCCAGACGACCCTGGATATCCCAGTGCTCGCTGACTTCTTTACCGATAGACAGGAAGCCACCACGGCCATTGTCAGCTTCCAGATCGTTATCAGTGTTCATGTATGTAGCACCTGGTACAACATACCATGCACCACGGTACATATCTTCAGCCTGTGCAACTTGCGATGCCAGTACAAATGCAGACGCAATTGCCAAGCTTAAAAAATTCTTTTTCATTCATCGACTCCTTTATTATTTGGCTTAACTCGCCACATCTTTAGAAAGACTTACAAGTCAGACTATACTTAAAGCCACTTGCTGACGCAACCCTCAACAGCACTGAGAAGCAAGTATTTATTGGGTTTGAGGCAATAAACAACAAATTTCCGACAATTTTGTAGTTAGCTGTTGTACTTTTTCCGAAATCAACGGCTGTCCTCTTTGCTGATTCATGCACAAACCACTTCTGAATCCCAGGTAATCCGGGGATAAATCTGCCAGTTGATCAAACTGTTCCAAGCTCAAACCACCTGCCAGCCCAACATATAAATTCAATGACTTTGCTGCACACACGAAAGAATCCAGCAACTCCAGATTGATCGTTGCCGTTAGAGGTTCTGATTTTTGAATTGTGTCTACCATTACTCCCCAATATCCTGCTGTAGCAAGTGCTGACAAAGTATCTTTAACGGCGCCTTGTTCAAGTATAGTTGCGGGTGACAACACTGCGATTAACTTGATCTGCCTGGAGAGGAAAGTGTTGATAGCAGTTTGATAAGTAGTGTTGGCCCAGATAGCCTCTGGTAATTTAATAACATCTATACCTATCGCCAGCCGGGACTGAATCAACTCGTGCAAAAGTGCAACCGACAAGCAATCATCACCTACCGTTGCACTCACTATAATTTCATTACCCGGATTGCGCTTTCTGTATGCATTCACGATTTCCAAGATTGACTGCGACAGCTTGAGATCAAGTGCAGCCAGCGCGCCGTATGAAGTCTCCTTGAGATCAATCAAGCGGACACCTGCGGATAAAACAGTTTGCGCTTCAGGCACTGAACTGACACTAACCAACACTTGCATCATTAAGCCTGCTGCAAGCCGCTTTCGCGCGCTATGTGGTTATTAATGGCATCAACCAGCCATTGCCAGGCGTCAAGCTCGCGCTCACCGGCAGTTTTATCTATCGCAATTTGCAGGTACTGCATTTCCTGGCTGATTTTTTCGATAGGCAACATATGTAAACGGCTCACAAGTACGGCCAATTCAATGACTGCTGCTTGCGCACGGTTGAATCCCATAAACGGCCCATGCAAGGCGCTTTCCACCACAGCCATGGTCAACCTCGGGCGAACCGAATCTTCTTCAACCTGATCCAGCCTGAGGACATGATGTGTCAGGCAATCCTGCAGGCGCACGCAACCAGGCGCAACTTCCTGCGTAGCAAACGGTGCTTTCTTTGCGATGGCAGCGGCAAATACGCGCACATCATCCGTCAGGTTTAATACGGCATGGCCGGTATCGAGGATGTTTTGTAGCGTCGCAGAAGGCCTATATGGCGAGATCACCACTTTGCCATCACGCCATTGCACACCGAATGGCGCAATATGCACTTCACCCTGCGCAGAACATGTGGTGACTATCGTCTCATAAATCATGGGCTATTCCGTGTCTGACGCTGATTCAGGTTCAGCGCGTGTGTTTTCCAAACGTTCTTTGATAGAAGCTTCTCTATGCGCTATTTTGGCTTGCTTATTTTGCTGGATGGAAGCCACGCCCCACTCCAGCATTTCATCCTGCACATACCGTTTTTTCAGTTGCCAGGCGATTTGCGCGCGGGCCAGTTCCACACCAAGGTAATAAGCATGGGATGCATCATTCTGTACATTCAGCCCCGCATAAAAACTGAAAGGGTCAGTGCCGTGCTGGATACCGTCACGATTGTAAACGTGCACCCCCTCTTCGCTCACCATAATCCTGAAACTGGGATCTCTGATCTGGCTGGCCAACTCCATGATTTCTTCAGTGGAATATGGAAATGGCTTGCGATCATGCAATCCCAACAAGCCACTGGAGTAACCACGCGGCAAACGTTTATCCTGGCTGGCGCGGTACATGACCCGCCTGGCGATATCCGCTTCTGCAATCGCTTCAGAAGCATGCGGGCTGACTGAGGTTGCCAGCACGGCATTAATATTTAATTCACTGATCATGCCAAACAAAAGCGCATTCACGCCGGTGGTGTCTGCATCAGTCAGTTCGGTCAGGTTACCAACGCCCATCATGATTTCGATATCTGGATAACGCTTGCGTAATTTATGGTAACGGACAATAGAGTCTGTGAGGCCAAAATGAATCGGATCCAGAATCGGGTCGGCAATAAACCGCCGGCCACGTTCAAGGCAATGTTTAATCGCCCGCGCCAGGCTGGCGGTATTTGCCGGCCTGGTTGGAATCAGGATAGGCGTCGCAGCGACTTCATCGGCTATCCATAAGTTTTTCTCATGCAGGCTGAGCAAGTAATCGGCACCCGCTTTGCCTGCAGCCAGCAAATCTTCATCACGCATGGAATCAACACTGACCTGGAACCCTTCCGCTTTCAGCGCACTGATGGCTGCCGGCATATGTTCAAATGACTTGCCCGGCAAACAACCCAGGTCAATCACATCTGCACCCTGCTGGCGGAAGTGCTCCGCTTTGGCAATAATCTGCTCAATAGTTAAATCGGGCGCATCGACGATTTCAGCAAAAATCGTCACGCTATGGCGCGTCAAGTCTGGCGCCTTGCCTTTTTGTCCGAAATATTGAGGTAAGTCTTTCAAGTCTTTAGGTCCACGTTCTACCGGTACGCCCCATTGTGCTACTAATGGCTGCAGGTCTCCCTGGCATAAGCCGGGCAGAATTACCTTGTCTATATTCTCCACTTTAGGCACCCGGCGTGCAATCAATGACGGAGTCATCAATGCGGCGACCGACACACCTATGTGTTTTACTTCATATTCAAATGGAGATTGTTTTTTATCCGCAAGGATAGACGCTATCACCTGGTGCAGACTGTGTTCTGCCAGTTTTCCGGTGAGGAACAGCAGTTTAGCCATCACGCCTACTCAGCCAGGTGATCAGCTACCTGTACACCTGCGTGCAAATGTAAATCATGGTGCGTCGCCAGGCGCTGCATAATGGTGGATTGCAAATCAGCCATATCTTCTACCACGGCAGTATCCGCGAAGGTCTTAAGTTTAGCCACATTTTCCAGATCAACCTGGCGCGGGTAGACTTTAACCACATTGTCACGTGGCGCTTCAGATTCGAGTTCCGGCGCGGTATCGCAAGCGAAGACGACGCTAGGCACACGGGTTTTGCCTGCCTGGGCGAATAAGTTGGTGACCAGGCTATCGGAAAAACCATAAGCCATTTTCGCGATAGTATTGGAAGTCGCAGGAGATATGACGAGGGTGTGATACACGCCTTCGTAAAAGCGCTCAACCGGGATGCTGCTGGCGGTTTTATCCTGATACACCTTGTGGCCGGTCGCATCCAGCTGCGCCTGAAAACCATATTGCTTGATGATTTCAGCAGCGGCGCGGCTCAGGTAGATATCGACATCCTGCAAGGTCTGCAAAATATCCAGGGACTCCCGCAGATAATGGCCGGAACCGGTAATTGCCCAAGCCAACCGTTGTGCGCGCATTACTGAAATCCCTTAATCAGGCAAAAGGATGTTGCAAGACGATAGTTTCATCGCGCTCTGGGCCAGTTGACACAATAGCGATAGGCACACCGCACAATGCTTCCAGACGTTTCAGGTAATGCTGGGCGTTTTTCGGCAAACCTTCCCAGGTTTTAACGCCGAAGGTAGTTTCAGTCCAGCCAGGTACTGTTTCGTAGATCGGCACACAGCCAGCCACATCATCAGCACCCACCGGCAACATATCAACCACTTTGCCATCCAGTGTATAACCGGTACAAATATCCAGTGATTCAATACCATCCAGCACGTCCAGCTTGGTGATACATAAGCCGGTCAAGCCATTGATACGGGCAGAACGGCGTAACGCAGCGGCATCAAACCAGCCACAACGGCGTTTGCGGCGTGTCACGGTACCGACTTCCTGGCCAACGGTAGACATCTGGTAACCTGGTACGCCTTCAGTCTCAATATCCAGTTCACTCGGGAAGGGCCCACCGCCAACACGGGTGGTATAGGCCTTGGTGATACCCAGTACATAATGCAACATATTGGCGCCAACACCTGTACCTGCTGAAGCCTGACCAGCGATACAGTTGCTGGAGGTGACATATGGATAGGTACCATGATCGATATCCAGCAATGTGCCTTGTGCACCTTCAAACAGCAGATGCTCGCCGCGTGCATTCGCTTCATACAAAGCGGCGGAAACGTCGGCTACCATTGGTTTGAGCACAGAAGCGTGCTGCATGCTGGCGTCATATTGCTGCTGGAAATCCACCGCAGTTGCGCCCAGATATTTGGTTAACACGAAGTTATGGTAATCCATCACTTCGCGCAATTTTTCTGAAAAACGTTCCGGATGGAACAAATCATATACACGCAAGGCACGGCGTGCGACTTTATCTTCATAAGCCGGGCCTATGCCCTTGCCGGTAGTACCGATTTTCTTATCGGCGCTACGCTTGGCTTCGCGCGCAAGATCGACCGCAACGTGGTGGGATAAAATCAATGGGCAGCCAGGACTGACTTTCAATCGGCTTTTAACATCCAGGCCACCCTGCTCCAGGGTCGCAATTTCGTGCAACAAATGTGTGGTGTCCAGCACTACGCCATTGCCGATATAGCAATTAACGCCATCACGCACAATGCCGGAAGGCACCAGGTTGAGTTTATACACTTTTTGCGCATCACCCTGGCCGACAACCAAAGTATGACCGGCATTATGGCCACCCTGGAAACGCACCACGCCCTGGGCATGATCGGTCAGCCAGTCAACAATTTTACCTTTACCTTCGTCGCCCCACTGGGTACCAATAACAACGACGTTTTTTGCTTGCCTTGATTGTGTCATGTTCAATAATTATCTTGTCAAAAACGAAAATGGGTTGCCAATTTAAAAAGTCTAAATCGCAACGACCTGCCAGCGACCATCTACTTTTTCCAAAGTACGGTCACATGCCAATTCAGAGTAATCCAGCAATGCATCCGGCAAAGCCTCAACCACGATCTGGCCTTGCGCACGCAGGGTTTCAACCACTGCTGCCAATTCGCCATCACTGGATGCAGGTGCCAGGATACCTTGGTTTAAAGTCGCCGGACCCAGTGCCTGCAAAGCCCCTCGCAAATCCAGGCTAAAGCCGGTTGCCGGACGTGCGCGGCCAAAAGCGGCGCCTACTTCATCGTAGCGCCCACCCAGGGCAATCGGGCCGGCATACTCTTTTGCATAGGCTGCAAACACCATGCCGCTATGGTAGTGGTAGCCACGCAACTCGCTGAGGTCTATGGTGACTGTCACTTCATCACTGCTCAATGCAGCGGCAACGCTTGCCATTTCGTGCAGTGCCTGTTCGATTTCAGGAGAGTCCGGCAGGACATCTCTCGCCTGCTCCAGCACTTCTACACCGCCACTTAACTGGGTCAATGCCACAAAGGCTTTGCGGGATTTTTCGGATAGATTTGTGATTAATTCTTTTACGCGGGAAACGTCTTTGGCTTGCAAGGCGATCTGCAACTCACGCTCTTGCTGAGTTCCCAGCTGTGCCATATGCGACAGGCTGGCAAAAATAGCGACATGACTGAGATCAACAAACAGCGTACGCATGCCTAACAGCTGCAAGGCTTTCACCATCAGGCGCTGCACTTCGATATCGCTTTCAATACCGGCGTGACCATAGATTTCGGCACCCAGTTGCAACGGCTCGCGCGTGCGCGCCAGGCCATCCGGTTTGGTGCGCAAAACGGTGCCAGCGTAGCACAGGCGGGAAACGCCTTGGTGGTTCAGCATATGGGCATCAATACGCGCCGCTTGTGGCGTGGTGTCAGCGCGCAAGCCCATCAGGCGGCCGGTCAGCTGGTCTACCACTTTAAAAGTAGCGATATCCAGATCATGCCCGGTCCCGGTTAATAGCGACTCTACATATTCCATCATCGGCGGCATCACATACTGATAGCCATGAACACGGAATAGATCAAGGACCTGACGGCGGTAGGATTCAAGACGCGCAGCTTCGGCTGGTAACACGTCTTCAATATATTCTGGAAGTAACCAATTATGCATCCCATTATTATACCTGCAAACCCCTGCCTAAGACATGGCTTTAGTAATGCAAATGGCTTGTGATCACGCGAGAGGAATATAAAAAAGGCACGCCGATTAAGCGTGCCTTTACATATTTCAGAGGTATTTCGAGTTTAAGGTCAGCGATTAAGCCATAAAATCAGCAGCCCAACCAATGCTGAAATAAATCCGACAAAACGAATCTGCCCGTCTCTCAGTTGCAGCAGTTTTTCAAAGGTTTGTCGCCATGCCTGGGTAAACAATAATGGCATTAAACCTTCAATCAGCAACACGCCACCAATCAGCCACCACCAATTCATACAATGACTTTGTGAAGACTGATTATTTTTTACCTGAATTGCGCATGTATTTAAAGAAGTCTGAACTCTGGTCAATCACCATTACGTCAGATTTACTTTTGAAGCTGTTTTTGTATGCTTCCTGGCTACGATAAAACGCATAGAACTCAGGGTTTTTGCCGTATGCCTGCGCATAAACCTCAGCGGCTTTGGCATCGCCTTCACCTTTTACTTTTTGAGCATCACGGTAAGCTTCGGCAATAATCACTTCGCGCTGTTTGTCAGCATCAGCACGGATTTTCTCGGCTGCCGCGGCACCTTGCGAACGTAATTCGTTGGCTACAGATTTACGCTCGGCTTCCATACGCTGGTAAACCGACTCGCTGACTTCTTTAGTCAGGTCAACGCGGCGCAAACGCACATCCAGAATCTGGATACCCATCTGGCGGCTTTCCTTGTCAGCACGTTCGCGCAGAATATTCATGATATTGGCGCGTTCGCCGGAAACCACATCATGGATGTTGCGTTTACCGATTTCGGCACGCAAACCATCATTGACCATTTGCGAGATACGGCGTTCAGCCTGCACTTCTTCACCTCGCACAGATACATAGTATTTGGCAGGATCAATAATGCGCCATTTGATGAAAGAATCCACCAGCACGTTTTTCTTCTCGCTGGTAATAAAGCGGTCCGGCTCTTCCCAGTTTAGTGTCAAAATACGTTTGTCGTAATAGCGGATATTTTCCACCATAGGCATCTTGAAGTAGAGGCCAGGTTCTTTTTTTACCGAAACGATTTCACCCAGACGGAACACCAGGGCAAACTCACGCTGATCTACGGTATAGGCTGATGAGGTAATCACCACCAGCAATACGAATACCCCGATTAACACACTTCCAATATTTCTCATGTTCTTTTTCCTTCAGGGCAACTAGCGATATTCACGATCACGACTACGCATGGCGTCGCGTGTGCGATCCATGACAGCGTTATCGGATGGTGAGGTTTCCTGAGCCGGCTTTTCAGCTGCAGGTGCGGCGTTAGCATTACCGCCAGCGCCACTTGCACCCATCAGTTTATCCAACGGTAAATAAAGCAGGCTGTTGCCACCTTTTTGGTCCACAAGGACTTTGCTGGTATTGGACAGGATATGTTCCTGCGCATCAATATACAAACGTTGACGCGTGACTTCCGGCGCTTTGCTGTACTGGGTCAGAATCTGTTCAAAGCGGTCGGCATTACCTTTGGCTTCGTTTTCTACACGCAACTTATAGCCAGAAGCTTCTTCAGACAGACGTGCTGCAGTACCGCGCGCTTTAGGGATGACGTCATTGGCGTAAGCCTGACCTTCATTCTTCTGGCGTTCAAGATCCTGCTTGGCTTTCACTGCATCATCAAACGCCGCCTGTACCTGTTCTGGTGGCTGCGCATTCTGCATGGTGACATTGACCACATGTACGCCTGATTTGTAACGATCAAGCATTTCCTGCATCAGTTTTTTTGCTTTGGCAGCAACTTCGTCACGGCCCTCGTACAAGACGAAGTCCATTTTGCTTTTACCGGCAACCTCGCGAATGGCAGTTTCGGCAATGCCACGTACACTTTCTTCAGTAGAACGGTTGCTAAACTGGTAATCCTCAACGGATTTCAGGTTGTACTGCACCGCCACTTGCAGATCGATAATGTTTTCATCATCGGTCAGCATGAGAGATTCACGCGGCTCCTTGCTGCGGCCTGATTCACCTTCAAATGAACGGTAGCCCAGTTCAATGGTGCGTACTTGCTCGAGGTTTACATTTTCAACTGTTTCAATCGGGAAAGGCAGATGCCAGCGCGGGCCTGGCATAGTTGTTTCTACATGCTTGCCAAAGCGCAACACCACACCACGCGAACCCTGGTCGACAATATAAAAACCGGAACCTAGCCAGATTAAGGCTACCAAACCCAGAATCGGTGCGACTGGCAATGGTTGTGGCGCAGGTGAATTACCTTTAGGGCCACCCTGTCCGCCTTTACCACCGAACATACGATTCAGCTTTTGATTCAAATCTTTGAAAACCTCGTCCAGATCGGGCGGGCCCTCGTTATTCTTATTCCAAAAGCCTGGAAACTTTCTCATTCTCTACTCCGTGTTTTATTTTCCGGTTAAACGTAAGCACGTTCTTCGGTGCTCAGTTTCTTCAGGTGCTGCTGGTGTTCCAGCAATGCCTGACGTAAATCTTCGATACCCGTACCATCCATGGCTGAGACACGCACTGTTTTGATATTACCATACTCATCGCGGTCGATTCCTGGCGGCATGCCCATGCGGTCAATCTGGTTCAGTACCAGAATCTGCGGCACTTGCGAGGCCCCAATATCGTTCAGCACGATATTGACCTGCTCAATTTGATTGTCGCGGTTGGGGCTGGCTACGTCCACAATATGCAGCAATAAATCTGCTTGTGAAGCTTCTTCCAGCGTGGCGCCAAACGCTTCGATCAAGGTTGTAGGCAAGTGCTTGATAAAACCGACCGTGTCAGAAAGCACCACTGGATAGCCTTCCGGCAAATGCATTTTGCGCGAAGTGGTATCCAATGTGGCAAATAGCTGGTCTGCTGCATAAACACCTGAGTGTGTCAGCCGGTTAAACAAGGTGGATTTACCTGCGTTAGTATAGCCAACCAGAGACACCGTCATCAGGTTGGAGCGCTTGCGGGCACGGCGTTGCATACCGCGCTGCTGCTTGAGTTTCTCGAGCCTTTCGCGTAACTGTTTGACACGCACGCGCAACATACGCCTGTCCAGCTCAAGCTGCGTTTCACCAGGGCCGCCACGCACACCGATACCACCTTTTTGACGTTCAAGGTGGGTCCAGCCGCGTACCAGCCTGGTGGATAAATGCTCTAACTGCGCCAGCTCGACCTGCAACTTACCTTCGTGCGATTGCGCACGCTGGGCGAAAATATCAAGAATCAGCCCGGTACGGTCAACGACACGGGCTTCCAGGAATTTTTCCAGATTACGCTGCTGTGAGGGGCTGAGGTCGTGATTAAACGCAGCCACTTTACTTTCGTAAGCGGCCATTAATGCTTTGAGTTCATCCGCCTTGCCAGAACCGATAAAAAATTTAGGGTCCGGCGACTGGCGTTTGCCTTCAAGCGTAGCAGAAATATTTAATCCGGCAGTACCGGCAAGGTGGCGGAGCTCTTGTAAACTTTCTTCGTAATCAGCATCACCAAAGTTGACACTGACCAGAACGACAGCATCTCCGCCGCTAGGTCTATCAAACATGCATTAAGATTCTTGTGCGGGCTCGTGTGATCCCAGGCTGACTGGACGGGCCGGTACGATGGTAGAAATGGCGTGCTTGTATACCATCTGGGTAACAGTGTTTTTCAGCAAAATAACATACTGGTCAAATGAATCTACCTGACCTTGTAATTTGATACCGTTTACGAGATAAATAGACACTTGCACGTGCTCTTTTCTTAAGGCATTCAGAAAAGGGTCTTGCAGCATTTGGCCTTTATTATTCATCGAATTGCTCCTTCTTTGTTTTAATCATATATTGGAGTTTTTATTATGTTGAACACCAATCCCTATCAGTGACTATAATTGTACCAATTTGTTCCAATTTCAATGCCTCAGCTTTATTTTTTTGGAAATAAAGCCCGAATGCGTTGTAAACAGGCTTCTTTGCCCAGAATCGACATCACCTGATCAATGCTTGGCGACTGCGCAATCCCGATTAAAGCGACCCGTAATGGCATGGCCAGTTTCGGGAATTTAATCTGTTGCTCAGTGACAACCTGATTCAGGCCATCGTGTAAATTATCGGCAGTCCAGTCGGAATCTTTAACTTTTTCCAGAAAACTTTCAATGTAAGCAGCTGTTTCAGGCTGGATATGCTTGGTCGCATCCGCATCACTGATGGCGGGCATCTGATAGAAAAAGGCGATTTCCTGTGCCAGTTGATTAAGGTTATTGGTACGTTCACGGTATAGATTAAGCACCGCCAGCAAATCCGGCGATTGCGTTTCGCTGATGCCCAACCTGGCCAGACGCGGCTTCACTTCAGCAGCAATCTGTTCCAGCGGTAACGTTTTAATGTAATGCGCATTCAACCAGTTCAGTTTTTCGGTATTGAATTGCGCGGCTGACGGGGTGATATGGTCCAGATCAAACCACTGGCAAAATTGCGCCATATCAAACACTTCATCATCGCCGTGTGACCAGCCCAGACGCGCCAGGTAATTCAACACCGCTTCGCGCAAATAACCATCTTCATGGTATTGCATCACGCTGACCGCACCATGCCGTTTCGAGAGTTTCTGGCCATCATCACCAAGAATCATGGATAAATGCGCATATTGAGGTACCAGCGCACCCAATGCCTGCAACATATTGATCTGGCGCGGGGTGTTATTGACATGGTCATCACCACGGATCACCTGGGTCACACCCATTTCCCAGTCATCGACTACCACACAGAAATTATAGGTTGGTGTACCGTCGCCCCTGGCAATGATCAGGTCATCCAGCTCAGCGTTAGCGATCTCGATCCGGCCTTTAACCATATCATCCCAGGCCACAACGCCTTCTTGCGGGTTTTTAAAGCGTACCACAGGCGGTATATCTTTGGGTGGCTCAGGCAACACCTTGCCGGATTCTGGACGCCAGCGGCCATCGTAACGCGGCTTCAGGCCTTGCTGCATCTGGCTTTCACGCAGAGCATCCAGTTCTTCCTTGCTGCTGTAACAGTAATATGCCTGGCCTGCATCCAGCATTTTCCGGATCATGGCTTTATAAGTATCCATGCGTTGCATCTGGTAGTAAGGACCTTCATCATGGTCCAGCTCCAGCCAGGCCATACCATCCAGAATCGCCTGCACCGCTTCAGGTGTAGAGCGCGCAACATCCGTATCTTCAATCCGCAGGATAAACTGGCCGCCGTGACGTTTGGCATAGGCCCAGGAAAATAATGCGGTACGCGCCCCACCTATATGGAGATAGCCGGTGGGGCTGGGTGCGAAACGGGTTTTAACAGCTTGTTGCATGTAGGGCTCTCTGTATACTTAAGCGGACTATTTTATCATGCTGGCGCAGCGCATGCCCTACTGCATTATTTGGATTACGCGGATTGAAGCGCTGTGGCAAACGCGTTATCATGCGCCCATGATGCAGTCTATTCCTACCAGCAGCGAGATTCATGTCGGCGAGCTTTACGGCAAGCCAGCCATGCCTGGGCAAACCAGTGTGATTTACCATGTGATTGCCGTGCACAAGCAAGGCATCACCTTGCAAAATATGGACAATCCGTTGAGCCAGTTTGAAACCACGGAACAAAAGCTGTTGCAATCCGGTTATGTCAGGCTTAGCCAAACACCCTATGTGAACCTTGCCCAAACCAATAAACGTAAAAACCTGCAATCCAAACTCACACGCTGCCCTTTTACACTGGATATTTTTGCCGACCGGGCAGATTGCGAACGTCCTCAATTCTGCCAACCTGTGTGACTAGAATTAAAGTCTAAGAAATTTCATATAGTTACGCGTGTTAAATCAGGCCCTGCTAAATACTTTCTCAATAAAAAAATGCCGCAATTGCGGCATTTTTTTATTGCTGGTTAATCCTTAAAACTCGGGTGGCGCACCTATCAGGTCGTGGCCTTGCGCATCCACAATCTGTACATCCACGAAATCGCCCGGGCTAATGCCATCCGCATCCTGCAGGTAAACAATACCGTCAATTTCCGGCGCATCGGCTTTGGTGCGCGCAATCGCAATCACGTTGCCATCGTCATCTTCAGTCAGCTCATCCACCAGCACAGTTTGCAGGCTACCCACCTTTGCTGCCACTTTGGCAGCACTGATACGCTCCTGCACTTCCATAAAGCGGCTTAAACGCTCTTTCTTGATTTCTTCCGGCACCTGGAAATCCAGTGCATTGGCGGTGGCGCCATCGACTGCGGAATAGGCAAAACAGCCGACGCGATCCAGTTGCGCTTCTTCCATAAAGTCTAGCAGCATTTTAAAGTCATCTTCAGTTTCGCCAGGGAAACCGACAATAAAGGTACTGCGGATAGCGATCTCAGGGCAGGTTTCGCGCCACGCCTTGATACGTGCCAGGTTGTTTTCACTGCTGGCCGGGCGTTTCATGGACTTAAGGATGCGCGGGCTGGCATGCTGCAATGGCACATCCAGGTAAGGCAGGATTGCACCTTCGGCCATTAATGGGATCACTTCATCAACATGCGGGTACGGGTAGACATAATGCAAACGGATCCACACACCGAGTTCACCTAAGGCTTTGCTGAGCGCGGTCATGTGCGTTTTCACCGGCCTGCCGTTCCAGAAACCGCTACGGAATTTCATATCGACACCGTAAGCTGAAGTGTCCTGCGAAATCACCAGGATTTCCGACACACCGGCATTGACCAGATTTTCTGCCTCGTTCATCACATCGCCAATCGGGCGGCTGACCAGGTCGCCACGCATGCTAGGAATGATGCAGAAACTGCAACGGTGGTTACAGCCTTCAGAGATTTTCAGGTAAGCATAATGCTTGGGCGTCAGGCGCACGCCTTGTGGCGGCACCAAGTCAGTGTATGGATCATGCGGTTTAGGCAAATGTGTATGTACATGACCCATGACTTCTTCCAGCGCATGCGGGCCAGTGACAGCCAGCACGCTGGGGTGCGCGCCGGTGACTACATCTTTTTTGGCACCCAGGCAGCCGGTGACAATTACCTTACCGTTTTTATTCAGCGCTTCGCCAATCGCATCCAGAGATTCCTGCACGGCGGAATCAATGAAACCGCAGGTGTTCACTACCACCAGATCGGACTGTTCGTAGCTATTGCTGATCTGGTAACCCTCAGCACGCAGCTGGGTCAATATACGCTCAGAGTCCGAGCCTGCCTTGGGGCAGCCCAGCGAAACAAAACCCACTTTAGGCATCACTTGCATAAATTAAACCTTTAACCTTCCACCAGGAGCTTGGTAACTGCAACCGAAGCTACACCTAATGTAATCAATAATAACTGTAACAACGTATCGCGCAAGGCGGTACGTTTGTGTAATCCTGGAATCAAATCTGCCACCGCCACATACAACATGCTGGAAGCCGCCAGACTCAGAATGTAAGGCACCCAATGCTCAACCATGGAAAGTCCGGCATAAGCGATCAAACCGCCAACCAGTGTTGCGAGGCTGGAACCGATATTGAACAGGAATGCCTTTCGCTTGCTGTAGCCGGAATGCAGCAGAATCAGGAAATCCCCAACTTCTTGCGGAATCTCGTGCGCGATAATTGCCAGCGCAGTGACTAGCCCCACCTGCATATCCACCATAAATGCCGCACAGATCAGCACACCATCGACAAAGTTATGAAAGGTATCGCCTATCATGATCATCATACCGCTACGGCCATGATCGTGATGATGGTGATGTCCTAATACCTGCGACGATTCAGCGGCTACCGGCCTGAATTTAATAGCCCCTTGCGGAGGTTTTACTTTTTGTTCGTTTTGCGAATTTGAAGAGAGATCCGGGCAATGCGCTTCATCATGCATGGCATGCATTTCGCAATGCTCGCCATGACAGTGGCGCCACAGCACCAGCTTTTCCAATGCAAAAAACAGCAGAATCCCGAACAGCATGGTGGCCGTCATTGCCTCGATATTCGGGCTGGTTTCAATCGCGTGCGGGAGTATTTCCAGGAACACCGCTGCCAGCAAGGCACCGATGGCATAGCTGACCAGCAACGGCACCCAGTTTCTTCTGGCATTCAGTGCAAATACCGCTGCGATCGACACACTTAACACACCACCTGCCAGACAAGCCAAAATCAGGCCAGTCAGTGGTGAAATGGTCGCCAGCGCCGCAGTGATGGATGTAGGGAAATTAATCATGCATAGTTTGTGGAAATGAGGCGCGCATTATACGTGAGTTACGGCAAAAATGAGCATAAACAATCAGTTATCCTCTAAAGCATGTTTACGAATCAGATGAACTGCGCGATGACGTAGCCAATCACAATGCCTAACATTAAGGCCATGGTTAAACCACGGTAAGTCAACACATCTTTTGAATAGCCACGACGGATGGCAATAAAAGAAATCAGGTAGCCCAGCGCATTTAATAACCAGATAAAGCCAAAACTTAATACTTTGACAATAATGGGACCAATCACCGGTAGTAAACCGATTAATCCGACTATCCAGACAAATGCACCGGAGACAAAGCCCACCAGCAAAGTCACGCCAGCCAGCATTTTGACATCCCACTGATGCTGCAAGCCCCAATACAGAAAACCAATAATCAGAATAGTCACAGGCAGCATGACTTTCCAGTCTTGCCACCGCCATGAAGCTGGGTTGTCTACGGTTCTGGCAGAAGGCCGGCGAAGTCGATTCTTAGCCATGCCCTATCCTTGCAAGCCAGCTATTTGTGTTGCCAGTGCATCCACTTGCGAACAGAGCAGCCAGTGCGGTTTTTTTTGCGAGGCATCAGCGGCATAACCCCAGGTCACCAGCACAAAATCCATATGGTGTGCATCTGCGGCCAGGCCATCTTCAAGGCGGTCGCCAATGTACAGGCACTCCTCGATCGGTAACGCCAGGTCCTGCACAATCCGGCCAACCATATCCGCTTTGCGGCTTAATGCAGGCTGAAAATAATCCAGCGCATACACACCCTGGAAAAACTGATCCCACTGTAAATGCCTGACAATTTTTTCTGTCGGCAATAACCGCTTGTTGGTGGCGATATATAACTTGTAGCCAGCCTGATGCAGCTGCTGCAACATCTCGGTCACACCGTCAAATACAACCGATTTCAGGTATCCGCTGGAGTCATAGTGTTCTTTAAATACCTTAGCCAGTGACTGCAGTAATGCATCATCGTCCTGGCCGGAGAGCAATTTTAGGCTTTCAATCAGCGGCGGGCCGATCACATCATTTGTTAATGGCTTTTTCAAAGGGGTAGCTGTGCTTTTAAATGCATGGTCGTAGCCTTCGAGGATACTTGGGGCAGAGTCGATCAAGGTGCCGTCCAGGTCAAAAATCAGGTGTTTTTTCATGAAGTTTTTTTATCTAAAATGTCGTATTGCTTACGACTTGTATTCCGAATATTTACAGTGCTGCTAAGCTAACTATTCCAGCCAGATCAAAGTGGCCATGCGCCCGGTATCCCCATCGCGCCTGAAGCTGAAGAAAGACTCAGGTTCACTGTAAGTACACAGGCCACCGCCATAGATATGGTTAATTCCCAAATGCTGTAAGCGTTGCCGGGCGATGGTATATAAATCACCCAGCCATTTGTCGCCATGCGGACGGAATGCAGTTTCTGCTTGTGCATCCTGCGCTATAAACTGTTCGCGTACTTCGCCGCCGACTTCAAAGGCATCCGGGCCAATGGCAGGACCCAGCCATGCCATTAAATGGCTAGCCTGGCCTTGCATAGCTTTAGTGGGCATTGCGGCAACCGTGGCTTCGATCACGCCATCACACAAGCTGCGCCAACCGGCATGGATGGCAGCGACAACAGTGCCAGCTTCATCACAAAGCAATACGGGCAGGCAGTCTGCGGTCATGGTCACGCACACTACATCTTTGCGCGTTGCAAAACTGGCATCAGCGCTTTCAAGACAATTTGAAGTGCTGGCATCAATCACGCGTATGCCATGCACCTGTTGCAGCCATACGGGTTCCGTAGGCAAAAACGGGCTTAATGACTGGCGGTTGTGCGCCACGTGTATAGGATTATCTTTTACATGATCGCCCAAATTCAGGCTGGCGTATTTGCCTGTGCTGACACCGCCTGCCCGCGTCGTTTGCAAGGCTTTGACATTCGCAGGCGCCGGCCAATCAGGAATGATGAATTCGGGTTTAAGCATCATCCTCATCCGCTATGAGCTCGTCATCATCCCAGTCTTCGCTATCTTCCTCATCGTCAAAATCGTCATCGCCCCAGTCTTCATCGTCGTCACCGATAAACAAGCCGTTTTCGTCAACATTGAGGTCAACCGGCGACAGAGGCTCATCAGGTGCTTCAGTGGCGCGCATGGCTTCCAGCAAAGCACGCATATCATCCGCCAGCTCGATTTGCCACTCCATATGCTCGTTGGTAACCGGGTGCGTCAGGCCAAGCTTGATCGCATGCAAAGCCTGGCGTTTGAAGTCACCAATCACCGCACGCAACTCTGTAGACATCATTTTATGCGGGATGATATTGCCGATACCGTATAGCGGATCGCCCACCATAGGCGCTTTTAAATGCTGCAGATGCACACGGATCTGGTGTGTACGGCCAGTTTCAAGATTGCAGCGCAGATAGGTATTGGTGCCGAAACGTTCCAGCACCTGATAATGCGTCACCGCAGATTTACCCCGGCGTATCACCGCCATTTTGACGCGCTGGTGTGGATGACGCCCTATCGGCTGATCCACCTTGCCATTGCGCCAGAGCTGGCCCCAGACGATGGCACGGTATTCACGTTTGACGGAATGCGCCTGCAACTGGCGCACCAGGCTGGTTTGCGCTTCCAGCGTTTTCGCCACCACCAGCAAGCCGCTGGTATCTTTATCCAGCCTGTGCACAATACCGGCGCGTGGCACTTCCTTGAGTTGCGGCCGGTGGAAGAGTAAAGCATTCAACAGCGTGCCACTCCAGTTTCCCGCAGCAGGATGCACGACCAGCCCGGCCGGCTTGTTGATAACGATCAGGGCATCGTCTTCATACACAATATCCAGCGGAATATCTTCGGGTTCAAATGCATTGTCTTGCGCATTCATTGGCGGCGTGACGGTTATATTCTCGCCACCCCACACTTTGGTTTTAGCGATAGGCGCTTTGCCATCCAGCAGCACCAGGCCTTCTTTGATCCAGCCTTGTAACCGGCTACGTGAATGGTCAGGCAGCATTTGCTGCAAAACCAGGTCCAGCCGCTGCCCACCGAGGTTGGTAGGCACGACCAGCTGTAAGGAAGCGCTTTCTTTCATATTTTCAAACGGCATCAGTTATAATGCCCTGAGTTTCCTTATATATAACGATATTGAACAACATGCTTCGCATTTTACCGCTTAACGCCCTGCTCACGCGCGCTTTTATTTTCATTGCCGCGCTCACCTTAAGTGCTTGCGCTATTTTTGGCGATCCAAATCCGCTTGATGAAACCAAAGGCTGGCCTGAGCAACGCCTGTACGCCGCCGGTCAAGAAAAGATGATGGACAAGAACTACGACAAGGCGATTGAGTACTTCCAAAAGCTGGAAGCGCGTTACCCTCACGGTGCTTACGCCACCCAGGCGCAACTTGAAGTGGCTTACGCTTACTACAAAAAAACCGAGCCGGTACTATGTTTATCTGCGGTTGACCGCTTTATCAAGCTGCACCCGAATCATCCTAACCTGGACTATGCCTACTACCTGAAAGGTCTGGCAACCTTTAACGAGCGCGGGATTATCGAGAAATACACCAAACAGGAAATCAATGACCGCGACCCGAAAACATTACGCGTGTCATTCAATGCTTTTAAAGAACTGGTAGAACGCTTCCCTAACAGCCGCTACGTTAAAGACGCCACTCAGCGCATGATTTTTCTGGTCAATACACTGGCCATGCATGAAATGCACGTCGCGCGTTACTACATGCAACGTAAAGCTTATGTCGCAGCCTTGAACCGTACCCAATACGTATTAACAACCTACCCAAACTCGAGTGCGGTGGAAGAAGCCCTTGTAACCATGATCAGCGCCTACGATGCCATGGGTATGGATGACCTTAAACAAGACACCATTCGTATTCTGAAAAATAACTATCCTGACAACCCTATGATCACCGGAAAAGTTAACGAAGATGAAAAAGTATGGTGGAAGTTCTGGGAAAGCCTTTATCAGTAGTCATTGATAGTTGATACAAAAAAGCGCCATTCTTATGGCGCTTTTTTATTTTCAGCTTGTCTCTTTAGTAATATTGCATCGACTGCAAAAGCCTCCAGCTCGAAAGGGTTGTCATAATAGATATGCCGCCCTCTCATCGCCTGCCAAAGTCCAGCCAATAAATAAGCCGGGATAAACAAAATCCCCCAACGCTCGGCCTGCCGCACATGCACATGCTCATGCGGACGCAACTGATCTAGCCTGGTGGCTGAAAAGCCCAGTATCACATGCCCCAGTGTCATCGCGGCAAACCCTCTGCGCATCATCCAGTATGCGAACTTGCCGCCATGTATTTCAAGCACGCCATGCGAAACACGTGTCTTTGCGCCAAACATTATCCAGACTCCGGCAGCCAGCATACCGATCAGCGTTGTGGGTAATGTCCATAAAAGAGTAAGTAAGCGCAAAATGTATTGCCTTAAATAAAACCACTAACATCATGGAGAAAACTTTAGATTTGCCTCGGTGAAAACATAATGATTGCCATCCCCGACATTGCCACACTGGCACCGAGGATATCCCATCCGGTGGGTCGTATCCCTTCAACCAGCCACAACCAGACGATTGCCACGCCGATGTAAACGCCACCATAAGCCGCGTAGACGCGTCCAGCTGCCGCAGGGTGCAAGGTTAGCAACCAGGCAAACATTGCCAGGCTGATCGCTGCGGGCATCAGCAACCAGACACTTTTGCCCTCTTTTAACCAGAGGTAAGGCAGATAGCAACCCACGATTTCAGCCACTGCAGTCACTGCAAACAACAATAATGTTTTAATCAAGGTCCACGCCTTATCGTGAAGGCCTGGTTCAAAGCAGCGGCCATTAAATTATTCCTGCTCTGAAATCAGCAACTGGTTATGGTCAGTTTTCAGGTAAAACGTACCGTTGGGGTCAATCTGGATGGCACGGATACGGTAATCGCTTAACACAGGTTCTGCATATACCAGCGTCGTGCCTTCACGACGTACGCGGTACAGAGTGGTATTACCCATACCGGCGACGAAGAAATCGTTATCCCAGAAATCGTTACGCCCTGTTTTCGGGTATTTAGCTAACGGGCCGATCCCGATTGAAGGTACAAACGTCATCAGCGGTTTTTCATGCCCTTCATGGCTGTTAAATTTGTTGCCGTAATAGCCACTCATGCCATCACGTTCGTAAATGGTGCCGTAGCTTACAATCGGCCAGCCATAATTTTTACCGCGTTTGATCAGGTTGATTTCGTCGCCACCACGCGGGCCATGGTCAGTCAGCCACAGCTCATTACTTTCCTTGTCGTAGAACAGTCCGCCTGAAGGTGAACGGAAGCCGGTGGCATATACTTCAGCATTCAGGCGCTGCAAGTCTATGCGCATCACTTTACCCAGAGAAGTCGTCTTATCCTGCACGCGGTCCGGTTTTGAGAAGTCGCCCAGGCTCAGGTACAAAGTGCGCTCATTTTCACCCAGGGCCAGCTTTCCACCTACCTGATGGCCGAGAATCGGTTCTTTGATGGCAGGCCGGCTGATATAAATCTCGCGGTCAAAGCTGATTTCGCTGTTTTCTACATCCACTGCAAATTCGCTTACCGCCAAACGAACACCGTTGGTGACTTCATCCCACGCAGTGTAAGCGACATATAGTGTTTTGCCAATCAACAGCGAATCTTTCACGCCTGAAAGCTCTTTGCAATACACCAGCTGCTTGCTGCTGCTTTCATCTGCCGAGGTATCGCCGCCTGGAATAAACTTCGCCAGCGGCTTGCCGGGTTTCACCAGCTCCATGGTTTCATTCTGGCGAACGAAATATACATCGCCACATTTGCTGATAAACAGGAATAAGTGTTTATCCAGCCGTTCAAAAGGTCCGCTGGGATATTGGTCTTCAAACGGCAGCTTGTACATTTTAAGATTCTGCGTACCGAATACGGAACTGATTCTTGGCGGCTCAGGCTCTTTATTGGCATCCTTATCGGCTTGTGCAGCTTCACTGCCGGATAACAATAATCTGGGCACCACATCATCCCCGGCCTGCGCGCTTGGCGCAAGCATATTCCAGCTGAGTAACAGCCAACACAGGATAAATAATATGGATTTTAGAAGTGGCCGGATTGGCAGTCGATGAGGTTGATAAAGCAAAACAAGGTTCTCCATTCTTATACTTAACATACGAGTCGCAAGCACAGAAAAAAGTTTATAAAACGATTATATAAATTTTAAATTTATTATAAAAATCAATTGAATATTATTTTTTATTAATCCATTTTGTAACAAGTATTTTCAGTAATAAACCTGCAATCATCACGGCCCATGCCGCCAGTGTCAGTTTAATAAATACTGCAAAAATATCCTGCTGGCAAACTTCCCCCAATAAAGGATTAACAGTATCACAGCCGAAAGCCACTACCGCAAATGCAAAGCCTGGCCCAAGGTGCAAAATGGCCAGGCCGTAAATCAATCCACGCAACATTGTTTATTCCATTACAACTTTACTATTAATTCCAGTTATCAATTTTGACATCATCTGGCGAAGGCCGCCCCTGGCCGTTTTCTACCAGGTTCTTTAAGCTCATGAGGAATGTCCCCCATTTCATATTACAGTGCGCCATAAACTCCCCTGCCTCAGACCAGTCCCGATGACCAAACATGACGATGGTGTAATCGCCATCCTGGATAAGGTCAAAACTGGCATGGGTCATCAGCCACTCTTCCGGCCCCGAGATAAATCGCCAGATCACCTGTTTGTCTGGCTGCAATGTCACCACTTCAAACCTGATCACGCCTATACTTTCACCAGCCAGGGTATTAAAGACCAGTTCTACTGCTCCACCCGGTTTGGAGATACCGCTAGTCTCCCTTGACCACCAGGCAGCGACGCCCTCGGTAGTCGCTATCGCGGCGTAAACTCTTGCTACCGGGGCTTTGATACCTACCCTATGAATGATATCTGCCATAGCGCCTCCAAAATTACTCAAAAACTTAACGTTTAAACGCCAGCACCAGCACGCCCATCGCTACCAACCCCACGCCCAGCCATTCTCTTGCAGAAAGGCGTTCGCCCAGGAACAGGAAAGCAAATAATGCGACCAGCACCAGGCTGAATTTGTCTACAGGTGCTACTTTTGAGGCTTCACCCAATTGCAGCGCACGGAAATAACATATCCAGGAGGCCCCAGTCGCGACGGCGGATAAGCCGATAAATAACAATGAGCGTGCCGGCATAGTCAGTGGGTTGCTCCACTTACCGGCAAACCAGATGAAAGGTGCGAGCACCGCTGTAATCACCAATGTGCGGATTAAAGTAGCAAAGTCAGAATCAACACCAGTGATGCCGATTTTAGCAAAAATGGCTGTGAGGGCCGCAAAGCAGGCTGAAAGTGCTGCCCAGAAAAACCAGTCATTGATCATTAACGGGCCTCATTTGTTAGTCAATATTCTGGCCAATCCGCCAGAGCACACCTGAAGGATCGGTTATACAAAAGTCGCGCATCTTCCATGGCTGCAGTTCCAACGGCCATAGTTTGACGCCGTATTTACTGACGACTCCACTTTCCTGCACTTTCTGCCACCACGCATCTACATCCTCAACCAGCAGATGCATCATGAAATTTTCAGCAAACCCCTCAGCACAGAAATTTTGCAGTAAAAAACTCGAGTTCTCAAAATGAAAATAGGCAATACCTCCGCCTTCTGAAGCCATGCTGAAGCCTATGTCCTGATAAAACTGCTTGGATAGCTCAAAGTCTTTAGACGGAACAAATGCCTTGATTTCAGTGACTTTCAGGTTTGCCATGATGAGGTGATCTCTCTAGTGATTTGCTTATATGGCTTAAGTATAAATCAAGCTCACACCTTGCGTGTACCAGTCTCATATTCACGGTACAAGGCCATGGCTACTTTGCCGATCAGTTCTAAAGGTAATGGCTGATTGAGGGGGAAAGATAAATTACCTTTTTTGCCACGATATGGTTGCAAGGCTTCGATGAGTTCTGAATCTTGAGTGACAGGCGGGTATAGTCCGATATGTTGCTTGAATGCTGCGAAATAGAAAAATATATGTTTATTGGCGCGGTATGCAGGCATCTGGTAACTGATACATCGCGTCGCGTCCGGTAGCAATGATTCGACTTTGTGCTGGATAGAAAGCATTAAAGCCTGAATCTCGGGACTCAGGCTTTTTAAATATTCCTCATGTGAGCTAAATGCCACAAATGGCTCCCAAGCAGCTTAATCTTCAACTTTCCACTCGGGATTCCAGACAACCTCCCACAGATGTCCATCCAGATCCTGAAAGTAGCCACCATAGCCGCCCCAGAAAGTATCTTGTGCGGGCTTGGTAATGGTTGCACCGCTTTTCGTGGCTTGTGCCATCACCTCATCCACTTCTGCCTTGGAGCCAACGTTATGCGCAATGGAAAAGCTAGTCGGGCTCGCAGGGGAAACTGGCAGTTTTGTATCATGCGCCAGGCTGTCGCGCGGCCAGATTGCCAGTTTCAGGCCACCCTTCAACTCGAAAAACACCACTGCACCGTGTTCAAACTCCGTCCCCATGATGCCTTCAGTTGCCAACCCCATGCCATCACGATAAAACCTCAGTGAAGCTTCAAGGTTATCTACACCTAGCGTAATCATGGCGATCGAAGGTTTCATGGCTTAATTACCTGGCCAGGAGATATACGCTGGTTGCAATGGCAGCGATAGACAAGCCAAATGAGACGAACAGCATGGTTTTATAAGCAGCCACCTGTTTGTTTGCCACCTGAGCAGCCGCTTCAATTTGCTGGATCGCCTGCTGCATCTTCTCGGCCAGGACATGAATGGATTCTGCATTCTGCACAGCGGCAGACTGAAGTTCCTGAATCTGTTTTGCCAGCAAAGGGTCTACTTTGGCTGCGACCTCTGGTTTGGAAGTAAAGGCTGGCACAGCCGAAGTGGCTACCTGCGCGATATATGGCGCCAGTGCCTTGATAATAGGTAAAAATTGAATAGCCACATTAACCTCGCCAACATTATTTAACTTTTGTCTTCATACTACGGCCTGAATGCTTGTACGTCCACCCTTGACAGGGAAAAAGTTTATATGGAGATATTCAAATCACCACACCTACTTTTCCTGAAACCAGTTCTTCACTCAATAGAGGCTTCAACCGCGGCGAGCGGCTTCAATAGCGGCAATATCAATCTTTTGCATTTGCATCATGGCTTCGAAAGCGCGCCTGGCTGCTGCAGGATCCGGATCAGTAATCGCTGCCACCAGTGCGCGTGGAGTGATTTGCCACGAAATGCCCCATTTATCCTTACACCAGCCACAATCACTCTCCAAACCACCATTATCGACAATCGCGCTCCATAAGCGGTCTGTCTCAGCCTGATCATCAGTGGCTACCTGAAAAGAGAATGCCTCATTATGTTTAAAGACCGGGCCGCCATTTAAGCCAAGGCAAGGAATACCCATCACCATAAACTCAACCGTTAATTCATCACCTTGCTTGCCAGACGGGTAATCACCAGGCGCAAAGTGCACTGCACCTACTGAGCTATCAGGAAATGTGGCAGCGTAAAACTTTGCCGCTTCTAATGCATCACCATCAAACCATAAACAGATTGTGTTTTTTGCAGCCATGATTTCCTCCGTCAAAAACCTTTAAACAGTCTTTCGACTGGATCTTGAATTAGTCATTAATGATGACAAATACTTTTCCAGCCAGGTTCAATTGAAGATCTTCATTGAATTTTATTTAAATCTATGCCTACAATTATTTATATCAACTATATTTTGATATTTTTCAATATATAAATAAGTTTTAGTACCCCTGATTAAAAAGGTTTAATACATGGATAGCGCACCTGCCTCGTCATCGCAACCCAAGCTGTTTCCGAGCATTATGGAGCGCCTGGCCACCCTTCAATATAGCAAACGCACTGAAGAATCTTATATTCAATGGATCAAACGTTTTATTACTTTCCATGGCAAGCGCCACCCACGCGATATGGGCGGTGAGGAAATTGAAGCCTATTTGAACCATCTGGCTGAAGAAAAGAAAGTCTCGGCCAGTACGCAAAACCAGGCCAAAAGCGCGCTGCGTTTTTTATATAAAGAAGTGCTAGCGCGTGAATTGCCAGTGATGGAAAACCTTTTAAAAGTGAAGGCAAATAAAACGCTACCAGTAACACTGACCAAACATGAGGTGCAGGCTATTCTTTCAAGCCTGGACAGCACGCCGTGGCTGATCGTGAGCTTACTATATGGTAGTGGTTTGCGTGTGATGGAGTGTTTGCGGCTGCGTATTGCGGATATTGATTTTGCCCAACTCGAGATTTTTGTACGCGATACTGAAGGCTATAAAAATCGGATTACGCTGTTGCCTGCCAGCCTGGTTGAGCCGCTGAAAGCACATTTACTGGAAATCCAGACATTGCATGAACAAGACCTTGCTAAAGGATTCGGCGAAACAAGGATGCCGTCAGGCTTAGCCAAGAAATATCCTGAGGCGGGTAAGGATTGGGCCTGGCAATTTGCTTTCCCATCGAGCAGGCTTTCAGTCACCCAGCAAACGGGAACCATCTACCGCCATCATGCCGACGAAAAAACCGTACAGCGTGCGGTTAAAAAGGTGGTGAAACAGGCCGGTATTAAAAAGCTAGTCACACCAAATACCTTCCGCCACAGCTTTGCTACGCATTTATTGCAAGGTGGGCAGGATATCCGCACCGTGCAGGAATTACTTGGGCATGCCGATGTAAGCACGACCATGATTTACACCCAGGTAGTGAATATTGGCGGACGCGGCGTGGCAAGCCCGCTGGATGTTATTTAACGCTTACTGAAAAGCGAATAAGCTAAGCAGCCGAAGAAATATTTTTAAGGCCGATTAAACTGGCGAACTGCATGGCAGGCATCGGTTTGCCGAACAGGCTCCCCTGGCCTTCATCACAGTTTTTCTCTCTTAAGTAATTGTATTGGCTGCGGGTTTCAATACCTTCTGCAATCGCATGCAGATCAAAACCGTGCGCAATATCCAGCGTGGCACAGACGACTGAATCATCCTGCTTGTGCTCCAGCATGCCATGCACAAATGAACGGTCAATTTTAATACGCGTAAGCGGATAGGTTTTGAGCAAGCTGAGTGAAGCGTAGCCGGTGCCAAAGTCGTCAAAGGCAATGCCTACACCATAGCCTTTTAGCTTGCGCAATGTTTCCAGCACTACTTCGTCGCTATCCAGTGCAATATTCTCAGTGACTTCTAACTCCAAAGCTTCAGGTGGTAAGCCATGTCTAGCCAGTGTTTGCATGACTTCTTCCAGCAAATTGCCTACCCTGAATTGCGCTTCAAACAGATTGACGCCTATGCGCAGATGACCCGCACCATTGCGCCGCCAGTATGAAACTTGTGCACACGCCTCATCGAGCACCCACGAGCCGACGGTAGCCGCCAGTGGCCCGCCTTCCAGCGCTTGCATAAATGCAGCCGGCGCCAGGATGCCACGCTTGGGATGATGCCAACGGATTAGTGTTTCTGCACCGGTGATGGCGCCAGTAGCCAAACTGACTTGCGGCTGGTAATACAGCATAAACTCGCCTTCATCCACCGCCCGGTGCAATTCCATGGCATATAGCCGGCGTGTGACGGCTTCCATCCTTAGCGCAGAGGTGAACAGAAATGCCCGGCCACGCCCGCCTATGCTTTTGGCTTTAAACAAGGCCAGGTCTGCATCGCTGACCAGCTCTAGTGCCTCAAGCGCTTGCATAGGTGCCAGCGCTACGCCACAGCTGGCTGCCACGCGTATTTCGTGCCCGTTTATAATCACCGGCCGTGCAATTTGAGAAATCAGCACATTGGCCAGTTCCAGCGCCTGTTCTGCATTGGTGATGTTAGGCACGATAATCGCGAACTCGTCACCACCAATCCTGGCGACCAAACCGGGAGCATTAACCACCTTTGACATCTGCGCCGACACGGCTTGCAGCACTTCATCTCCTATGGTGTGGCCCAGCGTGTCGTTGACGTCTTTAAAGCCATCAAGGTCAATCATGAACACGGCCGCCGGCTTGGGCGTGAGCAATGTCTCTTCTACGACACGGTAAAACCTGGCGCGATTGGCCAAGCCGGTAAGCACATCAATATTGGCACGCTGGCGCAACTCTGCTTCTTCAATGCGTTGCGCAGTAATATCTTTCAAAATGGCTTCAAAGCGCATTTTGCCGGCTTCTTTCCAGCCAAACAGGGATAAGCCCATCAGGAACTCGGTACCGTCTTTGCGCAAACCACAGATTTCTGCGGGCGTTTCCAGATGATCCAGCGAACCCGTTTCTACCGCGCTGGCGACAATATCTTTAAGGACATATCGTTCGCGCTCGGGAATGAGCATATCGACCGGCTGGCCTATGCCTTCCAGCAGTTCATAACCATGCGAGCCGGCAGCTGCCTGGTTCCAGGCAATAATCTGGCGGTGCTCGTTAAACCAGACCACTGGTGAATCCGAGCTTCCGGCGTATTCTTCAAAACTGGGGCGGTTGCGGTTACTTGCGGTCTCGATACGCCTGAGTTCCAGGCGGTCAGATACCATTTGTGCTAATTCTTTCAGGCGGCGCTGGTCTTCTTCCGAAAAATCAAAATGTGGCTGGTTATCAACCACGCACAGTGCGCCTAAGGCTAAACCATTGGGGGAGAGTAGAGGAACACCTGCATAAAACCTGAGGTTGGTCTCGCCGGTGACCAGGGGATTATCGTGAAATCTGTCATCCAGCGTGGCATCAGGCACCACCATGACTTGTGACTGATTAATGGCATGCGCACAAAATGACACATCGCGCCTCATATCCGCTTCACCGATACCCAGGCTGGCGGCAAAGAACACGTGATCACTGCCTATCATATTGACCGCGGCCACTGGCATGCCAAACATACGAGAAGCGATATGCACGACAGGGTCCAAACTGGGTATCAGGCTTTCATTATCGAGGCCATGCTCGGATAAAGCAGCTAACCGTTCTTGTTCAGTGACGAGTATTGCAGGACATTTCATCGCAGTCTCATGTTCCCGGAGCTTTGGATTAATGGGCCGTTGCAGTGAATACAATGGCGACTAACAATTTATGTAAATATGATGATATATATTTACATAAATCTTAACCGAGAACTAGTGAAACTTTGCCAATTTACTTACACTTTGGGCAAAATATATTTGCAAGTTTAATTCTTTTGTTTATCCCCGATATGGCTTTGCCCGCGCACCTTGGCCAGCTTGACCTGCTTTTGACGCTCACGCAGAGACTCACGTTTGTCCTCTGTGAGTTTTTCAAAGCAATAAGGGCAAGAGATGCCCGCTTCGTACTGCTCGCTTAATTTTTCTTCACTGGTCAGTGGCATGCGGCAGGCGTAGCACTGGTCATGGTCACCCACTTCCAGGCCATGTTTGACGGCAACGCGCTGATCAAACACAAAACAATCGCCCTCCCATAGACTTTCTTCTTTGGGCACGGTTTCCAGATATTTGAGGATACCGCCCTGCAAGTGATACACCTCTTCAAAGCCTTGCTGCTTCATGAAGGAAGAAGCTTTTTCGCAACGGATGCCACCGGTGCAGAACATCGCCACTTTTTTGTGTCTGGTTTTATCCAGGTTGTCCGCGACATATTTGGGGAATTCGCGGAAGGTGGTGGTTTTAGGGTCCACCGCATTCTTGAAAGTACCGATATGCACTTCGTAATCGTTACGCGTATCCAGCAGAATCACATCCGGGTCTGAAATCAGTGCATTCCAGTCTTCCGGTTTCACATAAGTGCCAACCACCTCGTTTGGATCAACGCCCTGCACGCCCATAGTGACGATTTCTTTTTTCAGCTTGACCTTCATGCGGTAAAACGGATGGCTGTCAGCCCAGGATTCTTTATGCTCCAGTTCAGCCAGGCGCGGGTCCTGGCGCAGGTAGTTCAAAATCGCTTTTATATCTTCCGGCTTACCGGCGATGGTGCCGTTGATACCCTCATTCGCCAGCAGCAATGTGCCTTTAATCCTGAGCATCAGGCATTGTTCCAGGATAGGCTGTTGCAGGTCTTTGTAATTGTCCAGCGTGACGAATTTATACAGCGCGGCGGTGAGGTATTGACTCATTTGCGAAATAGCTTTGTTTCAAAGAGTCGCATTTTACCACCCTAAGCCGCTGAATGAAAAAGGGAAATGTACAAAAAAGAAAACGGGCATAAGCCCGTTTCACAATTGTTGATCCAGATCAAAAGATTATTGGATCACTATAAAAAATTATTGAATCACTAGAATTTCTGCTTTACCCAGGTCGCCCATATCCCCCATCCAGCGGTGGACACGCAAGCTGCTGATCTCGGCAAACTTGCTATCCAGCAATTTAAAGGATTTATACAGGATATTCAGGAAAGGTAATTTATGCGGACCGCAATCGACCCAGGTCGCCTGTGTGGCCGGTGTTTTTGCCAGCAAAAGCGTACCGCGTTTCATGCCGTAACCCAGATAAGCACTGGTAGTGCCCAGCACACCCAGGGTGCCCGCCATCATGTCAGAAGCACAATAGTCGCCGACATTACCTTCTATCAGCAACATGCCACGGCGCATGCGGTCGCCAGCACGTGCGCCAGCGTTGCCTTTACAGATCAATATGCCATTCTGAATCTGTGCACCCAGGAAATCGCCAGCATCCTCTTCAACGATGACCTGGCCGGTAGTCATGCCAAAACCGATATATGCGTGCTGAGAATTGGTGTTTTTAAAGGTGACTTTCAGTGCTTCAACGCTGTCATCAACGCTGACTTCGAATACTTCACCTGCCGTTAAATGCTTGGTCAGTTTGATCGCGCTAATTTCGGCAGCTGCTTTACCTTGCAAAGCTTGCGGGGACAAAGCACGGCAATCAATCTGGCGTGTGACCGGTTTGGCGGTTAAGACGATATGGCTCATACGGCCTCCCCACTTAAAATTGGACGCAGCTTGAAGTGATGCGGCCCCAGTTTTCCGCCATAGTTACCGGCAGAAATACGCAAGATGCCATTCTGTTTGCCCAGGCCGCAGGCGGCTTCAATACCGGCTTTCATGGAAGCGGCAATATCCTCAAATGCCAGGCCATTCACCACGATCTCCATCACGCTTTCAACGCGTGGATCGAGTTCGCTTTTCACCGCACCTTTTAAAGTCGGGCAGAATGCATCGTTGGTACTGGCGAACATTTTAGGATACTTGCTGCCGACCTTGGAGCCTGAACGCACTACGCCGCCAGGGAATGGCATGATTACATTCGGGAACTGGCGCATGGCATCGATCGCCGCTTCGCAGGCAGTCAATACCTGCGCCTGGCTGGTGCCCAATACCAGGAAGTTACCGCCACCGATGGCGCGTACCATGCCGGTAGTTTCTTCAGTCAGGAATTCGCCATCCATCACCGGGATACGCCAGAAACGCTTGAGCTTGCCTTCGGCATTGGGAATCTGTTTGGATATCTGGTTACCATCGCCAAAAAAGCGCAAATGCTTGCCCAGGCTGATCATGTCTTCGGATTCAATGCCAGCAAATGCAGCCGCAGTCGGGCAAGTCAGGATACATTGCCCCATGCGGGTTTCCAGCTGTTGCATCAGGACTTTGCTACCCATGGCAAACAGCAATACGCTGACACCGGGGCGGCCATCAGGGGTTTCGTCCTCGCTCAGTTCGCGCTCTATGCCCGCCTCCACACCGCAACCGATCACGCTGGTGGCAAAGCCGGTCATGGCATTGGCTGCGTTATAAGCCCAACGCAAATTCTGCGCAGTGATCAATACGCGCGTGGCACGCATATTGAATGCTTCAGCAAAGGTGTCGTCTATTTCTACGCCGTTGATAAGCATCATGCCCCCTGCACATGGTTAATGACATGGTTGCGGCCATCTTCCGCAATATGGTCATTACTGATTTTGAAGTGTTGCATCTGCATGGTGTGATAACGATCAAAATACTGCTTGATGTCTTTTTCAACGCCCAGGTCAAACGCAGGCTTGGCGGTATGGGTAGCGCCCCATACCACTTTAATGACTTTCCCGTCTTTCACCACCAGTTCACCATCTTTGAACACGAAGTCCGGTTTGCTGAACATGGCTTCCTTGTCAGCTTGTTCAGTGTAGACGGTGATATCGGCAGCTGCACCTACGCCCAGGTGACCGCGGTCTTCCAGGCCTATCAGTTTGGCAGCGGCTGAACGGGTCATGGTGGCGATTTCGTACAGCGTATATTCACGGTCCAGCGACTTGAGGTTGCTCATCGCCTGGGCATCCAGGTTGAGTTTGTCAAATGCGTCATTCCGGAATGATTTATCCATCAGCAGGCGGATCAAATGCGGATACGTAGTGAATGGTGCGCCGTTTGGATGGTCAGTAGTCAGGAAAACGCGCCAGGGATCATCCACACTGAGGAAAACCTCCAGGCCGATCGCCCATTGCAAGGCATTGACATAATTCTCGTCACGGTATTTGAATGGCACCACGCCACAACCGGCATCACACTCGATATCCATAATCACCGACTTTTTCGGGTTAGCGACTTTGGCATTCAGATGCTGCATCATGTTGTCGCCGGAAGCGGTCACCGTCTGCCCGAACAATATCTGGCCGACATCGGCGGTGATATGTTTGTTTTTGTTGATCGCCTCGGCAATATTGGCGGCGGCGGAAGAAAACTTCTTGTCGCCTTCAGTACCATAGCTGTGAAACTGGATATGCGTCAGATGCATGGGCAAGCCATCACTGGCACCCATGGTATCCAGTGTAGTCTGGAAGTTACCTGCTACACCCAGGTTATTACAGTGCACATGCAGCGGTTTGGCAATACCGAGGTCATTCACGGCACGGCTTAGCGCCTGGAGGATGCGGCGTGGCGTGATGTGGTAATGACTGTGTTGCTGGTCCAGATCCTGGCGGCGCTCGTTGAACTTGAACGCGGAGATACCACCAGGGTTCACAACCTTGATGCCTATGGTTTGCGTGGCATGCAAGGTCCAGGCGACATAGTCATTAATGGTTTTCTGGTCGGCATTCTGGCTCAGCAGGCGTAACAGATAATCATCGTTACCCAGCATGGCGTAGCCGCCTTTATCGATCATGGGCGTATCGCCCATTTCCATATGTGCCTGCCGTGCATTCACGGCCAGGATCGCCGGCTCAAATGCGGCGGTATAGCCCATCTCGATATAGCGCATACCGGTATCGGTAGTATTGGGCGTGGCATGATGGCTGCAATTGGCGCCGCAAATATGCGCTTCCGGTTCCTGCATGCGGCGCATATCCTGGTATTCAGGCAGCAGCATACGTGCAATATTCACTTTACCGCCGCCGATATGGCTATGCATATCAATGGCACCCGCCATCACGATTTTGCCGTTCAGGTCATATGCCTGATCGATCTTCTCGGTGTCGGCAGGCTTGGCGATGATACGGCTGTCACGGATGTAAATGTCTTCCAGTACGCCATCCTTGTTATGGGCAGGGTCAATCACCCTGGCATTTTTCAATAACGTAATCATGCCGGCTTCCCTTCATTGGCTATGGCTTGTTCTATCAATGCAACCACTTTGGATAAAGTAGGCACATCAGAAGGTTTTGCGGCTGTCAGCGGCAACGTCACCGAGCCATCAACGCGGAATTGCTGACCATTGGTATCCAGCCCCGGGGTAGCCACCGGGATAAACACGGCTGGCGGAGTAGTCAACTTGCTATCAGCTGCGCCTAATAAAATGACTGGCGAAACTTCAGCAGGTGGCATGGCTTCCGGGCTGAAGCTGTTCACCCACACTACGGCATCATGATCTTGCCAGTTGGGCGCATCAATGATCACGCCATTTAGCCAGGTATGTGTGTAATTCACGCTGGTATCACCATCGCTACCGCCTAACGATAAGCCCATGGCACGCGTTTTCTGGTTCAGCGCGACCACCGTTTCGGTAATATTCTCTATGGTTAATTCTGCATGATCGAAATGCAGGTCTTTGGACACCCACGCCAAAGTTGCATACTTGGCGGCTTTTAATACCTCGGCCAATGCGGTGAGTGTGCTGACTGCTACGCCTGCAACGCTGTCACCGGCGACCGGTTTATTCATGATCAGCGCACGCAATGCAGAAACCACTTCAGGCAAATGCTCGGAAGCACAGTTGATCACTTGCGGCTCGCGGCCATCCGGAGAAACACCTGCCAGCGTTTTAAGTTTATCGCCACCCAGGTAAATGATCTGCCGCGCTGCCGGTTCGGTGAACATGGCCTCTTGCACCCAGACCACGCGTTCAAAAAAACGTGCGTTGTGCGTGACCACATCGGTGCCTATCAACAAAATCACATCGGCGCGGTTGCGTACTTCAGTCAAGGTGGTGGTTTGCCAGCCTCTATGTTGCAACACTTTCATATTGCGCAATGTGCTGTCTGCATTCATGTGCGTCATGTCCGCACCAGTCTGGTTAGCCAGGCTCACTAACGCTCGCGCGCCATGCACATCGGTACTGCTACCGGCGATCAAAGGTGATTCAGCTTGCTGTAATAATGTAGCCGCTGCTTTTACTGCTTCCGCCAGGGAAACTGCCTGCCCATTGAGCTGGGGCTGCACATTCAGGGAGGTAGACCGGGCGTAGAATTTCGCCGCCTTGCCACATGAAAACTGCTGTTTGGCAATTGTATCCGCCGAAATATCGTCGCATAACAAGCCACACGCCGGGCAAGCATGCATAGTCTGTTCTGTATTTACCATATGTGGAAAGATCTCTCGTCTACGCTGAAAAAACTAACGCCATCGTTGAAAACAATCACATCATACAAACATCTAAACTAGATGGATAGAAAAAATAACGCGGAGAATGCGCGTTATTCAGGCTATTGAAAATAAAGCCACTGGGAATCAATGATCCATTCATATATAAACAATCCGCAATCAAGGTTTATCTATCACGTTAAAAATAGTAGAATAGCTGTTTGATTTTTCTTGTTAATTAACTATATTGGAGTTCTCATGGCTTTAGAGCGTACACTTAGCATTATCAAACCAGATGCCGTTGCAAAAAACGTGATTGGTCAAATTTACACACGTTTTGAAAACGCTGGCTTGAAAATCGTGGCTGCTAAATTCGCGCAATTGACACAAGCTGAAGCTGAAGGCTTTTACGCTGTTCACAAAGAGCGCCCTTTCTTCAACGACCTGGTTAAATTCATGATTTCCGGTCCAGTGATGATTCAAGCGCTGGAAGGCGAAAACGCAGTATTGAAACACCGTGAACTGATGGGTGCAACCAACCCTAAAGATGCAGCGCCTGGCACTATCCGTGCTGACTTCGCTGAAAGCATTGATGCAAACGCAGTGCACGGTTCTGATAGCCTGGAAAATGCAGCTATCGAAATCAAATACTTCTTTGGATAATCATTGAATCCACGCCGGAAACGGCGTTGCCTGCTAAAAAAATGATTTCCTTTTAGATTCACTTTATAAAGCGTCATCATTTTTTAGCACGCTATCACTAGTTTAGAAGCCTGATGATCAAAGGCTGACTTATCAGCAGGCTAATGATTTGGACCAAGGATTCGAATAGAGAAATGGAATTTTGGTTAATTTACTGAATTTGAACCAACCGCAACTCGCCGAGTACTTCACCAGTATCGGCGAGAAGCCTTTCCGCGCCAAGCAACTCATGCGCTGGATGCATCACTTTGGGGTACTAGACCTCGACCAGATGACAGATATCGCCAAAGTCCTGCGTGAAAAACTGCGCCAGGAAGCCGAATTTAAATTACCCGATGTGCAGCTGGAACAAATCTCCGACGATGGCACGCGTAAATGGCTGATCGGCACCAACAACCTTAAAGACGGCACTGCAAACAGTGTAGAAACCGTTTTCATCCCTGAAGATGACCGTGGCACCTTGTGTATTTCCAGCCAGGTTGGCTGCGCGCTTGAATGTACATTTTGCAGCACCGGTCGCCAGGGCTTTAACCGCAACCTGAGTGTATCTGAAATCATCGGCCAGCTTTGGGTTGCCAATCACTCACTGCGCCAATCCGAAGGCTATAACATGCTGCCGGCCAGTGACCGTATTATTTCCAATGTGGTGATGATGGGCATGGGCGAACCGCTCGCCAATTACGATAACGTGGTCACTGCCATGCAGATCATGCTGGATGACAGTGCTTATGGCCTGAGCCGCCGCCGTGTGACGCTGTCGACCAGCGGCATGGTGCCAGCAATGGACAAACTGAAAGAAGATTGCCCGGTGGCACTTGCTGTGTCACTACATGCGCCTAACGATGCCCTGCGTGATGAGATCGTGCCTATCAACAAGAAATACCCGATCAAAGACCTGATGGCGGCCTGTGAACGCTATCTGGTTAAAGCGCCGCGTGACTTTGTCACTTTTGAATATGTAATGCTGGATGGCGTGAATGACACCATCGAGCATGCCAGACAATTGCTTGACGTCGTACGCAACGTGCCATGCAAGTTTAACCTGATCCCGTTTAACCCTTTCCCTAACAGCGGTTATGGCACTTCCAAACCAATGCAGGTGCGCGCGTTTCGTGATATGTTAATGCAGGCAGGTTACGTGGTCACCGTACGCAAAACCCGTGGCGAGGATATTGACGCCGCTTGTGGTCAACTGGCTGGCAAGGTGCTCGACAAGACCCGCAGGACAGAAAGAACTATCGCCATACAGTCTGCCGCTATTCAGCCTGCTGCCCTGGAACCTGGCCAATAAGTCATGAAAAAATACTTTTTTGCGCAACATTTACTGATTCTGCTGGCTGCCTCTGTGTGGCTGGCCGGTTGCGCACAAAACCCTTCCAGCGGTACCAATGCTGCGCCTTATGATCAGCAACCAATCGGCCGCGAAACCGGCGATGTGGAATCTGCCCGCGTGCATACTGAATTGGGCGCAGAATACTTCCGCCTTAAACGCTACGATGTGGCGCTGGAAGAGTTTAATACCGCGATTGAACGTAGTTCCAATTACGCGCTGGCCTACAACGGCCAAGGACTGGTGTATGCGGCCTTGGGTGACAAACCACGTGCAGAAGCAGCGTTTCAGCGTGCGATTCAGTTGCAACCGGTAAACTCCGAATCCCATAATAACTATGGCCGCTTCCTGTGCGACCAGGGCCGTTACGAAGATTCACAAAAAGAATTCATGCTGGCAGTAAAGAATCCGCTGTATAAAACACCGCAGGTGGCTTATTACAATGCAGCGGTGTGCGCATTGCGTAGCAAGCAGAAGCCGCAAGCCGAAGCCTATTTCAGTAAAGCATTACAAGTCGATCCATTGGCGCATGCCAGCGCTTATCAATTGGCCAATTTGCAATTTGGCCGGGGTGATGCGACTGCCGCGATGAACACTTTACAGAACAGTGTGAGCGTTGCCCCTACCCCAGAATCATTGTTGCTTGCTGTCCGCATCTACCGTGCTTTACAAATGCAGGATGAAGCACATCATTACAGTGTGCAACTGCATAAGTTGTTTCCAAATTCCAATGAAACCAAACAATTGTTGAAAATGGAGTAAATGCAAGTGACGTCAGAAGACATAAATAACGTCAGCGCTCTGCAGGCTGAGCCGGCAGATAAACCCAAACGTGGGCGCAAGCGCAAAGTGGATACTGAAACGACGCCCGATCTAACCTCAGGCAACGGCGCAGATAGCCAAACTTTTGATACGCTTTCACCGGCAATAACAGGCGATAAAGACAGCATGCAATCTTCTTCACCAGATAACGAATCGCCCATGATTGAAGAGTCACCTGTGGCTTTGACACCGGGCTCGGGCTGCGGGAATATTTTAAAAGCCGCTCGCGAATCACAAGGGCTCAGTATCCATGAAGTTTGCAGCCATCTGCGCCTGGGCCCCAAGCAAATCCAGGCCATTGAACAGGATGATTTTGACAAGCTGCCGCAACCCAGCATTGTGCGCGGATTTATCCGCAACTATGCCAAGTTGCTGAATATTGATGTCGCGCCGGTGCTGGAAGCTTATCAGCGCATGGTGCCCAGCACTGCACCTTTGCCACTCAGCGTCAGGTCGAACGCCAGCCCGTCTATCATTGACAAGCCTGCGCGCACCATTCGTCCACAACGCATACTAACGTTTTTTATTTTCCTGATCCTGGCTGCGATTCTGGCTTACTTTTACATTAACCATATCAAACCGCAAGCGCTCAAGAATGCATCGCTGGCGCTGGATGTTGATGAAATAAGCGAAACCACCGGGCAAGAAATTAATGTCCCGGCCCCGGTGACTGACCCTGCAACGTCGCCTGTTGCATCAGCCGATGCAACACCGACTGAAAATGCTGTCGCGCCTTCAACATTACCAGCGACAGAACCTGCGGCGGGCAATCCAGTTGAAGTCGCACCAGCAGTAGTTGCTGAACCAGCCAGCGTGCCTTCATCAGTCTCTGACAGCACTATTGTCAGCACGCCTACCCCTGCTGCCAACAATGTTGTAGAGAGCACTACGCTGAAATCTGCTGATCCACAGAAAGCGGTTCTGGTGTTTAAAGTAACGGAAGACTCCTGGGTGCGGATCGAAGATATGCAAGGCAAGAAAGTGCTGAGCGAAGTGCTTACCGCAGGCAGTGAACACAATGTCACGGCTGAAAAGCCGGTCAATGTGATTGTCGGTCACGCCCAGGGCACGCAACTGACGATTGATAATCAACCTTACGACCTGACCCAGGCGACGCGTGGCCGTGTTGCGCGTATCCAATTGAAATAAACATGCTACCTCGTCGAAATACCCGCCAGGTCATGATAGGCCACGTCGCAGTTGGCGGCGGCCTGTATGGCACTACATCCTCACCGGTAGTTGTACAAAGTATGACCAATACCGATACGGCAGATGCTGAAGGCACCATACGCCAGGTGTATGAGTTATGGCAGGCTGGCTCTGAAGTAGTACGCATCACCGTCAACTCCGCCGAAGCCGCCGCACAGGTCGCTACCATCCGCAAAGGCCTGGATGCGCTAGGCTGCAATGTACCGTTAGTAGGTGACTTCCATTTTAACGGCCACAAGTTGCTGCAAGCCTACCCTGATTGCGCAGAGGCGCTGGCTAAATACAGGATTAATCCTGGTAACGTCGGTAAAGGCAGCAAGCGTGACGAACAGTTTGGCGCCATGATTGAGGCCGCCATCCATTATAAAAAAGCGGTTCGTATCGGCGTGAACTGGGGCAGCCTGGACCAGGCCAAGATGGCGCAAATGATGGATGACAACGGCAAATTGGCCGAGCCTTTATCCGCAGATGCATTGATGCGCGAAGCACTGATTCAATCCGCACTCGAAAGTGCAGAACAGGCGATAGACCTTGGCCTAAGCCCCGACCAGATCATCATCTCCTGCAAAGTCAGCAATGTGCAGGACCTGGTGCAGGTGTATACCGAACTTGGCCAGCGTTGCGACTACCCTTTACATCTTGGGCTGACCGAAGCTGGCATGGGTTCAAAAGGAATTGTGGCCTCCACTGCCGCACTGGCTATTTTATTGCAATCGGGCATAGGCGATACCATACGCGTATCGCTGACACCAGAACCAAATGAATCTCGCACCAAGGAAGTTGTCGTCGCACAGGAAATCCTGCAGACCATGGGCATACGCTCGTTTACTCCTTTAGTGACCGCCTGCCCGGGTTGTGGCCGCACCACCAGTACTTATTTCCAAGAACTGGCGATGCAAATCCAGACCTGGTTACGACACCAGATGCCGGTCTGGCGCAGCCAATATCCAGGGGTAGAATCACTGAATGTCGCGGTGATGGGTTGTGTGGTGAATGGTCCTGGCGAATCCAAACTGGCGAATATCGGCATCAGCCTGCCGGGCACAGGAGAAACGCCGGTCGCGCCGGTGTTTGTTGATGGCGAAAAAACGGTGACCCTGAAAGGTGATCATATCGCCCAGGAATTCCAATTGATCGTCGATGATTACGTACGTGCCCATTATGCTGAGGGCGGCAAATTACGCAGTAGCAAACCCGGCGTGATACCTATTGTCGCTATCCCTCAATAATTCAAGCAACAACCGTTAGCAATGACCCAAAAATTCCAATCCATCAAAGGCTTCTACGACATTTTGCCGGAAGCCACCCCGCTCTGGTTCAAACTGGAAGACACCGCCCGCAAGATACTGAGCCAGTATGGCTACAACAATATCCGCATGCCGGTGGTGGAGCCTACGGAATTATTTGTACGCAGTGTGGGTGAACATACCGACATTGTCGAAAAAGAAATGTATGCCTGGGAAGATGCGCTTAACGGTGACAAACTCACCCTGCGCCCGGAAGGCACTGCTGGCTGCGTGCGCGCTGTGGTTGAGCACAACCTGACCTACAACGGCCCGCAACGCCTGTGGTACATGGGCCCGATGTTCCGCCACGAAAACGTGCAAAAAGGCCGCCAGCGCCAGTTTCACCAGATAGGTGTCGAAGCCTTCGGTTTTGAAGGCCCTGATGTAGATGCGGAGCAAATCGTATTATTGGCGCGCTTGTGGCAAGCGCTAGGCATAAACGACGTCGAATTACAGATTAACAGCATTGGTGATGCCGATGAGCGCGCGCAATACCGTGAAACACTGATCAGCTATTTTGAGCAACATGCGGAATTGCTGGACGAAGATGCCAAACGCCGTTTGCACAATAACCCCTTACGCATACTGGACAGCAAAAATCCACGCATGCAAGCCATGTGTGAAGCCGCGCCAAAACTGATGGATGGCCTGGGTGAAACATCTAAGCAGCATTTTGCGCAGCTGTGCGCCCTGCTCACTCAGTCCGGCATTGCTTACACCATCAATCATCGCCTGGTACGCGGCCTGGATTACTACAACCGCACAGTTTTTGAATGGGTTACCACCAAACTCGGCGCGCAAGGCACGATTGCCGGTGGCGGTCGTTACGATACCCTGGTTGAGCGTATTGGTGGCAATGCTACTCCGGCCTGCGGCTTTGGCATTGGCCTGGAACGTGTATTCCTGCTGATGCAGGAATATGGCGTTAATGCCCAAAATCAGCCTGACATTTACCTGGTGAATGTGGGTGAGCTGGCAGAACAAAAAGCCTTTACCGTGGCGGAAAGCCTGCGTAATATGGGGCTGAGTGTGGTCTTGCATGCTGGCGGTGGCAGCTTTAAATCGCAGATGAAAAAAGCAGACCGTAGCGGTGCCCGCTTCGCTGCCATTTTTGGCGATGATGAAGCAGCCGCCAATGAAATCAGCTTGAAACCTATGCTAGGACAAGGCGAACAAACCCGTGTCAGTATTGAACAAGTACCAGGTATCGTGCAAGCAGCATAAGCAGAACAAGGACAATGGATGACTGAATCACACTATATTGCATCCATCACATCGGCGTTGTTGCCAGCATTCAGCAAAATCGTTTGCGAATTTAATAGCATCTCATGAACGAAATTTTACGTATTGATCAGTTAAGTATTTATCCTGCCCATGCGCCGGAACGAAAACTGGTGCATAACGTATCTCTCTCATTACAGCGCGGAAAAACCACCTGTATCGTCGGTGAATCCGGTAGCGGGAAAAGCCTCACCGCGCTGAGCGTAATGAAATTACTATCCCCTCAATTGCATATGCAGGGCCAGGTATTATTTCAGGGTCAGGACATCACCACGCTGGGCGAAACTGCCATGCAAAGCATACGCGGCCGGCAAATAGGCATGATTTTTCAAGAGCCTATGACTTCGTTGAACCCTGTACTCACCGTAGGCTTTCAAATCGGCGAACCCCTGCAAACCCATTTGCGACTCAAAGGCACTGCCCTTAAACAAAAAGTCGCTGATCTATTGCAGCAAGTAGGTATTGATCCCACCCGCGCGAACAGTTACCCGGATGAACTTTCAGGCGGCCAGCGCCAGCGCGTCATGATCGCCATGAGTATTGCATGCGAACCTGCTTTACTGATCGCAGACGAACCCACCACGGCACTTGATGTTACCGTCCAGGCACAGGTATTAGGTTTATTAAGAGCGCTAAAAGACCGCATGCAGATGGCCATGTTGTTTATCACGCATGATTTCGGTGTAGTGGCGGATATTGCCGATGAAGTGGTGGTGATGTTCAGGGGTGAAATTGTCGAAGTGGGCAACGTAGAGCAAGTGCTGCATAGCCCGCAACACCCATATACCAAAGCATTGTTAGCCTGCGTACCTGACGCTGAAGGTAAAAAGATATTGCAGCCGATGACCTATGACTGGTTAATCCCTGCCTGACGGAGTGTATATGTCCGATTTCATCCTGCAAGCACATCACCTGGTAAAAACCTACACCCAGCGCACAGGCGTACTGGGTTTGGGTAATCACAGTATCCGCGCGCTGGATGATGTCAGCCTGCAATTGAAACGCGGTACCACTCTCGCGATTGTCGGTGAATCCGGCAGTGGAAAATCCACATTGGCACGCAGCATATTACGCCTGCTACCGCTGGATAGCGGCCAGGTTTTGTTTAACGGTGTAGATTTCCTGGCACTGGATAAACCTGCCTTACGCATAGCCCGCCGTGATATGCAAATGATCTTCCAGGATCCTTTTGCTTCGCTTAACCCCAGAATGCGTATTGGCGATATTATCGGTGAAGGCCTGGTGATTCACCGCATCGGCAATGCCAGCCAGCAGCGGGACCAGGTGATCAACATGCTGGAAAAAGTCGGATTGAAGGCTGAGGATGCGCAAAAATATCCACACCAGTTCTCCGGCGGGCAGCGGCAACGCATAGGCATCGCACGTGCATTGATCTTGCAACCAAAACTGGTGGTATGTGATGAGCCGGTTTCCGCGCTAGACGTTTCTGTGCAGGCGCAGATCCTGTTGCTGTTAAAGCAATTGCAACAGGAAATGGGGCTTAGTTACCTGTTTATCACCCATGATTTAAGGGTGGTCAGACATATTGCAGACGAAGTGCTGGTCATGCAAAAAGGCAAAGTAATTGAGCAAGGAAGCGTAGAAAACATTTATAATGCACCCCAGCAAATTTATACACAACAATTACTTAGCGCAATTCCCGGTCAGGGCTTGCGTGTAGCAACCGCATAATCACTCATACTAAAAAATAAGCAGGAAAATATCATGGCGTACGATTTGGAAGAACAAGAACAACTCGACGAATTCAGAGTTTGGTGGAACAAAAACGGCAAGATGGCAATCCGCCTGGTGCTGGTCGCGATTGTTGCCTATGCCGGCTGGCAAGGTTATCAATCCTGGATGAACAGCAAAGCCACAGACGCTTCTACTGCTTATCAAACACTGGTAAGCACATCATTGCTGGACGTAGATAATAAAAAAGCCGAGCAAATCTCCAAGGATGCAGAGACATTACAAAACGATTTCAGCATGACGCCTTATGCAGGCAGAGCCGCTTTGTTTGCAGCCCGCGCCCTGCATCAAGCAAAACAGAATGAAGCCGCCGAGAAACAATTGCACTGGGCGATGGCTGAAGCCAAAGAACCTGCGATCAAACAAATGGCAGCGATTGAAATTGCAGGTCTGCAAATCGAACGTAATGCGCTGGACGATGCCAGGAAAACACTTGAAGGCATCAACGATAAAGGCTTTGATGGCCTGAAAAACACCATGCTGGGTGATATCTATATTGCCAAAAAACAGGACAAAGAAGCAAAAGAAGCTTATCTGCAGGCGCTTAAAGGCCTGGATCCAGAAGGCAAACTGTTTTACCTGACCCAGCAAAAACTGGACGCATTGGGTTAACATGCAACGCTTGCCCAGTCTCCCCGCCATGCGTATGAAAAAACCGACTCCGCTTAATGCTTTCACTCTGGCCGCCTTGCTATTGCTTGGCAGCAGCCTTACCGCGTGTACCGCGTTCAATGATGTGAAAACCAATTTGAGCGAAAGTATTTTCGGGGCTGAGCCTGCTAATCCGCCAGTTGAACTTGAGGAAATCAAAAGTTCTTACGAAACGCGTGTAGCATGGTCAACGGACGTGGGCGAGCCTGGTCGTTACACTTACGCGCCAGTGTTGGCTGACAATATGATTTATGCCGTGAATGCCGAGGGCAGCGTTATGCAGCTTTCTGCTGAGAATGGCAAAATGTTGTGGCGCACCGAGCTGGATGAAGCAATCAGCAGCAGTGCTGGTATCGGCGGAGGCTTGGTATTGGCTGGCACCAGCAAGGGTCATTTATATGCACTGAATATGAATGGCAAAAAGTTGTGGAGTGCTATCCTCAGCAGCGAGATTCAAGGGCAACCGCGTTATTACGACGGCACAGTCATCGTGCGTACCAGTGACCATCATATTTACGGCATTGATGCCGCTGACGGCCGCCGCAAATGGGTATATGAGCGCGCAACCCCTTCACTCTCACTAAAAAACCAGGCTGGCATTGTAGTAGATGGCGGCGCGATTTACGCAGGTTTCCCTGGTGGCAAACTGGTAGCTATCCGCGCCGATAATGGCAAACTGCTATGGGAAGCCACGGTTGCCCAGCCTAAAGGCGTGACAGAAATCGAGCGTATTGCTGATATCACCAGCCTGCCGTTTGTGGATGGCGCTTTCGTTTACGTCGTTGCCTACCAGGGCAAAGTAGCCGGAGTTGATCGCCAGCGCGGCCAGATCGCCTGGAGCCGTGATATTTCCAGCTATGTCGGCCTGACTGTCGATAACAGCAAAATTTATTTAAGCCACACCATAGGTTCTGTTTACTCCCTGGATAACAGCAATGGTAAAACATTCTGGCGCCAGGGCAACCTGGGCTACCGCCACCTGACAGTGCCATTACCATTGAGCAGTGTGGTTGCCGTGGGTGATCTCGAAGGCTATATACACTTATTAAGTCAGGATGATGGCAGCTTCGTAGGCCGCATTCAGCTTGGCTCCAAACCAATCATGTCACTGGTTGCAGGAACGAATAACCAGTTTCTGGCACAATCACGTGATGGGCACATTTATGCCGTCACATACAAGTAATGTTACCTACCATTGTTCTCGTCGGCCGGCCAAACGTCGGCAAATCCACTTTATTTAACCGCCTGACCCGGTCCCGTGATGCGCTAGTCGCTGACCTGCCTGGGCTGACACGCGACCGTCACTATGGCCGTGGGATGGGTGCAAGCCAGCCGTACCTGGTGATTGATACCGGCGGCTTTGAGCCGACTGCAGATAGCGGCATCCTCAAAGAAATGGCCAAGCAGACCCTGCTGGCCATTGACGAAGCCGATGTGATCATATTCCTGGTAGATGCCCGTGCTGGCCTTACACCACAAGAATTCACCATTGCGCAAACATTACGGCGTGCACAGCGCCCTGTGCTACTGGCAGTCAACAAAACTGAAGGCATGCGCAAAGCCGTGGTCAGCGCAGACTTTCATGAACTCGGCATAGGCGAACCACTATCCATTTCATCCGCGCATGGCGAAGGCGTGCGTGACCTGATCGAGATCGCACTTGAAACCATTGCTGACAAGATTCAAGAAGAGTCTGCACCAATCAATCCGGATACACCTAGAATCGCTATTGTTGGCCGCCCAAACGTCGGCAAATCTACGCTTGTGAATGCCCTGCTCGGTGAAGACCGTGTGATTGCATTTGATGAACCAGGTACTACCCGCGATTCAATTGAAATTGAACTCGAAAAAGACGGCAAGCATTACGTCATTATTGATACCGCAGGTGTACGCAAACGCGGCAAAGTGTTTGAAGCGGTTGAGAAATTCTCAGTGGTTAAAACCATGCAGGCGATTGAAGATGCCAACGTCGCCATTCTGGTGGTCGATGCCAAGGAAGGCATCACCGAGCAAGATGCGCACGTGGCTGCCTACATCCTCGATTCTGGCCGTGCATTAGTTGTCGCCATTAACAAATGGGATGGCCTGCAGGACGATGAACGCGAATGGATCAAACGCGAGATTGACCGTAAATTGCAATTTTTGGACTTTGCCAAATTCCACTACATTTCCGCCTTGCGTAAAAAAGGCCTGAATGAGTTGTTAGGTTCAGTTGATGTTGCCTTTAAGGCAGCGATGGCCAAACTGGCTACGCCACAATTGACCCGCGTATTGGGCGAAGCGACCACACAGCATCAGCCACCAATCACCCGCGGCATCCGCCCGAAATTACGCTATGCACACCAAGGCGGCAGTAACCCTCCGATTGTGGTCGTTCACGGCAATCATATTGATGGCCTCAAGGATAGCTATACGCGTTATCTGGAAGGCATTTTCCGCAAGGCGTTTCAACTGGTCGGTACGCCATTAAGAGTGCAATATCACAAAGGTGATAACCCGTTTGACAAGGAAGACGAGCGCAAACAAGGAGAGGGCCTGGTAACCATGCGCCGTCGTAAGAACGAACTCAGGGCCAAACTCAAACAGCGTAACGAAAAGAATAAAACCAAAAAATAATGCTTATGGGCATTCAAATAAAAAAAGGGACATTGCTGTCCCTTTTTTATTGCTGCATTTCTAACGTGTGACTAACGTAACGTTGGCAACCATGATTTTGCTGATGCGCCTAACTCGTGCCCCATGCTTGCGCCCAACTTCTTGGCAAAGCGGTCAACCACTGTCTCCTGATAAGTGAAGTCCACAATATCAGATTGCTTGATGATTTCACGCGCTACATAATCGGCACTGCCTTCAGCATCGGCCAAACCAAGTTTGATGCTTTCTTCACCGTTCCAGAACAAGCCACTGAATGTTTGGTCATTTTCTTTCAGGCGGTTGCCACGGCCTTCACGTACGACTTTGATAAACTGTTGATGGATCTGGTCCAGCATATCTTGTGCAAACGCTTTTTGTTTAGGATTCTCAGGTAAGAATGGATCCAGCATGCCTTTGTTCTCACCGGCAGTCATCAGGCGGCGTTCAACGCCGACTTTTTTCATCAGCTCGGTAAAACCATAACCATCCATCAACACACCTATGGAACCCACAATACTGGCTTTATCGACAAAGATCTTGTCAGCGGCAACGGCAATGTAATAACCGCCAGAAGCGCAAATATCTTCAACGACCGCATAGACAGGCACTTCAGGATGTAATTTACGCTGACGGTGGATTTCATCATTAATAATGCCAGCTTGTACCGGGCTGCCACCTGGGCTGTTGATACGCAAGATAATGCCTTTAGTCCCTTTATGGTCATAAGCATCTTTGAGGCTGCTGATCACAGCATCAGCATTCACCTGGCCGCCCGCTTCTATCACGCCATTAATGTCGATCAAGGCTGTGTGCGCCAGTGAGGAATTTTTGTTTGCCCCTA
>JALDYP010000093.1:0-3593 GCA_032153875.1 Methylophilus sp.
CCTCTTTCAGCCTTGCTGTCAGAGTGACATTTTAATTATTAATTAAGGTGACTGTGTCATGATGAGACATAGTCATCTGAGAAGGATTGTTATGTTAAGTCATACCCGCTGGCGAAAAGCGTGCAGACTCCTGTGGTTGTCTTGCCTGATCTCGCCGATAGCGTTTGCCGAACCTACGTTTGACCTGAAAACCCTGCTGGATAAAGCGATCGCCGAAAACCCGACGATGGCCGTTAGCAAGGCGCAGATTGAAGCTGCCGCCGCTGGCATCACCGTGGCAAGATCTTTTGCCAATCCTGATCTGGAAGTGATGGCAGGCCCTGCTAGATACCGTGGCGTACCAACACCGGGAGCCAGCGAAAGAAACTATGGTGTCACCGTTTCGCAACCGCTTGAATTTCCTGGTACCCGTGCATCACGCCGCGAACTGGCCGAACAGCAACTTACCTACGCTGAAAAAGGCATCCAAACTACCAGTTTCGATTTACGCAACCTGATCAAGCAAGCGTATTTAACCGTGCAACTTCGCCAGCAAGTGCTGGAAATGTTTGGTGCCAACCTGAAGGTATTGCGGGAGATTCAAACCAAGATTAAACGCAAAGTAGAAGTCGGTGAAGCGGCCAGATATGAACTGATCAAGGCAGATACCGAATTACTGGTCGCTGAGCGGGATTATGCCAGTGCACAAACACGCATTGATGAAGCCAAAGCCATCTTGCGCGGCATGATAGGCAATATGCCGGATGACTTTGACATCAAACCTCAACCTCCCGTCATTGCTCCCTTGCCAGACATCGTTACCTTACGCCAGTCAGCAGAAAATAACCCTTATCTACAGCAACTGATTACCGCCAAGGATGGCGCAGAAGCCAGGTTGAAACTGGAGAAGGATTTGCGCTTCCCCGGGCTGACCTTAAAGTCTGACTTCACCCAAGATCCGGACCTGAATACGTTCAGGGTAGGGGTGGTGGTGCCATTGCCAGTCTGGAACCGGCGTGATGGTCAGATTGCACAAGCTGCGGCTGGCATAGATGAAGCAGATGCCAATATCAAATTGCAAAAACAAGTGCTACGCAAGGAAATTGATAGTGCCTACCAGCGCAACGTCATTGCCAGCAACCAGCTCAAGGTGTTTGAGAATGGCCTGCTGCAACAATCTGAAGCCACTTTGAGCCGTGCAGAAGCCGCCTATAAATTCGGAGAACGCGGCATCCTGGAATTCCTGGATGCGCAACGCGTCAATCGTGATGTCCGCCGTGACTATCTGATTGCCAAATTCGATTATTTTTTCAGTGTATTGCAAATCGAACGTTTCATCGGTTCGGATTTGGTTCAACCATAAGGGAATGGACATGTCTCGTATTTTAATTTCAACTTTGTTCACTGCCGCACTGGCGGTGATGTCAACTGCGTGTTCCGAAAAACCGGCACCAGCCCCTGAAACCAAAGCAGTGGTAGACCCTAACCTGGTGTCACTCACCCCTGAACTGGAAGCTAATATCAAGATTGGAGCAGTCAGTGAAGTGCAATTTGTTGATACTTTACGCATTCCAGGGCGCATCCAGGTGGATGAGCAATATGAGTCCAGAGCTGGTGCCTCAATCACAGGCCGTATCAGCACACTGGATGTAAATCTGGGTGATGAGGTGAAATCCGGGCAGCGCCTGGCAACAATCAAAAGTACAGAGCTCGCGCAATATCAACTCAGTTACATCAAGGCCAGCCAGCAGGTTCAGTTACAGACCAAAGCAGTGGACCGTGCCAGACAGTTACTCGAAGCAGACGTGATAAGCCAGGCAGAGCTGCAACGCCGTGAAGGTGAGTTGCATGCCGCCAATGCCGAAGTGAATGCAGCCCGTGACCAGTTATTGGTACTTGGCATGGCGCCCGGCAGTATTTCAAAACTAGGCTTGCAAAACAGCGGCATGTCTACCAGCCAGGTGAATTCGAAAATCAATGGCACCGTCATCGCACGTAAAGCCCGGCTGGGTCAAGTGGTTGCCCCGGCTGAAGAATTATTTGTGATTGCTGACCTGTCGCATGTATGGGCAGTGGCAGAAATCCCTGAACAACAGATTGCGCATATCAGGGAAGGCCAGTCGCTGAATATCGAAGTACCTGCACTGGATGATGCGGAACTGACCGGCACACTGGCTTTTGTCGGTGATATCGTCAACCCGGCGACGCGTACGGTAATGGCACGTGCCAACATCAGCAATAGCAAAGGCCTGCTAAAGCCTGACATGCTTATCACTATCCTGCTGGAAGCCAAACCGGAAAAAGTCATTGCGATCCCATCCACTGCCATTGTGCGCGAAAACAATGCCGACCATGTGTTTGCACAAACGCTGAAATCCAAACAATACAAATTGTTACCTGTGACGCTTGGCCGTAGTTATGACGACCATAAAGAGGTGTTACAAGGATTGCAACCTGGTGATCAAATCGTGCTGGACGGCGCTTTTCACGTGAACAACGAGCGTAAGCGCAAGGAAATGGAGTAAAAGCATGATTGAATCAATGATTAGGGGCGCTCTCAAACAGCGCCTTATTGTGCTGGTTATTGCCATCGCACTGATTGGGGCCGGTTTATTTGCGGTCCAGAAATTGTCTGTGGATGCATTCCCGGATGTAACGAATGTGCAGGTGATGATTGCTACGCAAGCCACCGGCAAGTCCCCTGAAGAAGTTGAGCGTTTTATCACAGTGCCGCTGGAAATCGCGATGACCGGCCTGCCTGGGCTGACGGAAATGCGTTCGGTGAACAAGAACGCCCTGTCACTGATTACGTTGGTGTTCACAGATAGCACCGATGTATATTTCGCCCGGCAACTGGTGATGGAACGCCTGATGGAGGTCATGGAGCGCATGCCTGTCGGGGTTACACCTATCCTTGGCCCGGTTTCCACAGGCCTGGGGGAAGTTTACCAATTCACGCTGGACAAACCGAGTGACGGCAAAAAAGAGCTGACACGCGAAGACCTGACTGAGAGGCGCGCTATTCAGGACTGGGTCGTGCGTCCGTTGTTGCGCGGCATTCCCGGTGTAGCCGAGATCAACTCACAAGGCGGTTACGTCAAGCAATACCAGGTGCTGGTTAACCCTGACCGCATGACACACTTCTCCATCAAGCTTAAAGATGTGTATGAAGCTTTGGCGCGCAACAATGCCAACAGTGGTGGCGGTATTCTTCCGCACTATGCCGAGCAATACCTGATCCGCGGCGTTGGCCTGGTTCAAAACCTGGATGACATCCGCAATATGGTGCTCAAGGAAGAGAACGGTATCCCGGTCTATATCCGTGATGTAGCGGAAGTGACTATCGGTCACGAAGTCCGCGTTGGCGTGGTATTGAAAAATGGCGATACCGAATCAGTGGGCGGCATTGTGATTATGATGCGTGGCGGTAATGCCAAGGAAGTAGTCAGCCGTATCAAGGCCCGCGTAGAAGAAATCAACAGCAAAGGCATGCTGCCACACGGTTTGCAAATTGTGCCTTACTACGACCGGAGTGAACTGGTAGATGCCGCACTGCACACCGTGACCAAAGTGCTCATTGAAGGCATTATCCTGGTGGTGGTCATCCTGTTCCT
>JALDYP010000094.1:0-3382 GCA_032153875.1 Methylophilus sp.
AGCATGGCATTTGGCCCGGAATGGCGGTAAAATATTGGTTTTACAATAAAAAATTTTTGGAAAACCCGGAATAAGCGTGCGAGCGGGATAAAGTGCAAGGCGCACGGAACGCAGGAATCAAGACAGTACATATGGTACGGCTTGATTATGAGTACCGCGCAACGCCGCAATTTGCCCGCGTAGCCGCTGATTGCGTGTTTTCTCAGATTTCATTGAACTTCAGATACGGAACACAAGCATGGACAAAACATTTCGCATTGCCCCAAGTATTCTTTCTGCCAACTTCGCCAAATTAGGTGAAGAAATTGAAAACGTTATCAAATCTGGTACTGACATCGTCCACTTCGACGTGATGGATAACCATTATGTGCCTAATCTGACGATTGGACCGCTGGTATGCGACGCCATTCGCGACTTGTCACACAACGCAGGCGCATTGATCGACGTGCACCTGATGGTCAAACCGGTAGACCGCATTATTCCTGACTTCGCTAAAGCCGGTGCTGACATCATCACTTTCCACCCTGAAGCATCTGACCATATCGACCGTAGCCTGGCACTGGTACGTGACAGCGGCTGTAAATCAGGCCTGGTATTTAACCCGGCAACACCATTGCATTACCTGGATTATGTAATGGACAAAGTCGACATGATTTTGCTGATGTCCGTGAACCCGGGTTTTGGCGGCCAGAAGTTCATTCCTGAAACGCTGAACAAATTAAAAGAAGCACGTGCACGTATCGACGCTTACTACGAAAAAACCGGCCGTCAGATCTGGCTGGAAGTTGACGGCGGCGTGAACGCCAACAACATCGCCGAGATCGCCAGAGCCGGTGCAGATACCTTCGTAGCCGGTAGCGCGATCTTTGGTTCACCTAAAGACACCGACCCTAACCGTTACGACACAGTTGTAGCGGCGATGCGCGCCTCTTTAGCCAGCGTTTAAAAGCCTGTTGTGATGCGGTTTCAAGTCAAGCTGGTGATGTTCGATCTGGACGGCACCCTGCTTGATACCGCACCGCAGATCGCCGAAGCCGCCAACCGTATGCTGGTGGCGTTAGGCAAGCCTATGCTGCCGCAGGCGCAGATCAGCACCTATATTGGTGAAGGCGTGCAAAACCTGATCAAGCGTTGCCTGACCGGCAATTTGCATGATGAACCTGACGCCGAGCTGTTTGCCCGCGCACAGCCTTTGTATCATGATTTTTACGCGAACAATGCGACTGACAGCCAGCCGTTTCCGCGCGTCATGATTGCATTGCAGCAATTACAGGCGCAAGGCTATCTGCTCGCCTGCGTCACCAATAAACCTGAAAAATTCACCCTGCCTCTGCTGGAAAAAACCGGACTGGCCGATTTTTTTGAAATCGTCGTTTCAGGCGATACCCTGGCCAAAAAGAAACCTGACCCGCTGCCACTGTTGCATATTTGCCAAAAGCTAGGCGCATTGCCCGCTGAAGCCGTGCTGGTAGGCGACTCGGAAACCGATGTCCAGGCCGCACATGCTGCAGGATGCTTTGTGGTCACCGTGCCTTATGGGTATAATCAGGGGCGCGAAATCGATGTGGCGACTGTTGATGCCACCGTGCAGCAGCTCACCGAGGTGGTGGACTTGCTGGAGTTACCCGCTCTCTTAAAGCGGGGATAATAAAAACCTATTCAAATATCATGATGTTTTGTGCTCATCATTCTTCCAGTTGGCCAGTATTAAGCTGGCGTCGTTCGTGGCGGGGCTAGGCCAGCCCGCAAGCGCTGGTGCGCGCTAATGCACTCAACCTGTCGTTTCAATCAGACGACAAACTCAACGAACAATCTGGAAAAAGCATCATGTTAAGCACTTTGAGCAAGACCGAATTTGACGCGCTGGCGGCGCAAGGCTACAACCGTATCCCGCTGGTGATGGAAACCTTCGCCGACATGGATACGCCGCTGTCGCTGTATCTCAAGCTGGCCAATCAACCTTATTCTTACCTGCTGGAAAGCGTACAAGGCGGCGAACGCTTTGGCCGCTATTCAATCATAGGCCTGCCTGCCACTACGCGCATTGAAGTTCGCGACCAGCAGTTGCAGGTGATTCACAATGAAGCAGTCATTGAATCGCACACCGACCAGAACCCGCTGGACTTTATCAAAGCCTACCAGGCACGCTTCAACACACCACCCTACGAAGGCTTGCCACGCTTTACCGGCGGCCTGGCCGGATATTTTGGCTACGAGACCATTCAATATATCGAAAAGCGCCTCGGCAAACAGAAAAAGCCGGATGCGATAGGCACACCGGATATCCTGTTAATGGTCTCCGAAGAGATCGCGGTCATCGATAACCTTTCCAGCAAACTGTATTTTATTGTCTATGCTGACCCGGCACAGCCGGATGCCTACGAGACCGCGCGTGACCGCATGCAGGCCTTGCTGGCAAAACTGCGTACCCAGGTTGAAATCCCGGCGGCGCTGCCTACCAGTAAAACCCAGGCATTATCAGAGTTTGGCGAAGACAACTTCAAGACGGCAGTGAAAACTGCCCAGCAATATATTCTTGAAGGCGACATCATGCAGGTGGTGCTCAGCCAGCGCATGTCGCAAGACTTTGACGCTTCGCCGCTCAGCCTTTACCGCGCATTGCGTAGCCTTAATCCATCCCCATATATGTTCTATTACGACATGGGCGACCATCATGTGGTCGGCGCCTCGCCGGAAATCCTGGTGCGGCTGGATAACACCACCGTGACTTCGCGCCCGATCGCCGGAACCCGGCCACGCGGCAAAAACCGCGACCATGACCTGGCGCTGGAAGCCGAGTTACTGGCCGATCCGAAAGAGCGTGCAGAACATGTGCAATTGATGGACCTGGGCCGTAATGATGTTGGCCGCGTCGCGCTGACCGGTACGGTAAAAGTCACTGACAATATGACCATAGAGCGTTATTCCCATGTCATGCATATCGTCAGCAATGTTGAAGGCCAGCTTAAACCTGGGCTGGATGCGATCGATGTTTTGAAAGCGACATTCACCGCCGGTACGGTGTCTGGCGCACCAAAAGTGCGGGCGATGGAGATCATAGAAGAACTGGAACCATCCAAGCGCGGGATTTACGCGGGTGCGGTTGGCTACCTGGGTTTTAACGGCGATATGGACGTTGCGATTGCGATCCGTACCGCGGTCATTAAAGATAAAAAACTGTATGTACAGGCCGGTGCTGGCATCGTGGCAGATTCGATTCCGCAGAACGAATGGGATGAAACGCAGAACAAGGCCAAAGCGGTTATCCGTGCCGCCGAACTGGTGCAGGCAGGTTTGGACAATGCTGCGCTGGATAGCTCAGTACTAAAAAGTACAGTTCAATCAACCACAGGAAAAGGAGCCTGATATGTTGTTAATGATC
>JALDYP010000095.1:0-3370 GCA_032153875.1 Methylophilus sp.
TGCCAAGCATGGCGAAGCAGGCTGACAAGATGGCATTTATCCGCTCCAGTGTCACCGTTGGCGCCACCCACGATATTTCCATCCTTAAACTGAATACCGGCGATTTGAACCCTGGCCGCCCATCCTTGGGCGCATGGGTCAACTATGCGCTAGGATCAGCCAATCGTGACCTGCCTTCATATGTCGTGTTGTACAACGGTATGCGCGAACCGGATGCTGGCGCCGTCAACTGGAGTTCAGGCTTCCTGCCCGCTGTGTACCAGGGCACTGCTTTCCGTCCGGGGGATTCGCCTATTGTCTACCTTGACCGCCCTGAATTACGCTCAGTGTCCCAGCAGCGTAATTCACTGGATCTGCTCAACAATCTTGACCGCTTGCGGGGTACTGGTCATACCCATGATACCGAGTTGCAGGCACGTTTGCGGTCATATGAACTGGCGGAACGCATGCAACTCACCGCCCCTGAAGCCGTTGATCTTAAAGGGGAGACAGCCGCCACCAAAGCCTTGTATGGCCTGGATGACAGCACCAGTGAAGGCTATGGCGCCACATTACTGCGCGCGCGCCGCCTGGTGGAAAGAGGCGTACGGTTTGTGCAGGTGGTATCGGCAGCGCCGGACAACAGGCCTGAAGGTTCTTCTGATGACTGGGATGCGCACCATGACCTGGAAGGTAACCACGGATTAATGTCCCGTATGGTGGATAAGCCTGTCGCTGGCTTGCTGGCTGACCTCGAATCCCGCGGTTTGCTTGAGAGCACATTAGTCGTGTGGGCTTCGGAATTTGGCCGTTCGCCCTGGAGCGAGAGCGGCACCGGCAGGGACCATAATGCTTTCGGGTATACACAATGGATAGCCGGTGGTGGGGTGAAAGCCGGGTCAGCTTACGGTGAAACCGATGCCATTGGCCTGAAAGTGACGAACAAGGACGATGCGGTAGATACTTATGATCTGCATGCCACCGTACTGCATTTGCTAGGGCTGGACCATCTCAAAGTGACTTATCTCAACAATGGGCGTTCGGAAAGACCGACGGTGGTCTACGGCCGTGTGGTGGACGAGTTGTTGGCATAATGCGATTACGCGTAGTCATGATGCTGGCGGTCATGATGACCGCCACCTGGAGTGCAGAAGCAGGCGACTTTGAGGTTGACGAAGACTTCATGCATGAAGTTGAAGATACCAGCAAAAGCCTGACTAATCACCTGGCGCTGAATAATAAAACAGCCAGCAATGATGACGTACAGAGGTTGATAAATATGTTCTCTAAAGTGGAGTCTTATTACACCCTCAAAGCGGATTCTGATGAGCAGTTAGGTCTGGCACAAAAAAGCCATGAGTTGACCAAAGAAATCAAATTCCTGGTAAATGCTGGTGATTTTGAGCATGCAGGCCAAAAGGCTACGGTGTTATCTCGCACCTGCAAGTCCTGCCACGATTTATAAATCAACTGGTGTAATGCCAATAATTAAATCTGCGATAAGTCATAAAGTTAGTAGTATTCAATTCTCCATGTGATCTACCAACTGATGAGGCTGAGATTTGCTGAAGCATTTAAATCGAATAGATAAACAGCTTTATTTATCTCATGGAGCTCCTTATCCTATTCACGGAGTACTTCCCAAAATTTTCTGAAATATCGTGTAGATTCCTTACCTGGCATATGTGCTAAAGTCCTGATGAAATTGCATCAATATATTTATACTTTATTGAATCTAAATTTTAATTCTCATTAAAGGCGCGTATATGGACTTACAACTGGCAGGCAAAAAAGCATTGGTATCCGGTTCTACTGCCGGCATTGGTCTGGCGATAGCCACATCGTTGGCAAAAGAAGGTGTGCAGGTCATTATCAATGGCCGTTCTGAAGCATCGGTTCAGCAGGCAGTAGCTGAAATCCAGAAAGCCGCTGGTCAAACAGTGGCAGGATTTGCCGGGGATTTAACCCAGGCAGATATTGCGCAAAAGCTGGTTGCAGCGCATCCGGATATAGATGTGCTGGTGAATAACCTGGGGATTTTCGAACCAAAGAATTTTGAAGATATACCTGATGCAGACTGGCAGCGGTTTTTTGATGTGAATGTGCTCAGCGGCGTGCGCTTGGCCAGGTTGTATTTACCAGAGATGAAGCAGAGAAACTGGGGGCGCATCGTGTTTATTTCCAGCGAGAGTGGCGTGCAGATACCACCGGAAATGATCCACTACGGCATGACGAAATCTGCGCAGATTGCTGTGGCGCGCGGCTTGGCTGAATCGCTGGCGGGTACCCGGATCACCGTTAACAGTATATTGCCCGGGCCTACAAAGTCGCGAGGCGTCGGTGATTTTGTTGAAGCGCTGGCCCAGGCAGAAAACAAGACGCAGGAGGCATTTGAGCAGGAGTTCTTTGAGAATGTAAGGCCGACTTCACTGATCAAGCGCTTTGCCACTACTGAGGAAGTAGCCAGTCTCGTGACTTATATCGCCAGCCCATTGTCATCCGCCACTACCGGCGCAGCTTTACGTGTGGATGGCGGCGTGATCAAGAGCGCTTTCTAAAAGTAAGTTTGTATCGGCATAATCACTCAACTTATTGACGCTTTGCTATGTCAAATTAACCAGGCGAGTATGCACAGGCTGCATATGACGGTTATTTTGAATAAAAAGAACAGGCAAAAACTTGCGGCTATTTAAACGGGTACATTCTTATCAGGCTTTAAACCAGCATTACGGTGAACGTTATAAATGGATGGTGCTGTTCATCCTCGGCCTGGGTACTATCGCCGGGGTGTTATGCACCTCCAGTTTCAATGTGGCGGTGCCGGCGCTGACCAGGACGTTTCACCTGGGGCAGGATCATGTGCAATGGGCGATGACTGCTTTTCTGGCCGCGATGACCATCGCCATGCTGCCGGCTGCCTGGTTGCTGGAACGGTTTGGTTTGCGCCGTGTATTCATGGCCGCGCTATGGCTGTTGATCGCCGCCAGCGTCGCCGGGTTCTATGCGCAGACGTTTGTGCATGTTGTGGTCGCGCGACTGGTGCAGGGTGTGGCGGCAGGGGTGTTGCAACCATTGGGGATCATGGCGTTAATGCGATTATTTCCTCCCAATATCCAGGGCCGCGCATCCGGCATACTGATTGTCGGCATCGCCTTTACACCAGCGATCGCGCCTTCTATCAGCGGCTGGATGCTGGATGAGTTTGGCTGGCAAGCCATCTTCTTGCTTGGCGTGCCTTTTGCATTGCTGGCCCTGTTTGCTGCCCGCATCTGGCTGCCGGCACCACGCAAAAAGGAAGTGCCGCCATTTGACTGGTCTGGCCTTGGCTGGCTGTCGGCGGCTTCCATTGGTTTAATCGAATTTGTTTCCAGCGTGCATCATAGCGGCCTGA
>JALDYP010000051.1:0-15376 GCA_032153875.1 Methylophilus sp.
CGTGACCTTCAAATGTCATCATAATCACAGCCAAAACGTTGGCAAAAATCATCTTCGGAACCATATAGGATTTTGCATTGTGCATCTGGAATAACTCTTATTTATTACTTGAAGTGAAATGGTAGAGGTGCATTGTTGTAGTCTTAATAAGGATAAGTCCGATTTGTCTGTAGGAATCCCCTTACGGAATGCAAACGCGCGACAATAATATTTAATCCGATAACAAAAACGTTTCTGCCGCAGTAAGGTCATATTAAAACTCAGTGGGCAGCATTCGTTCAATAACGGGGACTTGCATGAAATTAATCTTGGCGATTTTAGGGCTGAATATGTGGTTGAGTGTGGCTTACGCCCAGCCAGATATGGTGGACACGTTAGAATTAGGACACTCTATAGTAATGGTCACTACCGATATGCCCGGTGGTTCCAATGGCCGTGGTTCCGGTGTGGTGGTCAGCCCGGAATATGTGGCCACCAACTGTCATGTGATCGCCAATAGCAATGGTGCCAATATCGCCAAGTTTCGCGATGGCTACCAGCCTATCGGACTGAAAGCCAACTGGCGCCGCGACTTATGCCTGCTTAAATTCACCCCGCTGCCTTTCAAACCCGTGCCTATGCGCGACAGCAAATCACTCCAATATGAAGAAGAAGTGTTTACGCTGAGTTTTCCCGCTGGTTCTCCTGTGCCGCAACCTTCTTACGGCACAATCAAAGGTATCTACCCGTATGACGGTAGCAAGATTGTGCGTTCAAGTGCTTCTTTTGCCATGGGCTCAAGCGGCGGTGCCCTGTTTGACCAGAACTTCAACCTTATCGGCCTGACCACTTTTAAAAGTCCCGGTCATCATGCCTATTTCTACAGCCTGCCGGTAGAGTGGATTAAAGAATTGATGGAAACACCGGATGTAGTGTCGCTGAAAACCATGGAAGTGCCGTTCTGGGCATTACCTATAGCGGAAAGGCCATACTTCATGCAGGTGGTGATTCCTTACCAGAATGAGGAATGGGCAAACCTGAAAACAATTGCCAGCCAGTGGACCACCAAAGAACCTGAATCGGCAGATGCCTGGTATTTTTTAGGCCTGGCTGAAGAAGGGTTGATGGAACTGGCTCAAGCTGAAAAGGATTTTAAAAAGGCCTATGCCATTAACTCACGCGACCTAGATGCCATGCTGGCCTTGTCGCGGCTTGCTTTCGTGCAGAAAAACCTGAATGCGCTGGAGCTATTACAACCCGCGGTATCGTCACTGGACCAGGCGCAAGGCGAGCTGATTGCCCAGCAAATCACCAAGCTCAAGCAAACCAATTAACGGAAGAGTATCCTCGTAAAAACGTTATTCTTATCTGCGTTGGTGCCCATCTTATGGCAAATAATGATCCAACAATGATAAGGTTAAATAATGGATAAGAATAAAGAATCGGTTCAAGTAGCTGCCCCCTCTGACATAGTGGGCATTTTGCTGGCTGCCGGCTTTTCACGGCGGTTCGGTGAGCAGGACAAATTAATGCATAGGCTTGATAATGGATCAACTGTCGCTGAAGCCTCGGCCAAGGCATTGTCGCAAGCATTACCGCATGCATTAGTGGTTACACGTGAAGAAAATCAGGCCTTGCAAAGCACTTTGGCAGCACTTGGTTATCATGTAGTGCTGAACAGTAAACAAAATGCGGTCATGGCTGATAACCTTAAACTGGGTGTACTCGCCGCAAAATCCAAATTCGCTCAAGCTACAGGCTTTGTAATCGCACTGGCCGATATGCCTTTTATCCAGCCACAAACAATCTCAAAAATTGCAGAGCAATTAAGGTCAGCCGCCATTGTACAACCCGTCTTCAATGGCAAACCAGGGCATCCAGTCGGTTTTTCACAGCGGTTTACGGATGAATTGCTGGCGATCGAAGGCGATCAGGGCGCACGCGAAATTTTGCGCGCCCATTACGATGAGATAGTGTTCATGCCTTGTGAAGATGAAGGCATTTTGCGCGATATAGATACTCTGGCTGATCTGCATGGTTAAGATTAAAGGGAAACTTCAAGCAATGAATTTTTTCAGGCAACAGCGCGACTACTGTCCTCAGCCTGAATCCCTGCCTGCTGTACCTGTGCACGTTCCTGAATCAATTCCGCCAATATCGAAACTGCAATTTCAGCGGGTGTACGGCTGCCAATACGCAAGCCAACCGGACCGTGCAGGCGGTTCACTTCCTGCTCACTTAAATCAAACGTACGCAGACGCTGTTTGCGTTTTTCCTGGTTTTTCACCGAGCCTAAAGCGCCTATATAAAACGCTTCGGATTTGAGCGCTTCCAGCAAAGCCATATCATCCAGTTTCGGGTCATGCGTCACCGCGACAATCGCGGTATGCGGGTCCGGGGCGATTTCCAGCACCACATCATCCGGCATACCGGGCAGCCAGTCAGCGCCCTCCACATGCCATTCGTCGCGCATTTCTTCACGCGGATCACAAATCATGACGTGAAAATCGAGCGCCTGTGCCATGGCTGCGAGTACTGAACCAAGCTGGTTGGCACCGATAATCAGCAAGCGCCATTGCGGACCAAAATAGCTATGGAACCAGTCATTCTCCAGGCGTGGTTGCCCTTCCGGTAATACGTACTGATGGCGGATTTCGCCGGTTGACATATGTACCGAGCGTTTCAGCAAGCGCCGTTGCGCCAGGCTTTCCAGCATAGGCTGCAGTTGTGAGGCATGATTGAGCGGTTCCGAGAAAATCTTGATCTGGCCGCCGCAGGGAATACCGAAACGCTGGGCTTCGGCCTGATTAACGCCGTATTCCATAATCGCTGGCTGCGCAGGTAATTCACGATGTTTGGCTTTATCGGCCAGGTCATCCTCGATACAACCACCCGAGACTGAGCCAACCAAGTGACCATCTTCACGCACGACCAGGATAGCGCCAGGCAACCTCGGCGCAGAACCCCAGGTTTGTATCACGGTGAACAAATGCGCACGATAGCCTTGCTGCAACCAGTCGCTGGCGCGTTGCAGCACTTCCTGATCTGAAGATTGCATTAGGCTAACTGATCCCCGATCGGCAGGCGGCGTATGCGCTTGCCGGTGGCGGCAAACACCGCATTAGCCACCGCAGGTGCCAGTGGCGGCACGCCAGGCTCACCGACGCCACCCATTTTCTCGTTGCTTTTCACAATATGCACTTCCACCCTAGGCATATCTTTCATGCGCAACACCTGGTAATCATGGAAATTGGATTGCGCCACATTGCCATCCTTGAAACTGATCTCGCTGGTCAAGGCTGCACCTAGCGCGTAGGCAACTGAGGATTCCATCTGTGCTTGCACGCCATCCGGGTTCACCGCCAGGCCACAATCAATGGCGACAACGACTCTATGCACTTTGACCTCGCCCTCTTTCACCGAGACTTCTGCCACTTGTGCCACATAGCTACCGAAAGATTCATGCACGGCAATACCGCGGAATACACCGGCAGGTAATGGCTTACCCCAGCTGGCTTTATCCGCCGCCAGATTAAGTGCTGCCAGGTGACGCGGATGCTCTTTCAATAGCTGGCGACGATAGTTGAGCGGGTCCTGTTTGGCGGCATGCGCCAGTTCATCAATCAGGCTTTCCATCACGAAACCGGAATGGCTATGACCGACCGAGCGCCACCACAGAACCGGGATATCACTTTGCACCGAATGTAAATGCACCTGGTGATTGGCAGTGCCTTTGACATAGGGTGAATCGGCAACACCTTCTACGGAAGTTGCATCAATGCCATCCTTGATCATCACGCCCTCGAACGGCGTGCCTTTGATAATCGATTGCCCGACCAGCGTATGCTGCCAGGCCAATGGCTTACCCTGTTTATCCAGCGCTACACTGGCGCGGTGCAAAAACATCGGGCGGTAGAAGCCACCCTTGATGTCGTCTTCACGGCTCCAGACGGTTTTCACCGGCATATTGGCTGCTTTGGCGACTTCCACTGCTTCGGAAACAAAGTCAGCGCGCGGGTTTGCGCGGCGGCCAAAACCGCCACCGAGGAATTGGGTATGGATTTTGACCTGCTCCGGTTTCAGGCCAAGAATCTTGGCAGCTGAAGCCTGGTCAGTGGTTTGCATCTGCGTCCCGGTCCAGATCTCGCAACCATCGCCTGAGATTTTCACCGCGCAATTCAGCGGCTCCATAGGCGCATGCGATAAAAATGGCAGCACGTATTCAGCACTCACAGTTTGGCTGGCATTTTTACTGCCACTGGCGATATCACCAGCCTTGGCAGCTTGCGTGCCTGGCTTCTGTGCCAGTGCCTGGTATTGCTTGAGCAATTGCGCAGTATCCGGCCGCTCATGCGCAGCTTCGTCCCACACCAGCTTCAGTGCTTCACGGCCTTGCTTGGCAGCCCAGTAATTTTCAGCGATCACCGCAGCACCAGTCGGCACTTGTACTACTTTAATGACACCAGGGATTTTGCGGGTAGCGCTGTCATCATAGGATTTGAGTTTAGTACCGAACACGGGCGCACGTGCCACCATGGCGATCTTCAAGCCATCAAACTGCACATCCTGGCCAAACTTGGCGGTGCCATTGATTTTGTCGGCACTGTCCAGGCGCTTGGTCGGTTTACCTATGTATTTCCATTGTTCCGGCTTTTTCAGCGTGACATTTTTTGGTGTTTCCAGCGTGCTGGCGGTTTCCACCAATTGACCATAACTTAATTTCTGTGTGCCATTGATGACATAGCCATTTTCAGTACGCAAACCGTCTACCGGCACCTTCCACTGCTTGGCTGCCGCTTGCAGCAATAACGCGCGCGTCAGCGCGCCTGCCTGGCGGTAACGCTCGAATTCAGACCAGGTGGTAGAAGAGCCGCCAGTGATCTGGATGCCATAAGCAGTGTGTACGTAAGAAGGGGCAGCCGGCGCATGCTCGACCTTTATCTTGCTCCAGTCGGCATCTAGCTCATCAGCGATCAGCATAGGCAGGGTGGTCCAGATGCCCTGCCCCATTTCACTGTGGGCCAGCATCACGGTAATACTGTCATCCCTGCCTATGCGCAGAAAAGCATTCGGGGCTGGTAATGTCAGCGTTTCGGCAGCATTGGCCACGCCCATAAACCGTTTGGCCTGCGGAATACTGAATGCCACCACCAACCCACCTGCGACCAGGGCGGTGCTCTTGATAAATCCACGGCGGGAGAAATTGATCATATCGTTCATGTATTCTCTCCTTAAGCCAGTTTTTCAGCAGCTTCATGAATCGCTGCACGGATACGCTGATAAGTGCCACAACGACAGATATTGCCGCTCATGGCAGCATCGATATCAGCATCATTGGGCTTCGGGTTTTGCCTGAGCAAGGAGGTGGCGGACATGATCTGGCCGGACTGGCAGTAACCACACTGCACCACATCGATTTTCTGCCAGGCGGTCTGCACAGCTTTGCCCACTTTATCTTCCTGCATGGCTTCGATAGTGGTGATTTTCTTGCCGACGGCGGCGCTCACCGGCGTCACACATGAGCGGATGGCTTGCCCATCGAGGTGTACGGTACAGGCCCCACACATCGCCATACCGCAACCAAATTTAGTGCCGGTCAACCCGGCAACATCGCGAATAGCCCACAAAATAGGCATATCATCGCTGACTTTTAATTCTGTTTCTTTGCCATTGATATTAAGTTTCATCAGGTAGGTTCCTTGGTATCTGACTCAGGGCCGCAGAGTTGCGGCTGGTGTGCGAAACCCTGCGGTGGGGTCTCATCTTAATCAAAAACATCCTAACATACATGAGTGTATGTATGAAGAGTTTAGCGATGGCTGGCTGGAAATTTAATAATGCTAAAAAGTGTGACTATTTGAAATAAATGCATTCGATTAAAAATTGCAGTTTCAGCGCTTAAGCCATCGTGGGAATTTGATTTTTGCCAGGTATAAACACTGAATCTCTGCGAAAAACCGCTTGATTTATAGCCACTTCAGTTTAACCGCCAGTGTATAGAGTCCCATGCCCGCCAACATACTGGCGACGAATACCCAGACCGGACTGCCACCTATCAACACCGAGGCAACCGCCGGGCCGGGACAAAAACCTGCCAGGCCCCAGCCGATTCCGAACAACACTGCGCCAATGACTAAAGGTTTATCAATATTGGTACGCTCAGGCAAGTCAATAGAAAACCCCAGCACGCTCCATTTTCGCTGCCTGGCCTCGCGAAACGCAAAGAACCCGACAGCAATCGCGCCTGCCATGACAAAGGCCAGTGAAGGATCCCAGTCACCAGTGATATCCAGAAAGCCCAATACTTTAGCCGGATTGGTCATGCCGCCTATCATCAGGCCCAGCCCGAATATCAGGCCTGCCACTAATGCTATCAAGTTCGCCATGGCAGATTTCCTCAAGAACTCAATAAGTGGCGGGTGACCCACACTACAATGATAGCCACCAGCATAAATGTCAGCGTGGCGACCAGCGAACGCAATGACAACCGCGACAAGCCGCACACTCCATGGCCGCTGGTGCAACCTGAACCCAGGCGGGTACCGAAACCCACCAGCAAGCCGGCCACGATTAACAGCGGCAAGCCGGCCTCAATCTGCATGGCAGGTAATGGTGAGAAAAGTTGGTAGATTAACGGGGAAACCAGCAGGCCAAGTACAAATGCCAGCCGCCATTGACGATCATCCGGCTTGCCAGACCAAAGCTGGCCGACAATGCCGCTGATGCCTGCAATTTGACCCAGCCAGCGGATTAGTAACAGCGCAGAAAAACCGATCAGCAAGCCGCCGATCAGCGATTGCCAGGGGGTGAACGTGGTCATGGCGCGGACCTCAAGAATTAGTATTGTTTTTATGGGCTACCGTTATATTTCTAACATGCAGGAAGCCTGCGCTAATCCTCTTCGTCTGTAGTATCCAGGTTAGGCCTGAATTTACTGGTATTGCATTCAAAACCGGCTTTTTCCAGCAGCACACGATATTCACAATCCGGCAGATGACCTTCCAGGCGACCGTTGATTTTAGTGGTCTCCTGTTTGCAAAATGCGCACCGGTAACGGTGTGCGTGCCCTTCAAAATGCTCTTGCGGATAATCAATATAAAAGATCTTTTTCATCACCGCCTCCTAACCTTATGGTCACTCTATGCTACGCCGGGTTTTGCTTGCCGACAATACACAACACCTGCTAACGAGATTTATGGCAATTGTTGCATAACGCCCTTATTTTAAGCACCGCTGAATTCCCCTGTGCAATCAGTGCTTTATGACTTTCACCCACAGCCCACCCTAAAAGTTATCCACAAAAAATGTGGATTCACGCCACCTGGTGCAGCTTACGCTAGCCGCGGGTATGCAAAGCTGCTATTTCCTGGATATCCAGGTCTCGTTCCATCATATGCAGCAGTTCATCATGAACCTGGCCTGAGCGATGCAACCTGAGCAGTTCTTCCCGCCCGGCAGCAACCGCCGCGAGCACCACATTGAAATGCGCTTTACGCACATCTTCAGGTAGCGCATGCGCGTCTTTAAGGCTATGTGATAAATCCGCCCGGTAGCCATATTGTTCGAGCAGGCGCGGGTGGATCACTTTGCCGGTTTCATCATGCGCCAGCTGTTTCACCACGGCAAACTGTGCCGCTTCCAGCTTGGCCCAGGTTTGCGGTTCGTTCAAATACACCTGTTCATTGGCAGTATGTTTAATATCCAGTACGCGAATCAGCCACCCTATGGTGGTCCCCTGAAACAGTACTGTTACCAGTATCACGGCAAACGCGGAAAGTAGCATCAGGTCACGCCCAGGTACTTGCGCAGGCACCGCCAACGCTGCTGCCAGCGTCACTACACCACGCATACCGGCCCAGCTTTTGACAAACGACTCGCGCCAGTTAGTCTGCATATGCGGCTTGTCTGACTGGTGCTTAAACAACCTGGCCAAACCATCCACTGCAAATATCCAGACGAAGCGCGAAAAGATGACTGCCGCCAACACCAGCAACACCTCGATACTGTAAGCACCCCAGGATTTCTCGGCATGCTCAATCCGTTCCCACACCCCGCGCAGCGAAAGGCCGATGAGGATAAATACCAGCGATTCCAGGATAAAAATCATAATATCCCAGAAAGCACTACCGCGCCGGCGGGCGGTGGCGGTCATGATTTCGTGCTGGTACCAGCCCAGCATCATGCCGTAAGTCACCGTAGCAATCACGCCGGATACTTCCAGGTATTCGCCAACCACGTAACAGATCCAGCCCGGCAGCGTGGTGGCCAGGATCATTAGTGAAGTATCTTCGAGATAACGCAGCAGCTTATAGACCAGGTAACCGAATACCGCCCCCACCACCACGCCGCCTACGCTCAGCCATACAAATTCGGTGAGCGCGCTCTGCATGGAAAACACGCCCGTCAGTATGACTGCGATGGAAAACTTGTACAGCACCAGGCCGGTAGCATCATTGAGCAGGCTCTCGCCTTCAAGCAGCACAAGCAACTTGCGAGGCAATGCGACGCGCTGCAATACCGCTTTGGCGGCAATCGCATCCGGTGGTGAGACGATCGCGCCGAGAGCGAAACATGCAGCCCATGGCAAGCCAGGGTTGAATGCATGCAAGGCGAGGCCAACGACCAGTGTAGTGAACACTACTGCCCCGATTGCGAGTAACAGGATGCCTGACAAGTGACGGCGGAATTCATGCCACACGGTGAAGTAAGCGCCTTCCATCAGCAATGGCGGCAAAAACACTACCAGCACCAGCGCAGGGTCAATCTCGAAGGCTGGCAGGCCGGGCAGGAATGCAATAACGGCACCACCGACTAGTTGGGCGACGGCGGGTGGCAGGCGCAACTTTTTTGCAACTAGTTCCAGGCCGATGATGGCGACTAGAAAAAAGAGAATCAGGTTGAAATAGAATTCGTTGCTCATAGTTTATTTTCAGTATTGAAAACGGCCGGAATCAGAAAGTGCATAGTGTGGATATTACAATCAATATCGGGATTTTGGGTTGATGGTCAGGCGGCAAATGGATGGAAGCGGACAGGCGCTAACAGATCGTCATTCCCGGCCAGGGTGAAGCAAGGGGGTTTCCATAGAGCCTACTATTCTATACCTTCGAAACAACTGGTTAATGCTGAAGCCAGAATACCTATCAATGGGTCGTCATTCTGTCGAAGGGTGTAGCAGGGGTTTCACAGAGCATGCTCTGTGCCTGCGGAACGGCTGGCTTATGCAAAAGCCAGTGCGCCCTGCAAGGAGAATGATTAGCTTGGTGACAATCGAAGAGCGAGTGCCGCACTTGCTTGGGGTTTGCTTTTAATAACTATTTGCTAAGAATAGTCACCATTTTCTTTCGCCACTAGGCGAGTTACTTTTCTTTGCTTGCACAAAGAATAAGTAACCAAAAGAAATGCACCCTAGCTTCCGCTTGTTTCCTGCGTTGCTCGTCAAAATAAGCGGTCACGAAACTCAACCTGGCGGCCTGCATACTACGCAAGCCACCGCGGAACTCGGACAGTCGCTCCCTTCCTCCTTATTTTGCCTGCGCTACTCGGCGCGTCAGATAGGGGCCCAGTTAAAAACACCACGATGAAACAGTTTTAGTGCATAAAAGTCGGCGGGCGCTAAGTGATTTTTTGAAGAGGAAATTTAAATCTAATTCCTTAGGTGGTTTTGCCGCGGTTGAGCGTGATGCAGTCCAAAGAATTACACTCAAATTGAAAGCGTCTGCTTTTCATGGGCCCCTATCTTACGCGCCGAGTAGCGCAGGCAGCGTGGGAGTTGTCGGCCAGCGTCTGTTCGAGTTCCGCGGTGGCTTGCGTAGTGTGCAAGCCGCTAGGGCGAGTTTCGTTGGACGCCCATGTTGACGAGCAACGCAGGATAAAAGCGGAAGCTAGGGTGCCCTTTCTTTTGGTTACTTATTCTTTGGGCAAGCAAAGAAAAGTAACTCGCCAAGGGGCGAAAAGGAATGGTAAACGTATGAAGAATGCTAACTTAACTTCTTCAAGCGTTCCCCCTTACTCTTCGAAAGTAACCCAGCTATGCATTAACCTCGCATGGATTCTGGCCTGCGCCAGAATGACGACTTTTTTTAATCTAGAACAATTATCGCTCGCGCCAAAGCGCCACCCTAAACAGCAACAACTGATTGTTAAGAATCCCTATTTGATGTGGCAACTGTCACCAAAGCTCGTTACACTTAAACCATCCGGCACGTGGTGACGCCATCATTCCCACCATGTCGCAAAACAAGGCGGGCCATGCCTAAGCAAACCCCGCCTGACATAAAAATATCGAAGAGGATTTTCATGAGCGCGTTGAAGATTGTATTGTTAAGCATCCTGGTGATTTCGAATATCGCTGTTGCCGGACCCGAATCTGCAGCAGCTGCAGTCACCGTACAATCATTCTCTCCTCAAGGCGAAATAAAGGCTGTCCGCCAAGTGAGTGCCCGCTTCTCTGAAGCGATGGTAGCCTTCGGTGACCCCAGGCTGGAATCCCCTTTTGATATATCCTGCCCGGTAACCGGCAACGGCCATTGGGCTGATGCCCGCAACTGGGTCTATGATTTTGACAGTGACCTGCCAGCCGGACTCAAATGTACTTTCACGCCAAAATCCGCCAGCAAAAGTCTGAGTGGCGCCGCGCTGGAGCGTAAATCGTTCAGCTTCAATACCGGTGGTCCTGCCATCCAGCTTTCCCATCCTTACGAGGGCAATGAGTCGATTGATGAAGAGCAGGTTTTTCTGCTGGGGCTGGATGCGCCGGCCAATCCTGATTCAGTGAAACAGCATGCCGCCTGCAGTATCAATGGCGTGGGTGACCGCATCCCGCTGAAAATTATTGAAGGCAGCCAGCGCGAGAAAATCCTGGCCGAACAGGCTAGCCGCGCCAGCAATTTCTTTCTGGTCATCACCAAAAAAGCAAAACAAGGCATTCTTGAAGTTAAAGACAACCGCTTGAAAAATGCCAACGTTATCGTCGCCCAATGTGACCGCAAATTGCCAGCTGGCAGCAAGGTGACTTTATGGTGGGATAAAGGCATTAGCTCAACTTCCGGCATCGCTACTTCACAGTCGCAATCCCTGCAATTTGCCGTACGCGAGGCATTCAAAGTCAGCGTGAATTGCACGCGCACAAACCCGAAGTCAGGCTGTGTGCCGGTATTGCCGATCACAGTGCAGTTCAGTGCGCCGGTAGAGAGGGATGTAGCGAACAAGTTATTGTTGAAGACTGCCGATGGCAAGCAAATCGCGCCGGTGATTGCCAAAAACGATACCGGCAAGACTGTGGAGTCGGTTTCTTTCCGCGGGCCATTCAGCGAAAAAAGCAGCGTCAGCCTGTCACTGCCTTACGGATTCAAGGATGATGCCGATCGCTCGCCGGTGAACAGCGCGTCATTCCCGCTGAAACTGAATATTGATGAAGACCCGCCACTGGTCAAATTCCCGTCCCGCTTCGGTATCCTGGAGCAACATGCGCAGCCTGCTCTTCCTGTCAGTGTGCGGAATGTGGAAGCGACACTAAAAGGTGTACAAGTGCAGCCGGGTATACCGGAGACCAGCAAAGGCGTAGTTGGCAGGCTGGCACCGGACGATGACGCGCTACTGGCCGAATGGTTTTTCCGCGTGACCCATCACCCTTACGATAACAAGATAGACCAGCAGTTTTCGCGCGAACATGACCGCTATCCGCGAGAAGGCGAGATCCCGTTGCTGATGGATTCAGCCAGGGAATCGAGTCTTAAGACCAGCCCGCTGCAACTGCCGCGTGCGCATGGCGACAAAACCTTCGAGCTGATAGGCGTCCCGCTGAAAAAGCCCGGTTTTTATGTAGTGGAATTCGCCAGTGACCGCCTGGGCGCCACGCTGCATGGCGAGAAAAAACCTTATTACGTTTCCTCCAGCGCACTGGTCACCAATATGGCAGTGCACCTGAAACAAGGCCGCGAGTCTTCGCTGGTATGGGTGACACGACTGGATAATGCGCAACCGGTCGCCAATGCTGCAGTACGGGTTTCCACCTGCGAAGGCCGCAGCTTGTGGGAAGGCAAAACTGATAGCAAAGGTATGGCGCATATAGAAGAAACACTGCCTGACGCCTATTACAACCATTGCTCCGGCTTACTGGCTACCGCACGCAAGGATGATGATATGTCCTTTGTGTTTTCATCGTGGGATGATGGCATCAGCCCGTGGCAATTCAACCTGGGTGGCGGTTCTTCCGGCACACCGTTGATCGCGCATACAGTGTTTGACCGGCCCCTGTTCCGCGCCGGTGAAAAAGTGTCCATGAAGCACTTTATCCGGGTGCGCACCGGTAAAGGCTTTGATCTTGCCGATAACCAGCCGGATACTATTTCAGTAGTACACGAGGGCAGCGGCGAGAAATATGATGTACCGGTGAGCTGGTCAAACGCGGCTGGTATTTCAACCTGGCAAATCCCTAAAGAGGCCAAGCTGGGTACCTACTCGGTGTCGTTGATGGCTGGGCAATTCATGCTGAGTTCAGGCGCGTTCCGCGTGGAGCAATACCGCGTGCCGCTGATGAAAGCGGTGCTGAAACCGCCGGCGCAGCCATTGATCAACGGCAATCAATTAGCGGTGGATGCACAATTGAATTACCTGGCAGGTGGTGCCGCGGCCGGCGCGCCGGTCAAATTCCGCAGCCGTCTGGTGCGCTACCCGCTGCAATACAACCAGTTTGAAGATTTCAGTTTTGGCGGGCGCATCCCCAAAGAAGGTATAGAAGCGGTACAACCTTATTCCTATGACCCGGAGATGGAAGAAGGTGGCGAGAGTGATGCCGGTGACTCGCAAGTTAAAGGTTATCCGGCGAAAACGGTGAATATGTCGCTGGATGGCAATGGCGGTGCACGGGTCACTTTCGACAAATTACCCCGGGTACTGGAATCGCATGCGCTTGAAGTAGAAATGGAATACACCGACCCCAACGGCCAGATCTTAAATGCCGCTACCCAGGCCATCATCCTGCCTTCGGCATTATCGCTGGGCATGAAGATAGAAGGCTTTTTTGCGACCAGGGAACGGCTGGCATTTAAAGTGCTGGCACTGGATGCCGCCGGTAAACCGTGGGCAGACCGCAAGGTGAATATCGAAGCGTACACACGCAAAACTTATGCTTACCGCAAGCGTATGCTGGGCGGATTTTATGCCTATGAACAAACCGCTGAAGTCAAAGACGCAGGCAATGTGTGCAGCGGCAACACCGATAAGCGCGGCATATTGATCTGCGATGGTCCTGCGCCGGAATCCGGTGAAATCATACTGGTGGCTTCCGCCCAGGATAAACAGGGCAATATCGCCATCGCCAGCAATGAAGTGTATGTGGCTGACGACAATGCCTGGTTTGATGCCTCGCAAAGTGACCGCATAGACTTGCTGGCGGATAAACGCAGCTATGAGCCAGGCGAAACTGCCAAGTTCGAAGTGCGCATGCCATTCCGCAAAGCGACCGCGCTGGTGACGGTAGAACGTGAAGGGGTGCTGGATTCATTCGTGGTGCCGGTCAGCGCCAGCTCGCCGTTTGTCAAAGTGCCGATCGCCAGCCATTATGGCCCTAACGCCTATGTGTCGGTGATGGTGGTACGCGGCCGCGTAGACCCGGAAGTGTCCGGCCAGTTTTCATGGCTGAAACGCATGGTTTACCGCATAGGCATGTTCTTCGGCCTGGTCAAGAAAATGCCGGTAGAAATAGATACCCGGCCCACGGCCTTAGTCGATTTAACCAAACCGGCTTTCAAGCTGGGGATGACGCAAATCCGTGTCGGCTGGCAGGCCTATAGCCTGAAAGTCAATGTAGAACCTGACCGCCAGGCTTACCATGTGCGCGACAAAGCACGTGTCAAACTCACAGTGACCGACCCCGCCGGCAAACCTGCCGCTAATGCGGAAGTGGCACTGGCAGCAGTGGATGAAGGCCTGCTGCAACTGGCAAAACCGCAATCATGGAATCTGCTGGAAGCCATGATGGAGCGACGTCCGATAGAAGTGCGTACTTCCACAGCGCAATCACAGGTGATAGGTAAACGCCATTTCGGCAAGAAAGCCGTCGCACCTGGCGGAGGTGGCGGCCAGGGCGCCAATGCGCGTGAGCTGTTTGATACCTTGCTGTTATGGAAACCCAGCCTGAAACTGGACAAGCATGGCCAGGCGGTGGTAGATGTGCCATTGAATGACTCTTTAACTTCATTCCGCATTGCTGCGATCGCCCACGCTGGTGCCATGCGTTTTGGCACCAGTTCGACACTTATCCGTAGCGGCCAGGAAGTGATGCTGTTCTCCGGCTTGCCGCCGTTTGTGCGCGAAGGCGACCAGTTCAATGCCATGGTCACCGTGCGCAACGGCGCTGAACGGCCTTTGACGCTGGATGTTTCAGTGACGGATGACATCAGCAAAACTCCGCACACCCAGCGCGTTACCTTGAAACAGGGGCTGGGCTCTACCTTGTCTTTCCCCGCGACGGTTCCGTTAAATGCAACGCGTCTTAACTGGACGATCAGTGCGAAGGAAGTGGTCAGCGGTAACAATCAAAAACCGGCGCAGGACCTGCTGAAAATTTCACAGCAAGTCGGTGCCGCGTATCCGGTGCGTGTCTACCAGCAAACCTTGCAGCAGTTAAATGCGGGACAGCAATTAAATTCAGGGCAACAATCAAGCGCAGAAGCAGAAGCCGACGCACCGTGGACATTCTCCGTCCAGCAACCGGCCGGTGCGATTGCCGGGCGTGGCGGCATCGATATCCAGCTGACGCGCTCACTGGCGGGTAACCAGGATGCGCTACGCGAATGGATGAGCAAGTATCCATATGTCTGCCTGGAGCAACGCGCTTCAATCGCGGTCACGCTGGAAAGCGAAGGCGGCTGGAACCAGGTCATGAACAGCCTGCCTGCACACCTGGACCAGGATGGCCTCGCCAGGTATTTTGCCATCGACTGGTTGCAGGGTGACGATACGCTGACCAGCTACCTGTTGCGTATCGCTGACGAAGCGCATTACACGATTCCGGAAGGACCTCGCGAGCGCATGCTGAAAGGCCTGGAAGACTTTGTCGCCGGCCGTATCCACCGTTATGGAAGCCTGCAAACGGCCGACCTGACCATGCGCAAACTGGCGGCAATCGATGCCCTGGCCAGGTATGAACGTGCCCGCCCGGCCATGCTGGAACCACTGGAAATCAGCCCAAACCTGTGGCCAAGTTCGGGCGTGATTGACTGGATATCCGTGTTGCAACGCTTGCCAGAGATTCCCGGGCATGACGACAAACTGAAACAGGCACGCCAGGTACTGCAATCACGGCTGACGTTCACGGGTACCACCATGAACTTCTCTACCGAGAAACAGGATTACCTGTGGTGGCTGATGGTGTCGCCTGACCTGAACGCCG
>JALDYP010000096.1:0-3335 GCA_032153875.1 Methylophilus sp.
CGCAAGGTGGATCTGCATATTTATGTACGCGCCGGCGATGAAAAGCAGTGTGACCATGCCATGGAGTCCCTGAAAAAATCCATGAAGTGGGATGAGGAAGTGTATGGCCGCGAGTATCAGCTGGACTTGTTCAATATTGTCGCGGTCAGCGATTTTAATATGGGCGCGATGGAAAACACCTCGCTCAATATTTTCAATACCGCGCTAGTATTGGCGCATCAGGAAACCGCGACCGACAGCGATTTTATGAGTGTGGAAGGCGTGATCGGTCACGAGTATTTCCACAACTGGACCGGTAACCGCGTGACTTGCCGTGACTGGTTCCAGCTGTCGCTGAAAGAGGGCTTCACAGTGTTCCGCGACCAGGAGTTCAGCGCCGATCTGAACTCGCGTGCAGTGCAGCGTATTGACGATGTGAACGGCTTGCGCCGGCTGCAATTCCCCGAAGATGGCAGCCCGTTGGCGCACTCGGTACAGCCAGACCAGTTTATCGAGATCAGTAATTTTTACACCAAAACCATTTACGAAAAAGGCTCAGAACTGATCCGCATGCAGCATACCTTGCTCGGCGCCGAGACCTTCCGTAAAGCCACCGATTTGTATTTTGACCGCTATGACGGCCACGCTGTCACCTGTGACGATTTTGTGCAATGTATGGCTGATGCGTCGGGCCGCGATATGTCCCAGTTTTTCCGCTGGTATAAACAGGCAGGTACACCGACTTTGCAAGTCAGCAGCCAGTATGATGCGGCGCAGCAAAGCTATACGCTGACTTTCGAACAATCACAGCCGGATACACCTGAGCAGACTAATAAGCAGCCGCTACATATTCCGGTTGCGTTTGGCCTGCTGGATGAAACCGGGAAAGAGATTCTGCCAACCCAGGTGCTGGAAGTCACCGGGCGAGAGCAAACATTCACTTTTGTAGATTTACCAGGTAAACCAGTGCCTTCGATACTGCGTGGTTTCTCGGCGCCAGTAAAACTGGAAACGGATTTAAGCGACGATGATCTGCGCTTGCTGCAAGTGCATGACACCGATGGTTTCAACAAATGGGAAGCAGGTCAGACACTGGCGCTGCGTACTATCCAGCGCGTGATGGAAAAAAAGGATACAGATATCTCGCAGTTCGTGGCGGATGTTGGCACCCTGATCGAACAAGGCCTGGCCGGGCAGGGCGATAAAGCCTTGCTGGCGCGCGCATTAAGCTTGCCTATGCTGGGCGTGATTGCGCAGCATCAGGCCGTGGTTGATCCGGCAGCGATTGACGAGGCGCGTACGGCTATCCTCAGGCAGATCAAAAGCACGCATAAAGATGCGCTGGCGGCTTTGTATGATGCCAACCGTAACACCGGTATTTTCTCAATCATGCCGGAAGCCATGGGCCGCCGCGCCTTGCAGCATGCTGTGTTGGAAATCCTGACCGTGACCAATGGCACCGGTTGTGCATCGCGCGCAAAAGCGCATTACGATGCGGCAGATAATATGACTGACCGCGTGACCGCGCTGGCATGCCTGGCAGATAGCAGCCAGCCGCAACGTGCCGAAGTGTTTGCGGATTTTTATGCGCGCTTCAAAAATTATCCATTAGTCGTAGATAAATGGTTTTCACTGCAAGCCATTGCCAACCGCGATCAGATTTTTGATGACCTGGCGATGTTACGCAGCCATGGGGATTTTAATATCAAGAACCCTAACCGCGTGCGTTCACTGTATAGCGCGTTTGCGATTAACAACCCGGTCAAATTTCACGACCCTAGCGGCAAAGGTTATGCCTTCTTGCGCGATGTGATTATCGAATTGAATACCATCAACCCGCAAATCGCCGCGCGGATGGTGACACCATTGCGTGAGTGGAAACGCTACACCCCTGAATTGCAGGCGCATATGAAAACAGCTCTGGAAGCGATACGGGCAACACCAAACTTGTCAGGCGATGTGTTTGAGATCGTAAGCAAGAGTCTCAACGCCTAAGAAAAAAGCGGAGTTTAAACTCCGCTTTTTTATATGTTTGACCTGAAAGTGTTTATTTCCCCATTGCCTCACCAAGTCGAATGGGTTTGCCCGCATGCCATTTGTCGTTAAAGCTCAGCACATCTTTTTCAAATAGCATCACCACGGTAGAACCCAGCAGGAAGCGACCCATTTCTTCGCCCTGTTTCAAGCTGATATTTCGGCCACTGTAATCCCAATGCACCACTTTGCCTGGGCGCGGCGGGTTAATAATGCGGTCTTTTGCATCATGCCACACGGTCGCCATGCTGCCGACGATGGTTGCGCCTACCAGCACCAGGACAAATTTGCCGTGTTGTGCGGATTCAAACGTACACACCACGCGTTCATTGCGCGCAAACAGGCCTGGTACATTGGCGGCTGTATTCGGGTTTACCGAAAAAAGATCTCCTGGCACATAGGTCATTTGCAGCAATTTGCCATCACATGGCATATGAATGCGGTGGTAATCCTTAGGGCTTAAATACAGGCAGGCAAAAGATCCGCTGTCAAAATTCGCTGCTAATGCCGCATCACCACCCACCAAGGTTTGTGCTGTGTAATGATGGCCTTTGGCCTGGAAAATCTGCCCGTTCTTGATATCGCCAAACTGGCTGATGGCACCATCTACCGGGCAAATAAAAGCACTGTTTTCCAGTGGTCGGGCACCTGGTTTCAATGGGCGTGTAAAAAACAGGTTAAACGTCTTGTAACTATCAATATCGCCGTTCAGCGCTTCTTCCATATTGACGTGATACCTGCGCACAAACCAGCCGATAAAAGCGGTAGTCAGGCCACCCGCTTGCCAATGTGCCAGTTTGCCGGCTGCAGCGGTCAGCAATTGTTTTGGGGCAATGTATTGCAACAGAATGGAGAGTTTCACTTATTTCCCTTGTTCATTTGATACCAAATTACTTGTCGAGCCCAGTCTGGCTCAAGAATCTGGATTTCTTGCTTTTCGTATCACTATCAATAAAAAAGCACAGGCGATATTACATCTACCTGTGCTTTTTGCCTATGGCGGTCTAATCCGAATTCAGACTAAACCTCCAGGCTTTGATTACGCATCAAAAACAATTAGTTTTTAGATTGATCTTTTAGTCTTTGATCAATTTCTAAAAATTAATTTTTAGACTGATCAACCAGTTTGTTTTTCGCGATCCAAGGCATCATGGCGCGCAGTTTGTTACCTACTTGCTCGATTGGGTGAGCAGCGTTCAAACGGCGGCGTGCAGTCATTTCTGGATAGTTGGTACGGCCTTCCAGGATGAACTGTTTAGCGTAGTCGCCGTTCTGGATGTTAGCCAGGCACTGACGCATTGCATCTTTAGACTGGCTGTTGA
>JALDYP010000097.1:0-3317 GCA_032153875.1 Methylophilus sp.
CTATTATGAAGATACGGATGCCGGTGGCGTGGTTTACCACAGCCGGTACCTGAACTTTATGGAGCGTGCGAGGACAGAATGGTTGCGCGGCCTGGGTTTTGCTCAGGCCGCGTTGCGACAACATGAGCAGGTGTTATTTGTGGTGCACAGCATGCAAATACAGTTTAAAAAACCGGCCAGGCTGGATGACGAGTTGAAAATAGTTTCGCAGGTCACTGAAATGCGGCTAGGCAGTTTTAGCTGTCAGCAGCAGATCATGCGCGACGAACTGGTTTTATTAGAAGCACAGGTAAAAGTTGCCTGTGTAGACGCGGATTCATTTAAACCCACGGGTATTCCGGCCCGTATCAAAATAGCACTGGAGTCTTCATGAATGTAACAAATGATATGTCGATTTTTACCCTGGTGAGCGGGGCGAGTTTGCCCGTCCAGGTGGTCATGCTGATTTTACTGCTGACCTCGCTGGCATCATGGTGGTATATCTTCATTAAAGTGTTTTCATTGAAGGCAGCCGCTGAAAATGTAGACCAGTTTGAAGCACAATTCTGGTCTGGTGGTGACTTGAATGAGTTGTATGAGCGCATCGGTTCTGGCCGCAAAACGCCGCAAGGCATGGCCAGTATTTTCCAGGCCGGTTTAAAAGAGTTTATCCGCCACAAACAGCAGAAAGATGCGCAGAAAGACGCAGAAATCAGCGATGTGATGGAAGCCACGCGACGTGCGATGCGCGCTGCGTATAACCGTGAGCTGGATTACCTGGATTCGCATTTGCCTTTTCTGGCATCCGTAGGTTCAGTCAGCCCGTACATCGGTTTGTTCGGTACGGTGTGGGGCATCATGAATTCTTTCCGTGGCTTGTCTAACGTGGCGCAAGCGACGTTAAGCCAGGTGGCACCAGGTATTGCAGAAGCCTTGGTTGCGACAGCGATTGGTCTATTTGCGGCGATTCCGGCGGTGATTGCCTACAACCGTTTTGCAGCTAACGTAGATAGACTACTGGTCCGTTACGAAAGCTTTATGGAAGAATTCACCAACATTTTGCAACGTAGAGCCTGATCGGAGCGCTTATGAGCAGAACGCGTAAACGTCGCATGATGAACCAGATCAATGTGGTGCCTTACATTGATGTGACGCTGGTATTGCTGGTGATTTTTATGGTGACCGCGCCTATGACTAATCCTGGCATGGTGGAATTGCCAAAAGTCGGCCAGGCCTTGAAGCAAAGCGGTGACCCGATTGTGGTGACCGTGCTGAAAGAAGGCACTGTAACCATGGATGGCAAGGAAATGGAGCGTGATGACATGCTGGCATTGATCCGCCAACGCTTGTCAGAATCAGAAAAGCCGGTAGTGGTTTCAGCCGATAAAAATACGCCGTATGGTGAAGTAGTCTCGGTGATGGATTTGTTGAAGCAGGCACAAGTGAACCAGGTTGGCCTGTTGTTCCAGAACGAAAAATAAGCGGCAGGTCGCATATTTAGATGAAAATCCCACATTCACCACAAGATCAGATTTTCCGCAGACGCGCAGCCGTATTGTCTGTGCTGATGCATATCGCGCTATTCATGGCGATGATCTTTATGATCGACTGGAAGGCCGTGCATGTGAGCCCTTCGGTGATGGAAGCGACCTTATGGGATAGTTTGCCCAGCAAAACGCCGCCCAAGCCTGCGCCAGAACCGCCAAAACCGGAGCCACCAAAACCTCCTGAGCCTCAGCCAGAACCAAAGCCAAAACCACCTGAAAAAGTGACGCCGCCTGAGCCGCAAGTGAATAAAGCGGAACAAGAAGCGGAAATTGCACTCAAAAAGCGGGAAGATGAGAAAAAGCAAAAATTAGAGGAAGAAAAAAAGAAAGAAGAAGAGAAGAAAAAGCAGGAAGAAAAACTGAAGAAAATTCAGGAAGCACTGCGTAAAGAAGAGGCAGAAGAGAAGCTGAAGAAAGTCCAGGATGCCATGCGCCAGCAGGATATGGACGCTCAAGCTGCAGCGACCGGGCCAGTGGACCCCTCTGTTTTAAGCTATTACGTCGGGCTCATGAATCGTAAAATCAGGAGCAATGTGAACCCTGGCCTGTGCCCGGTTTCAAATCCTCAATTGTTGTTTGATATACAGTTAACCAATACCGGGGATTTATCCGGCATGCCGAAGATGGTTAAAGGTTCTGGTGATTCGGTGTGTGATGATGCTGTTTTCCGCGCCATTGTGGCAGCTAAGCCGTTTGATTTACCTGATGATCCGGCAGTGCGTAAAGCATTGCTGGAGTTGCTACATTTGAAATTTAAACCGCGCGGTTAGTGTGGAAATGACGCTGACCGGGCTTTTCGTTATAATTCTTTATATAACAGGCAATTTAAAGTGAATAATATTGTGACCATGACAACAGTTAAAAGCCGCCTGATTGATAATCGTTGGGCATTCATGCATGCGTTTTTCGTCAGTATACTGGTGAGTATGTTTGCAAATCCTGCGCAAGCTGCGCTAGAAATCGAGATCAGCGGCGGTAGCGCTATCCAGATTCCAATCGCGATCCTGCCGATGACTGAGCCTGCCAATGCGCCGGGTAAAAGCCGCATCCATGAAATTATCAGCAATGACTTAAAAGGCAGCGGTATGTTCCGCGTGCTGAACACAAGCGGCGTACCTTCCTTGCCTACCACGGCTGCACAAATTAAATACACTGACTGGACTGCGCTCAAGGCGCAAGGCCTGAGCATAGGTGAAGTGCAGGAGGCGCCTAACGGCAACCTGAAAATCAATGTGCAGGTCATGGACGTTTTGCGCCAAACACCTTTGTTGCAATCTACCTATACCGTGCCGCCTAGCCAGTACAGACATGTGGCACATTTGATCGCTGACCAGATTTATGAAAAATTCACTGGCCAGCCTGGTGCCTTTGCTACCCGTATCGCGTATGTGACTAAAGCTGGCAAACGCTTTACATTGCAGATTGCAGACTATGATGGTTTCAATGCGCAAACCCTTGTGTCTTCAAACGAGCCGATTATTTCCCCAGCTTGGGCGCCAGATGGCAGCAGAATGGCCTATGTCTCTTTTGAGAAAAAGAAACCTATCGTTTTTGTACAATCGCTGTATACCGGCGAGCGTAAAGTAGTAGCCAACTTCAAAGGCAACAACAGCGCACCAGCCTGGGCTCCGGATGGCAGTAAGCTGGCAGTAGTACTGACTTATGGCGCAAACTCACAGATCTATACGATCTCTGCCGATGGGTCTAATCTGCAACAAGTGACCAAAAGCAGCTCAATTGATACTGAACCTGCTTTCTCTCCAGATGGCAAGTTTATCTATTTCAGTTCAG
>JALDYP010000052.1:0-15245 GCA_032153875.1 Methylophilus sp.
TAACACAGGGATTTGCCGCCGCCGGTAGGCATCAGCACCAGCGCATCCTGCCCGCTGATCACATGTTCAACGATGGCTTGTTGCTGGTGGCGGAACTGGTTGTAACCGAATACGTCCTGGAGGATTTGTTGCGGGGAGAGGCTTGCCATTGGGCAGAGCCTATATCTTGTTGTAAGGGTTGACTAATGAATCCACAAGTTCACGCAGCGCAGCACGCATTTGCTCTTCGCTGACTTCCATCAGCAGGCCATCTTCCAGCGCGTCCTGCGCGATCTGTTTGAGTTCATCAAAATTTTCGGACATGACTTTGACCTTTTCGGTGCAGGAAACCACCGAACCATCGTCACGTACCCATTTTGGCCACTCATTTGTCATTCACTTACTCTCATTTGCTCTTTTCCAAAGCCTGCAGCAATTTTACCAAAGCCTGGCCGCGGTGGCTCATTTTGCTTTTGACTTCCAGCGGCAATTCAGCCACAGTCTTGCGGGTTTCCAGGTCCATAAACAATGGATCATAACCAAAGCCTTCAGAACCACGGAACTCGCGCAAGATCTCACCCAGCCACATGCCATCGGCAATGATAGGTTGCGGGTCGTTTGGTGAACGCACCAGCACCAGCACACTGTAAAAATACGCACGGCGGTCACTTTCGCGTGACATGACTGTGAGTAATTTATCGTTGTTGCGTTCATCCTGTGTCAGCAAGCTGCCAGCTGGTAACGGACCGGCGTAACGCGCAGAGATCACGCCCGGTGCGCCTTGCAGGGCATTCACGCACAAGCCGGAATCATCGGCCAGCGCTGACAAGCCGGTATGCTGGCTGGCATGGCGCGCTTTGGCTAATGCGTTTTCAACAAAGGTTTCATACGGCTCCGGACATTCCGGTACATTGAATTCAGATTGCGACACAATCTCGATATTCAAGGGTGCCAGCACATGCGCGATCTCGCGGATCTTGCCTTTGTTGCCGGAGGCGATGACCAGTTTATTGAAGGGCAATGCCATTATTTTGCCAGTGCCTGTTGTTGCAATCTGGATAATTCGGCGATGCCTTTGGCGGCCAGGTCCAGCATCTCGTTCATGGCTTCGCGGCTGAAAGGTTCGCCTTCGGCGGTGCCCTGGATTTCAACAAAGCCACCGCTACCGGTCATGACCACATTCATGTCGGTGTCACAGTCGGAGTCTTCGATATAGTCTAAATCCAGCACAGGTATGCCCTGGTAAACACCGACGGAAATCGCGCCTACGGAGTCTTTGATCGGGCTTTCAGTCAGCAGGCCTTTTGCCAGCAGAGTACTCACGGCATCGACCATGGCGACATAGGCGCCAGTGATGCTGGCTGTGCGTGTGCCACCATCGGCCTGGATCACGTCACAGTCGAAATGGATGGTGCGCTCACCCAGTTTTTGCATATCGATCACCGCGCGCAGGCTGCGGCCGATCAGGCGCTGGATCTCCTGGGTACGCCCGGTTTGCTTGCCGCGGGCGGCTTCGCGGTCCATGCGTGAACCGGTTGAACGTGGCAGCATGCCGTATTCCGCTGTCACCCAACCCTGGTTTTTACCTTTGAGGAAGCCGGGTACTTTTTCTTCGATACTGGCGGTGCAGATGACGTGGGTATCGCCAAATTTAACCAATACTGAGCCTTCGGCATGTTTGGTGTAGCTGCGGATGATTTCAATGCTGCGCAACTGGTCGTTGGCACGCTGGCTTGGTCTGGTCATTTCAGTTTTCCTGTTTCAAGTGTCTTGTTTCTTGATGTGTTGGCCGGTTCTGCCCAACGCATCCTGTATATCGGCTATCGCTTTTTCAATTTCGTCATCGGTCAGATCCAGCGCATGCGGGTTGGGCATGCTGCCGGCATGATTCATCATGGTGGTCATGACATCGCTGGGTAAATCCAGCGTGGAAACCGCCAGCGGCGCGGTATTACGCTCGCCCCACTGCATGGCAATCGCGCTCATATTATCGCCCAACGTGATACTGGCGGCATCCGCATCATCCAGCAGGCGCGTAATGCCATCCTGCATATTGGCCGCCAGCATATGCTGTGCCATGGTGATATCGGGCACTTTATTCCAAACGCCATCCGAGCACAGCAACACCACATCGCCCTCGTTTAGCGGAAGAGGAGGAGCCAGTTCAACCTGAGGCGGCTTGTCGCCACCCAGGCAATTATAGATTTTGTTGCGGTGCGGGTGACGCTCAATCTGCTCGGCGGTGATCCTGCCTTCGCGCAGTAATGATTGCACTACAGAATGATCCTGGGTCTGGAACTCTTCCAGGCCGTTTCGGTAAAGGTATAAACGGGAATCACCAACGTGCGCACAAAACAGTTTGTTGTGCTGGATCAAGGCGACCACTATCGTCGTGCGTGGCGATTCTGGCAGTTTTTTGCGCACGCGTACGTTTTCAATCACGTCATGCACCTGACCGATCTGCTCACGCAGAAACTGCGCCGGATGCGCGATCATCGGGTCAGATTCACGCTGGAAGGCTTCCACCATGGTTTTGACCGCGATCTCTGCTGCAACATCACCATGCTGGTGACCGCCCATGCCATCGGCCAGCACCATCAGAATGGAATGCCTGTGGTAAGAATAGGCCAAACGGTCCTGGTTGTAAGGACGCGGCCCCTGCCGGGTACCCTGAGAAATTGAGAATTTCATGGCCTGGAAATTCTCAGCTTGATATTTGGCCTGATTATATTTGGCTTGGGCATATTCAAGTAGGTAAGACTCATAGTGGTTTGGTCAGCACTTTAATAATTTTATCTACCAGGGAACCACGGGCGTCTTCAGCCACGTGCACCTCTATCATTTTTTTCTGCAATGAAAACACACTTTGCGGCCGTTGCAGGTAATCAATATGCATACAGTCATCAATGATCGATAACAGTTTTTCTGAGTAAATTTGCTTGCCCAGTTGCGTTGCCGGTACCAGCGTATCTTCGTTCAGGCGGATATTGGCGGCCAGCGGCGATGAGCGCTGCAAACAGGCATACATGCTGGCACCTATGCTGTAGATATCGCTCCACGGCCCCAGATGCTTGCGGTCTATATATTGCTCAGGCGGGGCGAAACCCGGCGTGTAAGTCGGCGCCAGTGTCACCTCAGACAAGGCCTGGCGCGCCGAGCCGAAGTCCAGCAACACCGGAGAACCATCCAGCCGGATATAGATATTGGCCGGTTTGATATCCAGATGCAGCAGTTTACGGCTATGCACCTCGCGCAAACCATTGAGCAATTCCACAAACATGCGGATCATGAAGTTTTCCGGCACCGGTTGCGTTAACGCCATGATGTAGTCTTGCAGCGATTTGCCGCGCTCGTATTTCATCACCATGTACACGGTGTTATTGGCGCGGAAGAAGTTTTTCACACGCACGATATTCTTGTGCTCGATATTGGCCAGCGCCAGGCCTTCCTCAAAAAAGCACTTCATACCATGTTTGTAAGCGGCTTCGTTTTTACCGTTGCTGCGGATATGCGTCTGCCCGTCGCGTTTGGCCAGCGTCACCGGCATGTATTCCTTGATGGCGACGGTATTCTTCTGCTTATCCTGCGCCAGATAGACGAAGCTGAACCCGCCCAGACTCAGCACCCGGGTAATGGTGTAGTCATGCAGCACGGTGCCTACCGGCAATGCAATATCGATTTTATTGGCTAGCTTCACTAAATGGTTAACGTACTAATCATGGCTTTATTTAGGGAAACACGAAATTAAGGATGTACCGAGCCAGTCCTGCGCCGCGAATTGTTGTGTTCCGTGCACATTGAACCTCAGCTCGCTCAACGACGCTTCTGTCATTCCTTAAACTGTGTTTACTTGTTATAACGCTATTTTCGCATATCGATAACGCATTTGATACAATCTCCCGCTTAGCCCGGAGCGAATAATGACTGCCAAAAAGAATACCAATAACCAACCCATTTTAAGTATGACCGGCTTTGCCAATAGCGAAACCCGCTTTCCGGCCGGCTTGTTGCTGATTGAATTGCGCGCAGTCAATCACCGTTACCTGGAGCTGAATGTCAAAATCGAAGACAGTTTGCGCCAGTTTGAACCGTTGGTACGCGAACAGCTGCAAACCAGGCTTGGCCGCGGCAAAGTGGAATGCCGGTTGAGCCTGAAAAGCGATAGCGCGAATTCCAATAAACTGGCACTGAACCCAACTATGGTCACGCAGATCGCGCAGACCTTGAAAGACCTCAATCAGCACTTCCCCGAAGCACAGCCGGTGAACCTGGTAGATATTTTCAAGTTACCAGGCGTGTTGCAAACCGAGGCGGTGGATACCGAAGCCATGGCAGAAAGCCTGCAAAAAGGATTGAGCCAGGCGATAGACGAACTGATTGCTGCACGCCAGCGTGAAGGCGAAAAACTCAAGCAAGTATTGCTTGACCGCCTGCAAGGCGTGCGTGAACAGATCAGCATAGTGAAACCGTTGTTGCCGCAAGTGATCCAGCAATACCAGGAAAAGCTCACCGCCAAATTGCGTGAAGCGATGCAGGCCGACGATGACCGAGTGCGCCAGGAAATCGTGCTGTATGCACAACGCACAGATGTTGATGAAGAGCTGGCGCGCCTGAATTCACACATTACTGAAATGGACCGCATCCTTACCGTTGGCGGTGCGGTCGGTAAAAAGCTGGATTTCCTGATGCAGGAAATGAATCGTGAAGCCAACACACTAGGCTCAAAATCAGCCGCGATTGAAACCACCCAGGTTTCCATGCAGCTGAAAGTGCTGATCGAGCAGATGCGCGAACAAATCCAGAATATTGAATAAATACAACACTTTGCATAAAGTTAAGCCACTTCGCCTGTGAAGTGGCTTAACCCTACTGGCATGATGGTATAGTCAGGTCATTCCAACAAAAACATAGGGTCTAGAATCATGCCTCTTCTACGCTATGCCATCTTAAGCTGCGTTACGCTCATGACCAGTTTATTTCCCGTGTTATCCAATGCTGAAATCACTACCATGCCGATTCCGGACCAGGGTTGGGCGATTACTTTTGATGCGCCGCCACTGAGGCCGGTCAGGGAAGCGGATTCGAATGACCACTATATGTATTATGGCAATGCCAATTTCTTTTCGGTGGTGATTAATGTGGATACACCTGCATGTGAAGGTGGTGACTCACATGAAAATGTGCTGAATTGCTTCTGGACCAGGGCTGGTAAAGATCCGTTGATTAACCAGGCTAGTGTGCAAAAGAGCTGCAATAGCAATTACTGCAAGATCAGTTATGACCTTGAGAATAGCTTTCAGGATAAAGGCATCCGGCAACGTCATGTCCATTTGCTGTTCGCATACAAGAATAAATGGAGCAATGTGCATGTTTCGTATGCGAATCCGGATGAAGCCGGTTTGAAACTGCTGGAAAGATTCGAGCAGTCGTTCAGTTATAAGTAATTGCCCTCAATACGTTTAAAGATCGTCATTCTCGTGCAGACCAGAATCCAGGCTAGTATCAAGCTTAGCTTGGTTACAATAGACAACACTTGTCACATCTGTGGGCAGTTCTAATTGGTATTTTCTTTTAAGGGGTTAAACATTCTTTTTCGCCTCTAGGCGACCCTCTTTCTTATGCTTGTCCATAAGAAAGAAGGCAAAGAACAAGACACCCTAGCTTCCGCTTTTTTCCTGCGTTGCTCTTCAACGTGGGCGGCCAACGTAACTCGCCCTGACAAGCCACATACTTCGTGGCTTGTTGCGGAACTCAAACAGACGCTGGCCGACACCTCCCACGCTGACTGCGCTACTCGGCGCGTCAGATAGGGGACCATGAAGACCACACGCTTTCACATGAATGCAATTCTTTGGATTGCAGCACGCTCAGACTTCATCTAAAAATCCATAAACTAGTTAAAGCCGCACCTTTATGGTGCGATTTGCATTTTTATAGAATTAGGTTTTTACATAAACTAATGATTTAAAAGATTATTTTTTGCTGGCACACACTTTGCTGTTATCAATTACAAATAATGCAAAGGTCATGGGCCATGACACAAACGGCGAAACAGTTTTTTGATGAAATGCAGGGGTATGGTGCTGATGTACGTGGCATTTACCAGGCTTACGACCGCTGGTTGAGTGCTGTACCTACCCAGCAATTAGCGGCCAAACGGGCGGAAGCAGAGGTATTGTTCCGTCGTGTGGGCATTACTTTTAATGTTTATGGTGAAGAGGATGGGGCCGAGCGCCTGATTCCTTTTGATGTGATCCCGCGCCTGATTTCCGCGAGTGAATGGGCACATTTATCCAAGGGCGCGGTGCAACGCGTGCGCGCATTGAATATGTTTCTGCATGATATTTATCATGACCAGGAGATTATCAAGGCCGGCATTGTGCCGCACAGCATATTGACCAATTCGCAGTATCGTCCGGAAATGGTAGGGGTGAATGTGCCTAACCAGATTTATGCGCATGTCGCCGGGATTGACCTGGTGCGCACCAGCGAATCGCAGTTTTATGTGCTGGAAGATAACCTGCGCACACCATCCGGTGTTTCGTACATGCTGGAAGACCGCAAAATGATGATGCGGTTGTTTCCTGATCTGTTCAAGAAGTACCCGATCGCGCCGGTAGAACATTACCCGCATGTGCTGCTGAACAATTTGCGCTCGGTGGCACAGACCGGCGTCACCGACCCGACCGTAGTACTGCTTTCTCCTGGCGCCTATAACAGCGCCTACTTTGAACATGCCTTCCTCGCCCAGCAGATGGGTATTGAACTGGTGGAAGGCCAGGATTTGTTTGTCCGTAATAACGCCGTCTATATGCGCACCACGCAAGGCCCGCAAAGGGTGGACGTGATCTACCGCCGCATCGACGACGACTACATAGACCCCCTGGTTTTCAAGCCCGACTCCATGTTGGGCGTACCGGGTCTACTCTCCGTCTACCGCAATGGTGGCGTCACATTGGCTAACGCGGTGGGCACCGGCGTGGCTGATGACAAGGCAACGTATATCTATGTGCCGGAGATGATTAAATTTTACCTGGGTGAGTCTCCCATCCTGCAAAACGTGCCCACGTATCAACTCAGCAAGGAGGGTGATCTGGCCTATGTGCTGGATCACCTGCCCGAGCTGGTCGTCAAGGAAGTACAAGGCTCCGGCGGCTACGGCATGCTGGTCGGCCCGACTGCCAGCAAGCAGGAAATCGAAGAATTCAGGCTGCGCATTGTTTCCAAACCTTCCAACTATATTGCGCAACCGACCTTGGCACTATCAACCTGCCCTACCCTGGTTGACCAGGGCATTGCGCCACGCCATGTCGACCTGCGCCCATTTGTGCTGTCAGGTAAAACGGTCAGCGTGGTCCCCGGCGGGCTATCGCGCGTGGCACTCAAGCAAGGCTCACTGGTGGTCAACTCGTCACAAGGTGGCGGTACCAAAGATACCTGGGTGCTGGAACGCGATGAGGTCTGTGTAGCACAAACGCAGTCGCAAATAGCTGCCCAGCAAATGAATCAAGAGGCCCTGATATGTTAAGCCGCACTGCAGATCATTTATATTGGATGGCACGTTACATAGAGCGTGCCGAAAACGTGGCGCGCGTACTGGAGGTGACTTATGGCATGTCGCTGCTGCCTTCAGATGCCAGCAACGATGAAGAATTATGGGATAGCGTGCTGGAAATCGCCGGTGTGAGGGATATTTACGAGGCGACCTACACGGATATCAGTGCAGCAAATGTTATTCAACATCTGGTCATGGATAGCCACAACCCTTCCAGCATTTACAGTTCGTTGCGCAGTGCGCGTGAAAACGCGCGCGCAGTGCGGGTGGCGATGACAGTAGAAACCTGGGAGAACATGAATACGCTGTGGCTGGAATTCGACCAGTACATCAAGCAGGATTTGACACAGTCTGGCCTGAACGAATTTTGTGAATGGGTGAAAAGCCGTTCGCATCTGTTCCGTGGCGTGTGTTTTGGCACCATGTTGCGTGATGAAGCATTCAGCTTTGTGCGCCTGGGTACTTTTATGGAACGCGCCGACAACACCGCCCGTTTGCTGGACGTGAAATACGAATTTTTAATCCCCATGCAGGAAGCGAATGAAGGCGCGGTGGATTATTACGAATGGAGCGCTGTCTTGCGTTCCGTGGCTGCGTTCCAGGCGTACCAGAAAGTTTACCGCGATGCGATTGAGCCGACCAAAGTATCCGAGTTGCTGATATTGCGCGAAGATATGCCGCGCTCATTGCATGCCTGCTACGCCGAGATTATGCCTATCTTGCGGCAGGTGGCCGGTAGCCGGCAAACCGAAGCCGAGCGTCTGGCCGGGCAAATGCATGCCAGGCTGCATTACGGCCGCATGCTGGATATCGTCAAAGATGGCGTGCATCACTTCCTGGATGAATTTATCCTGGCAAACCGCAAACTGGGCGAAGAGATTCAGCGCAACTTCCTTAGTGCTACTGCGTGATCAATATTGCAATGACCTTCACCCAGTCAGATAGCGAAACGCATAGCCTGTCTTGCCTGCAGTCTCAGCATCATGGCGCTGTTTGAATTAGCATGCTGCTGAATATTGAACATCACACCCAGTATGTGTATAACAAAGCAGTGCAATACACGATTCAGCAGCTGCGGCTGACACCGCGCGATGGCCTCGGCCAGCACGTGAAACACTGGGAAATCAAAGTCAACGGCCAGTGCCATGCGTTTGAAGATACCTACGGCAACCTCACGCATACCCTGGTGATAGACCAGCCGCATACAGAATTACTGATTTCGGTCGCTGGCGAAGTCGAGACCGGCGTCACAAGCCTGGCCACCCACCAGCCGTTACCGGTGGAGCTGTATCTGCGGGAGTCAGCCCTGACCCAGGCAGATGCTGCGATGACGGAATTCGCCAGCCAGTTTGCGCAGGCGCCGGTGACTGAACTGATGTATGCACTGCGCGACAAAATGCACTATATAAACGGTGCCACGCAGGTAAATACACCAGCAGCCGAAGCTTTCCGGCTAGGTAAAGGTGTCTGCCAGGACCATGCCCATGCGTTTATAGGTTGTTGCCGCAGCGTGGGCTTGCCGGCGCGCTATGTCAGCGGTTACCTGTTTACTGAAGATGGCAGCCTGATGCAGACCCATGCCTGGGTCGAGGTGTGGCAAGATGACCGCTGGCTGGGGCTGGATGTTTCAAATGGCTTGTTAACCAATGAAACACATGTGCGGCTGGCCGTTGGCCTTGATTACCGCAGTGCCAGCCCGGTGACCGGCACCCGTATCGGCGGCGGCATGGAAGGCATGTCCAGCATGGTCAGCGTTAACCAGCTGACCACGTTTACGCACGAAGAGCGTAAACGCCAGACTGACCAGTTGTACCAGCAAGCGCTCTCAGCGCAACAATAAATCGCTAGCTACCCGCAGTGGAGTCGTGCAGACAGCCCGTGCTATCATGTCACTTTAGCGACTCCGCTTTTTCTTCCATACCGTTATGACATATTGTGTAGGTATCCTGCTGGAACAAGGGCTGGTGCTCGCGTCTGACACACGTACTAACGCGGGTGTTGACCAGGTAGCCATTGCCCCCAAAACGCATGTATTCGAGCAAACCGGCGAGCGTGTGATCGTGCTGCTCACGGCAGGTAATCTGGCGATTACCCAATCCGTCGTCAATTTGCTGCGTGAACAGCTCAAGGAACCCGAGCCGGAAACCGCAAATTTAAACAGTGTGCATTCCATGTTTGAAGCCGCCAGTGTGGTGGGAGCCGCCATGCGCAGCATTTACCATCGCGACGGCGAAACATTGAAGGAACATGGCATCGACTTCACTGCCAGTATCCTGGTGGCAGGGCAAATCAAGGGCGAAAAACCGCGCCTGTTTAATGTCTACGCCGCAGGTAATTTTATCGAAGCCACTTCGGATACGCCTTATTTGCAGATTGGCGAAACCAAATACGGCAAGCCGATTATCGACCGTGTCATTAACCACAAAACCGATATGATGGAAGCAGTGAAATGTGTGCTGATTTCATTTGATTCCACTATCCGCAGCAATATTTCTGTCGCCATGCCTATTGATTTGATGATTTACCGTACTGACACGCTGACCGCTGATTGCCGTCAACGCCTGACCGAACGCGACCCATATTACGCCAGCGTACATAAAGGCTGGGGCGAAGGCTTGAAAGCCGTATTCTCTTCACTGCCTAATCCGGAATGGGGCTCACAATGAGTCACGGCCATTTATTTGTCATTTCTGCAGCCTCCGGCGCCGGTAAAACCAGCCTGGTGCGCGCCATGCTGGCACAGGATCCCTTACTAAAGCTATCCGTCTCGCACACCACGCGTGAACCGCGCCCGGGTGAGGAAGATGGCATTCATTATCATTTTGTCCCTGAATCGGCATTTATGGAGATTCTGGATAATGGCGGTTTCCTTGAAAGCGCGCACGTGCACAGCGCGCGTTATGGCACTGCCCAGAGTGAAGTCGAGAATGCCCTGGCCGAGGGCCGTGACGTTATCCTGGAGATCGACTGGCAAGGCGCACAGCAGATCCGCACCCTGTATCCGCAAGTGACTTCCATTTTTATTTTGCCACCTTCGATTGAAGCACTTTCGCACCGCCTGAACACCCGCGGCCAGGATAGCGAGGCTGTGATCGCCAGGCGATTGGCGGCTGCGCGTGAGGAGATGCGTCACGTGCATGAGTTTGATTATGTTACAATTAATGACAATTTTGACGTGGCATTGCAGGATTTAATCGCCATTGTGCGTTCCAAGCGCTTGCAGCTTGACCGCCAGGTTGCCTGCCACGCGTCACTGATTCAATTACTCACCTGAACCAGCGCAATCCGCCGCTGATCTGTGATTCAAATATAAAGGTTTTTTATGGCTCGTATTACCGTCGATGATTGCTTGGACAACATCCCAAACCGTTTTCAATTAACCCTGGTGGCTGCTTACCGCGCCAGACAAATCGCTAACGGCTCCGACCCGCTGGTGGTTGGTTACGCGCAAAAAGACAAACCAACCGTGATTGCCCTGCGCGAAATCGCAGCCGGTAAAATTGGTGTCGAATTACTGGAAAAAAAAGGGCAGGCATAAGCAGTTATGCCGCACACCCAAGGCGACCAAGCCTATCGTAAGTCTAAATCACCGTTAGAAGCCGCAGACTTACTCCCAGCTGACCGTGAGGATTCCCCCCTCACGCAGCTGATCCGCAAATACCTCAACGAAGATGAAGTGCAGCTGGTCTGGCAAGCGTATCGCTATGCCGAACGCGCGCATGCCGGTCAAACCCGCAAGACCGGCGAACCCTACATCACACACCCGATTTCTGTGGCCTGCATCCTTGCCAAACTGCACCTGGATTTGCCTACCCTGCTGGCAGCCTTGCTGCATGATGTGGTGGAAGACACTGAGGTAAACAGTGCGGAAATCGCCGAGAAGTTCGGCAAGCAGGTCGCCGACCTGGTTGATGGCCTGACCAAACTGGATAAGGTAGAGCTGCAAACCGCCACCCAGGCACAGGCAGAGAATTTCCGCAAAATGTTGCTGGCCATGAGCCAGGATGTGCGCGTGATCCTGGTCAAACTGGCCGATCGCCTGCACAACATGCAAACCATGGATGCCATGCGTCCGGAAAAGCAGAAGCGAATCGCTCGCGAAACGCTGGATATTTATGCGCCGATTGCCAACCGGCTCGGGCTAAATCCTATCTTCCATGAACTGGAAGACCTGAGCCTCAAATATTTATACCCCAATCGCCACCGCGTGATTGATAAAGCCATCCGCACCGCGCGTGGCAACCGCAAAGAAGTGATCAGCAAGATCCTGGAATCGATCCAGAACCAGCTCAAACAATATCAGCTTGAATTCAATGTGGAAGGCCGCGAAAAGCACCTTTACAGCATTTACAAGAAGATGAGCGAAAAATCGATGAAATTGTCGCAGATTGGTGACATTTATGGTTTTCGCGTCATCGTAAAAGATACGGCCGCCTGCTATCTGGCACTCGGCGCGCTGCACGCGTTATACAAACCGATTCCTGGCCGCTTTAAAGACTACATTGCCATTCCTAAAGCTAATGGCTACCAGTCATTGCACACGACTTTATTTGGCCCGTTCGGTACGCCGATTGAAGTACAGATACGCAGCCAGGAAATGCACAATATTGCCGATGCCGGCGTGGCTGCGCACTGGCTGTATAAAACGACCGATGCGCACCTGACCAAGCTGCAACAGCAAACCCACCAGTGGCTGCAGCGCCTGGTGGAGATCCAGACCGAGAGTGACGATAGCCATGAGTTCCTCGAGAACTTCAAGGTCGATCTGTTCCCGGATGAGGTGTATATCTTTACACCCAAGGGCAATATCATGGCCTTGCCGCGCGGTTCTACCGCCGTTGACTTTGCCTATGCCGTACACTCCGACGTAGGCAACAGTTGCGTGGCGGTGAAGATCAATAACGAGCTGGCGCCATTGCGTACTGAAATGCGCAATGGTGACCATGTGGAAATCATCACTGCACCGCTGGCAAAACCTAACCCGGCCTGGCTCAATTATGTGGTGACCGGCAAGGCGCGTTCGCATATCCGCCATTACCTGAAAACCGTAAAAGTAGAAGAATCTGCCCAGCTCGGCGAGCGCATGCTGAATGTGGCGTTACGTGCGATGCATATCCAGCCGGGTGATATTTCTGACAAGCAATGGCAAAAAGTCATGAATGACTACGGTGCCAAAACCCGGCAGATGATCCTTACCGATATCGGGCTGGGCAAACGCAACAGCCTGATGGTCGCGCACCAGTTGCTGGCGCATCCGGCGGATACTGAAGAAAAAGCAGGCAAGACACTGGATACCATCACCATCCGCGGTTCGGAAGGCATGGCCGTGCAATTTGCCCCCTGCTGCCGCCCCATCCCAGGTGACCCCATCCTTGGCTTTATCAATAAAGACAAAGGGCTGGTCATTCATACCCACGATTGCCAGGCGATCCGCAAATTCAAGCTGGACCCTGAAAAATGGCTGGATGTGGAATGGGATGCCGACCCGAAAAAACTGTTCAGCGTTAACCTGCGCATTTCGGTGGTGGATGAACGCGGTATGCTGGCCAAGATCGCAGCCACCATCGCCAATGCAGATGCCAACATTGATAATGTCAGCGTTGAATCCAGCGATGGCAGCCAGTATTCCAATGTGAACTTCACCGTGCAGGTGCACAACCGCGTGCACCTGGCGACCCTGATCCGCAACCTGCGCAAAATCCAGCAAGTGGTGCGCATTAACCGGGTCAAGGGCAACCAGCTGGAACAACGTATCCAGTAACCGGCGGGTGAATGCCTAGCATGCTTTCCTTGAGCGATATCCGCGGCTTCACTCCCAGCGTGCGCAGCCAGCTTGAAAAACTGGGTATCCACACACCGCAGGCCTTGCTGCTGCATTTACCCCTCCGCTACCTCGATGAAACCCATGTCACCGCCATCCGCGATTTGCGGCAGGGCGAACAGGCCCAGATTGAAGGCATGGTGGTGCATAACGAGGTCAGTTACAAGCCACGCAAAATGCTCAATGTGCGGGTGCAGGATGACACCGGCATTATCAATTTACGCTTTATCCACTTTTACCCCAGCCAGATTGCCGCCATGCAAACCGGCACCCGTATCCGTGCCTTTGGTGAAGTGCGTCCCGGTTTTTTCGGCTACGAGATGGTGCACCCCCAGCAGCGCAAGGTCAAAGAAGATACCCCGATCAGCACTGCGCTGACGCCGGTTTACCCGACCACCGCAGGCCTTAGCCAGAACACCATACGCAAAGCGGTAAACCTGGTATTAAAAGCGGATTATTTGCAGGAAACATTGCCCGCCTGGGTGTACACACCATTGCAGTTACCCGACTTTGCCAGCAGCCTGCAACTGCTGCACCAGCCCAGCCCGGAAATCGCCTTGTCTACCCTGGAAAACCATAGCCACCCGGCCTGGCAAAGGCTCGCTTATGACGAGTTACTCGCGCAACAGTTATCCATGCGCCAGCATTATGCCCGCCGCAAACAGGCACTTGCACCGGCTACGCCGCGCTCCCAAACATTAAGCGCCCGCTTATTGGCTAACCTGCCATTTGAGCTGACCAACGCACAGCAAAAAGTCATCAACGAAATCAGCCATGACCTGACCCAGTCGCACCCCATGCAACGGCTGCTACTTGGCGATGTCGGCAGCGGCAAAACCATTGTCGCCTGCGTCGCAGCGTTGCAGATGATAGAACAAAGCTGGCAGGTCGCCATCATGGCGCCGACTGAGATCCTTGCTGAACAGCATTATAAAAAACTCAGTGGCTGGCTCATGCCTTTAGGCATTGAGATCGCCTGGCTGACCGGCAGCCAGAATAAAAAGGCGCGTGAGCAATCACTTGCGCGTATCGCCAGTGGAGAAGCGATACTGGCAGTGGGTACTCATGCCCTGTTTCAGGAAGATGTGCAGTTCAAACAATTGGGGTTAGCGATTGTAGATGAGCAGCATCGTTTTGGTGTGCACCAGCGGCTGGCATTGCGCAAAAAAGGCCAGCGTAGCGATATTGAACCGCATCAGCTGATGATGTCGGCCACCCCTATTCCGCGTACGCTTTCCATGAGCTATTACGCTGACCTGGATGTTTCAGTGATTGACGAGTTGCCGCCCGGCCGTACACCGGTGGCGACCAAACTGGTGGCGGATGACAGACGTGACGAGATATTGCAGCGGGTGCGCGAAGCCTGCGCGCAAGGCCACCAGGCTTACTGGGTGTGCCCGCTGATTGAAGAATCGGAAACCCTGCAATTGCAAACCGCCAATGATACCTATGCCTACATGCAAGAGGCGTTTCCGGAGTTACAGGTAGGCCTGGTGCACGGCCGCATGAAATCCGCTGAAAAGCAGGCAGTGATGCAGGCCTTTTCTGCCAACCAGATACATCTGCTGGTGGCGACGACTGTGATTGAGGTAGGTGTGGATGTGCCTAACGCCAGCCTGATGGTCATAGAGCACGCCGAACGCATGGGGCTTAGCCAGTTACACCAGTTGCGTGGCCGCGTCGGCCGCGGTTCGGCAAAAAGCACCTGTATTCTGCTGTATAGCAAACAGCAATGTTCGCAGATTGGCCGCGCCAGGCTAAAGGTGATTTACGAAAGCAATGATGGCTTCCACATTGCCCAGGCTGACTTGCACATCCGTGGCCCGGGCGAGCTGCTGGGTACGCGCCAGAGCGGCGTGCCTATGCTGAAAATTGCCGACCTGGAACGGG